>CAZUQB010000127.1:0-6815 GCA_964622405.1 uncultured Opitutaceae bacterium | reverse complement strand
CGCCGTCCCGCGGCCGCGCCACGATGGTGCCACCCAGGAGCTCGGTCATGCGCAGGACGATGTTCAGGCCGAGGCCCGTGCCCTTGATCGCCCCGACGTTGGACCCGCGCTCGAACGGCTCGAAGATGCGCTCAAGATCCTCCGGCGGCACCCCGATGCCCCGGTCCGCGACCTCCAGGGTGCAACCCTCGGCACCGATCTCGAGCTCAACGGCGACCGCGGTCCCGGCCGGCGAATAGCGCGCGGCGTTGCTGAGCAGGTTGGTGAGGATCTGCCGAAGCTGCTGCGGGTCGGTTACGACCGGCTCCTTCTGACCGCGCGCCGTCAGCTCGAAGCGATGCGAGTCGTGGTCGGCCAGCCGGACCTCGTCCACGATGTCGGCCACGAATTTCGGGAGGTCGATGGGATTGAGCACGACGGGCTGGCGGCCCGAGTCGATGCGGCTCAGGGTGAGGATCTCGTCCAGCATCGAGGTCATGCGCTGCATCGCGTCCTTGATGCGGCCGAAAAGCTCCTCGCGCTTTTCCGGCGTGACCCGCTCGTAGTGGTGGTGGAGCAACTCGGCGGAGGCCACCGCGGCGGCCATGGGCGTCCGGAATTCGTGCGACGTCACCGAGATGAAGCGGGTTTTCATCTCGGACAGCTCCCGCTCGCGCTCGAGCATGGCGTGGATCTCGGTCTCCAGCCGCTTCCGGTCGGAGATGTCGCGGACGAACACCACAAACTCGTCGCGGCTGATGGCGGCCGACCGCAGCTCCAGTGCGAGCGCCTGGCCGTCAACCATGATCTCCGTTTCCTCGGTCACCGTGGTCCCGCGTCGCAGGGTGCTCCGGCCCACCACGAGGCACGGGGCCAGGAGCGCGTTGTTGGCGCACTGGTCGGGCCGGCATTCATCATGGCAGCAGAGCGAGGCGAGGGCCGAGGAGTCGTGCGAGCGCTGGCAATTCAGGACCCGGCCGTCCTCCCGCATGCGCAGCACCATGTCGGGGACCGCGTTGAGCAGCGCCTGGACCTCGCGGTTGCGGTCCGCCAGCTCGGCGGTGCGCAGGTTCACCTTGGTTTCCAGCTCGACGTTGAACCGGCGCAGCGTCTCGCGGCCCTCGACCTGGTCGGAGATGTCCAGCAGTGAGCCGATGTAGCCGAGCGGCCGCCCCGTGGGATCGATTTCGCGCCGGCCGGCGACCAGGCCCCAAAAAGCGCGACCGGTCCGGGCGGCGAAGCGGAGTTCCTCCGGGACGGTGGGCGGGGAGTCGGCCGCGACGGCCGGCGGGCCGGCGAGGAAGTCCTGCCAGTGGTGCCCGAGCAGTTCGCCCACCGGTCGGCCCAGCATCTCGGCCAGGTGGGAGTTGGCGCGGGTGAGGCGACCCTGCGGGGTGGTCTCGAACATGCCGACCGTGGAGTGATCGAAGAGGGCGCGGAAGCGCTCCTCGCTCTGCTGCAGCGCGCCCTGCACGCGGTTGCGCTCCGTGATGTCTTCCTTCAGCGCAACATAGTGCGTGGCCTTGCCGTCCTCGCCGACGACCGGGGCGATGACCGCCAGCTCGACGAACACCTCGCCCGACTTCTTCCGGTTGTGCAGCTCGCCGCGCCACGTCTGGCCGGCAGTCAGGGTCTCCCACATCGCGGCGTAGGTCTCGGGCGGCGTCAGGCCCGACTTCAGGATGCGGGGATTCTGGCCCAGCGCCTCCGCCTCGGTGTAGCCGGTTACCGCGCAGAAATGAGGGTTCACGTATTCGATCGCTCCCTTGAGATCCGTGATCGCGACCGAGAGTGGGGCCTGCTCGACGATCCGGGACAGCTTCCGGAAGGACTCCTCGGCCTGGCGTTTCTCCGTGATGTCGCTCCAGACCGTGGTGATGTACGAGCGGCCGTGGAGCTGGAGGAGGCGGGCGCTCACCCGGACGTCGCGGAGGGTGCCGTCGCGATGCCGCAGCTTGGTCTCGAACCGCAGCGACCCCTCCTGACGCAGCCGCACAAAGTTCTGCCGCACCACCTCGGGGGTATGCTCGGCCTGGACCGCCTGGAGGTCGAGCGCAGTGAATTCCGCGCGCGAGTAGCCCAGCATGGTGTGCGCGGTGTCGTTGAACTCGGCGAACTTGCCCGTGTCCATGTCGACGAGCGCAATGGCGTCGCCGGCCTGCCCGACGATGTTGGTGAAAATCTCCTCGCGCGCGCGCAGCGCGGCCTCCGCGTCCTTGCGGGCGGTGATGTCGGTGATCGCGGTCAGCGAAAGGTACTCGCCGTTCACCGGGTCCTGGAAGAAGCGGCTGATCAGGTTGACCCAGACGACCTTCCCGTCGGGGTGGAGGTAGCGCTTTTCGAATGAGATCTCGCGGTTCTGGTCCAGCCCGTAGCCCTTCGCCAGTTCTTGCTGGCGGGCCCAGTCGTCAGGGTGGGTCACCCGCTCGAAGATGCCGAAGGTGCTCGAATCCTCGGCCGAGACGCCGGTGATCCGGACATGCTCCGGGTTCACCAGCATGCTGAATTCCTTTCCGCCCAGTGTGCGCGACGAGGTCAGGGAGATGCCGACGGGCGCCATCTCGAAGATCGCGCGGAAGCGGGCCTCCTGCCGCCTCGCCTCCTCCTGGAGGTGGCGGCTCTCGGTGACGTCCAGCCAGTACCCGACATGCTCGACCGGCTCGTGGGTCCGGGGATCCCGCGCCAGCCGCGATTCGTCCCGCATCCACCGATAGCTGCCATCCCGGTGGCGGAAACGGTACTCGCGGACCACCTGGTCGCCCGTCGCGGCGCGGGCCAGGGCGGTGCTCGCCTCGGCCCGGTCGTCGGGATGCACATTCTCGTGCCAGAACCGGTGGTTGGTGGTGAAATCGGCCGGCTCGTACCCCAGCATGGTGCGGACATTCTCGCTGACGAACAGGGTCTCGTGCTCGCCGCTGGCGCGGGCGGCGTAGATGGCCGCCGGATTGGCCGACAGGAGGAAGTTCATCCGCAGCTCGCTCGCGGCCAGCCGGGCCATGGCGTCCTCCTTCGCGCAGTCGTGCGCGAACGCATCCAGGGCGAAAGAGATGTCGTCGGCTGCCTCCTCGAGCAGGCTGATGATGCGGGGAGAGAAGAACCCAGGCTCGGCGGCATGGACCGAGAGCACGCCCACGACGCGCTTCTGCTGGCGCAAGGGGAGGGAGATGAGGGAGCGGGTGCCGGCGGCGACCGCCCGCTTCTGCCACGGCGGCGCGGCCTCGTCCCCGCTCGCCTCGTTGCAGACCTGGGTGCGCTCTTCGCGCATGGCCAGGCCGCAGGGGCTCCGGCCGCCCGGCCCGGACTCGTGCAGGGAGATCTTGAGGCCGGTGGTGAATCCCGCCTCGTCGCCCGCCACCGCCGTCGGCGTCACCCAGCCGGTCTCCGGATTCAGCCAGCCGATCCAGACCATTCTGAATTTCCCGATCTCGATCAGCGCGCGGCAGACGCGGTCGAATGCATCCGCCTGGTCCCGGGCCTGCACCACCGCCTGGTTGATGGCGCACAGGAGCTGGAACAGGCGGTTGAGCTGTTCGATCTCCCGCTCGTGGGCCCGGCGGGTCGTGATGTCGCGCACGATCGAAAGCACATGCGGCGCGCCGCCCAGGTCGACCTGGCGCGAGCTGACCTCCACCGGAAAGGTGCTGCCGTCCTGCCGAATGTGCGTGGTCTCGAACACCAGGCCGGTCTCGCCCGCCTTCGTCTTTTCCCAGTCGGAGCGGGTGGTCCCGCGCTCGGTCGGGGCGCGCAGGCCGTCCGCGGTCATGGTTCGCAGCTCCTCGATCGGTCTTCCGTAAGATTGGACGGCCCGCTCGTTGGCGTCGACCAGCCTCATCGAGGAGTCGAAGAGCAGGATGACGTCGTTCGCGTGCTTCATCACCAGCCCGAAGCGCCGCTCCATTTCCTCGCGCTGGCGGTCCGCCACCGCCCGGGTGGTCACGATCGCCTGATAGTGACGGATCCAGGCCCCGCGGGCGACCAGCCCGATCAACGCGAGCATGAACACGTCGCTGAGGACGATATGGTAGGCCTCTAGGCGCACGGGCTCGAACGCCTCGTCCGTGCCCTGCTTTGCCACGATGACCCAGTCCGAGCCCGGCACCGTTGCGGCGACGGCCACCACGTCGCTCCCGCGATAATCCGCGCCTTCGATCAATTGGCCCAGGCGTCCGCCCAAGGCCTGGGCGCTGGCCATCATCGGGTCATGCAGGCCCTTGCGGAGGGGCAGGCGCTGGGTCTTACCGCCGCCGCGCCACGACAGAAACTCGATCCCGCCGGCGGCGCGGCGGCACAGGATGATCTCGGTCGAAAGCCCGGGCAGTCGGGTGTGCTGCACGATCTGATGGACCTGGTCCATCAGATCAACGTGCAGGAGAATGTAGCCGGCGAAGCCTTGCGATGGTTCCTGGGGGGCCGGCAGTGGGGCCACGAAGTCGAGGCTGTAGGTGCCGGCTCCATTTTCGTACGGATTCGTCGTGACGACTTTCCCCTGCCGGCGGCAGCGCTCGGCCAGCGTGGGGTCGAGCTCGGTGGGAGGGAAGCTGGCCGGCACCTGCATGAGCGACCGCCGGTCGGATCCTAGGATTTCGACGGCGGCGTACCTGTAGCTGTCGCACAGGCCTTGGCCCAGTTCCCCGAAAAGCCGGCGGCCGGCCTCATCCTGGGAATTCGCAGCCAATCGAAGCGCGAGTTCGGCGATCGGCGGCGAACGCAGGAGCATCTTGGCGTCGCCGCGGCGCTCGCCAAGCCATCGGCCGACGTCGCCCGCGGCCAGGTTCGATACCGACAGCAAGCTCGAGAAGATCTCGCGGCGTTGCTGGTTCGCTGCCTGGCGAAGATAGACGGCCGTGACCCCCACCAAGCCGAGGACCACCGCGAGCACCGTGGCGAGGGTCATGTACTTTCGGTCATTCTCCTCGGGTCGGAGCACTTGCGCCATCTCGCCTTTCCCCGGGGAGAGAAGGAAATTGACCAGGATGTCCCAACCTCCCAACTCCCCGCCCAGCGCCAGGCCGAGCAGGATCAGGGTCAGTTGCGAACCCAGCGATCCGCCGTCGAACACGGAGCGCATGACCCCCGCTTCCCCGACGGCCCATGCGATCGAGCCGACCAATGCAATCGCCACCACCACGGTCACGCCGACCAGTCCGAAGTAGCGGGGCAGCCGGCCCGCCCTCGGCAGGAAAGCACGGATCAGCAGGGCCAGCCCGGTGGTGGCGATCATGAACGCCGTCGCATAGGCCAGGCCCCACGGTCGTTGCCAGGCTCCCGCCAGCGGGCTGGAAAGGACCCACGCCAGGGAGGCGGCGCCGGCGACCGCCGCCCCGGTGATCCGGGCGAGCCACCGGCTGGCCGTCCAATTCGGCTTGGCCACCAGCAGCAACGTCGCCAGCGCCAGCGCCCCCAGCAGCGTCGCCGCCGTGGGATGCATGAGCAACCGGTGACCCGTCACTTCACGGATCTGCGGCTTCAGAACGTAGCGGATCACCAGCCAGCTGATCAGGACGACCAGGGCCGCCGACACAATGGCAAGATGCCACCGCCTGATGAGGCGGCTGATCCTACGGGGATCGTAGGGCGGGGGTTCTGGGGTTGGGCCGGCAGGCGATACTGCCATGGTCGAATGGGATGTGGCCCATCGTACCCCTGCCCCACCGGAGCGTCCCCGCATTTCTTGTCAAAATCCCAGCATCCGCTCACCAGCCGTCCGGGCACTATTTCCAGTCCTCTCGCATCCAAACCTCTGGAATCACAAAAGTCCCGCCGCCAAACTCCGTCAGTCAGTACCCTCCCGCCGCTGTTTCCGGCGGGCGTCTCGGGCGCCCTCGCTGTCACTTGGATACCTGCTCCCTGTTCCTTCCTTTCCCTTAGCGCTTCACCAGGTGGATGGCCGAGCCCTGCAGGTCGATCGTGTAGAGGAAATCCTCGAAAAAGTCCGCTCCCAGCAGGTTGATGCGCAGACCCGGGGCCAGGGCCACGGCAACTTCCTTCGTGACAGTCCCGACCGTCACGTTGGCCCGGGCGTACGGGATCTGAACCTGTCCGTTCGCCGTTGAGAACTCGTGCTGTCCCACCGAAGGCAGCGGCACCTGGGACTGGTTCAGGGTTGTCATGGTCGCCCCGGTGTCGACCAGACACTCGCACGGGAACGTCTTGCCGCCGGCCGCCACGGTCACCTGGACGAAGAGCTGGCTGCCCTGGCGGCGCGCTGGCAGCGTCAGCTTGGCGCCAGACGGCAGGTCCGAGACGAGGGCCACGGCTGGGGTCACCGGGATCGGCGGGGGTGGGGGCGGTGGCTTCGGGGCGGGACGCAGATGACCCTGCTCGATGGCGGTCAGGACCGAATCGGGCAGATTGGAGTAGGCGAGGGTGCCCGCGCCGCCGTCCCACCGCGCCATGACCACCTGCTCGGAATACCGCACGATCCGCACCCGCGTCAGCACCCGGCCGTCCTTCAGCGTCAGCGCAGAAAACTCGGCGCCCAGGTCGACTCCCGCCACGGCGGGGAGCGCTGCCAGCGCGAGGGCGAGAAAGAGGCCTTTCATGCGGTTTCCGCCGGGCACGAAACACCCGGCCGCCGCTCCTGACAAGCACCGTGAACTTCGCGGAGTCCGTGGATCGGGCCGGGGACTGGCCAATTCCTGCCGCTCCACCAGCCGCTCCGATCCCGCGCCGCCCTCCTCAGTCAATCGGGTCCTTGAGATAGGGCTTCAGCCGCTCGAGGACGTAGTCCACGTGCTTGTCGTGATTGAGGGCGTACATCGCCGTCATCGCCTCCTTGAGGGCCGTGCGCACGTCCACCTGGGACTGCGGCGCCGCGGCGGGACCGACCACCGACT
>CAZUQB010000126.1:0-6838 GCA_964622405.1 uncultured Opitutaceae bacterium | reverse complement strand
GGCGCCAGCACCTGGGTGGCCGCCTCCTACGCCCCGAACAACTACGACTCGCTCACCTACCACCTCTCGCGGGTGGTGTTCTACCTTGGGCAGGACTCGCTCGCGCACTTCGACACGACCAACGCCCGGCAGGTCTATTTCCCGTTCAACTTCAACCTGCTCCAGCTGGCCGCCCTGATCTACAGCCCGCCGGCGCAGGCGGTGAACTTCCTCAACCTCCTGTCGTGGCTGGTCAGCGGCGTGGCGATCTTCCGGCTCGCCCGCGCCGGCGGCTGCCGCCTCAACGCCGCGATGCTGGCCACCTGGCTCGCGCTGACCTCGACGCAGGTGCTCGCCCAGGCCACCGCCACCACCAACGACCTGCCGACCGCCGCCGCGGTGCTGGCGACCCTGGTGTTCGGGCTGCGGTGGACGCGGACGGGAACCCGGCGGGACGCCGCGCTCGCCGGCGCGGCGCTGGGGCTCACCCTGGGGACCAAGCTCACCGTGGTGTTCTTCTTCCCCGTCGCGGGACTGCTGGCGCTCCTCGGTGGGTGGCGCCGCCGCCAGGACCTCCCGCTGACCCGCGCGACCCGGGACCTCGCCCTGGCCGCCGTGGCCGCGGTGGTGCTGGCCGCCCCGTTCGCCATCTACAACCTCGCGGCCAAGGGCCAGTGGATGACCCACGAGTACGACTTCACGCGGAACCAGCCGTTCTCGGTCGGGTGTTCCGTCCAGACCGCGGCGGCCTACCTGCTGCAGCTCTTCATCGAGCCCCTGCACCGCTTCACGTTCGACTTCAGCGTGACCGCGGAGCTCAACACCTGGGCGGCGCGGACGTTCTTCCCGCACTGGAACGAGGCCTACGCCTTCTCGCCCCTCTACATCTTTCCGCCCGACCTCAACGAGGACCACGTCTGGTACGGCTTCGCCGGGCCGCTGCTGCTGCTCGGCGCGCTGGCCTGCGTCGGCCGCGACTGGCGCCTCCGCACCCCGGCCGCCTGGCTCGCGGCCCTCGGCCTGGGCTGGCTGGCGGTTTACTTCGGCCTGAACAAGTGGTCGCTGTACAACCAGCGCTATTTCGTCCCGGCCATCCTGCTGCTGGCGCCGGCGCTCGGCGTGACCCTTGACCAGGCGTGGAGCCGGCGGGGTTTCCTCGCGACCGCCGTCCGGCTGGCGACCTGGGCGGTGGCGCTCACGTCGCTCTGGTTCGCGCTGGATTATCTCGCCTACAACAGCAACCGGCCGCTCATGCCGCTCATCACCGCGGCGCCCGGCTCGCAGGTCGTGCCGAGCCTGCCGCCCGCGCTGCAGCAGGAGCTCGCCGCGCAGACGCGGCTGAATTTCCAGTCCGACGGCAGCAACGAGCGCATTTTCCTGCTGATGAACCTGGCGCGCCACCAGCGCATCTCGTCGCACCGGCGGGTCGATCCCGACAGCTACAACGTCTTCTCGCACTGGTCGTACACGCGCGACGCGGTGTTCAGCAACATCACCAACGGCGCCTGCCACACCCTGGTTGCGTTTCCCGGCAAGCCCACGGCGGGCGTGCGCTATCTCGGCACGATCGGCGAGGACGTGGACGCGAACGACTACTACGGGCTGCCCGCGCATCCCGGCGCCACCGCCGCCGAGGACGTGAACCGGAATCTGCTTGTCGCCCTCTATTTCCGGCGGACCGAGCCCGGCCGCTTTGCCGACACCACGGTCCGGCTCTCCGGCCTCAACGCCGAGGATCACACCCTTGCCCGCCTGAGCGCCGAGCTCGCGGACGGCCGCAGCCTGCCGCTGGCCACCTTCTCCGCGACTGGCGAGGCGCGCTTCAGCCTCACCCAGCCGTTCACCGCCATCACGATCCAGCTGGTCCACGCCGACACCGGCCGCGAGCTCGCCCGCGGTTCCCTGCCGGTGCGCGTCAAGCAGCGGGCCGTCACGAGCGACCAGCCGACCAGCCGCTCCTCGCTGTTCGTGACCGAGCTGATCCTGCCCAGCCAGTCCCGCAACCTGCCCCAGGACGGCCTCGCCGAGTTCGAGGGCCCGTATTTCAAGTGGGAGCTGCCCCTCTTCCGCTGGGCCAAGAAACCCACGGTCCGGATCACCGTCCCGGCCAATCCCCAGCTCAAGCGGATCAAGGTCTCGTTCAGCGTGCGCCTGCACGTGCGCGACCACGCCCAGCTCGCGCTCATCCACAACGGGCGCACCGTCCAGGAATTCCGCCTGGACGGCCAGTCCAACTGGCACGACATCGCCTTCGACCTGGTCGCCGCCCCGGGCGAGAACGTGGTGGAGCTGGCCGACATCCCGGACAATGCCGCGCCCGACTGGAAGGCCTACCTCGACCAGAATCCTGACGTGAAGGCCTTCCTCGAGTCGCAGCATGTCCCGCTGGAGGTCGGCGCCCAGAACCACTACGAGACCAAGGGCCGGTTCGAGCACCGGCCGCTGCCCAAGACGCGGAGCCCGCTGCCGCCGTCCGGCCAGGGCTTCTTCTACATCTATCGCAGCCTGCGCCTGGAGGGCTTCTCGACGCCATGAACCCGGACCGGACCAGCCCTCCCGCCGCCCCGGCCCGCGACCCGTACGTCGATTTCCTGCGCGGCGGCGCGATTTTCGGCGTGGCGTGCATCCACTTCGGCGGCAGCTTCGCCTCCGCGGCCGACGCCTGGACGCCCTCGTTTCACGTGGGGCTTTTCCTGAACCAGATCTTCAGCTTCGCGGTGCCCCTCTTCGTGTTCCTGTCGGGACTGCTGGCCGGCATGGCCAAGACGCGCCCGGGCGACACGCTGCTCGCGTACTACGGCCGCCGGCTCGCGCGCATCGGCGGGCCCTACCTGGTCGCCAGCCTGGCGGCGTTCTACCTGCTCAACTCCTATGTGACGTGGCGCGAGCTGCCCTCGTTCCAGGCGCAGGCGGCCTGGCTCGCCAAGAAGCTGCTTCTCACCGGCATCGAGCCGACCCTCTACTTCATCCCGCTGATCGTGGCGCTGTACTTCCTGCAGCCCCTGCTGCTCGCCCTGCCGCGGTGGCTGCTCGCGGCCGTCGAGCGCGTCGCGCCGGGGCGCGCGAGCCTGACGGGCTGTGCACGGTTCCTGGGCGGGCTGACGCTGCTGCTGCACGTCGGGCTCGGCGTGCTCTGCTACCGCAACGTCCTGGACTACTACACCTGGGCCCGGCCCAATCCGCTGTTCTGGCTCGGCTATTTCTATCTCGGGCTGCACTTCCGCACGCTCGCGGGCGAGATGTCGGTCCGCGCCGCGCGGCTGGCCGGCGGGGCCGCCCTCGCGGTGGCACTCGGGCTGCTGGCGTGGGACCTGCGCACCCTGACGGACCCGGCGGTGGTGGGGGCCCACTTCGAGCTGAGCAAGATCGACTACGCGTACGCCCGGCCGGAGATCCTCGCGTACAACCTCGCCGTGATCGCCGTCCTGGCCTGCGGCCTCCGGCGCGGCTGGACCTGGTCGCTCGCCCCCTTCGCCTGGCTCGGCCGTTACTCGCTCGAGATCTACCTCTGGCACATCGTCGTGCTGTACGAGCTCGCGTGGCGTTTCCCGGAGGTCCTCGACGACTGTCACCGGCTGCCCGAGCTGATCCCCTTGATCGCGTTCGCGGCCTGCGTGCTGATCGCCGCGGTCGCCGACGGGCTGCCCCGGCTGGCCGGCCTCGCGCGGAAGTACCGGCTGGTCCTGGTCCGGACGGAGTGAACCCGCTCCGGCGCCCGCAGAACGCAGTGGACAGCCGCCCCTGAAGGCCCCTTTGCTGGGTCCGGTCGCGCCCTGACCACACCCGATCCGCCCGCATGCCCGAGACCACTCCCAGTATCGCCGTCGCCATCCCCTGCTACCAGGAGGAGCACACGATCGCACGCGTCGTGGCCGATTTCCGGCAGCAGCTGCCGGAGGCGGCCATCTACGTGTTCGACAACAACTGCACCGACCGCACCGCCGCGTTCGCGCGGGAGGCGGGCGCGACCGTGATCCGCGAGAAGAAGCAGGGCAAGGGTCACGTCGTCACCACCATCTTCGAGCTGATCGACGCCGACATCATCGTGATGGTCGACGGCGACGGCACCTATGATGCCGGCGTGGTTCGCCAGCTGGTCGCGCCGATCATCGCCGGCGACGCGGACATGATGGTCGCGGCGCGGCTTTCCCAGTACGCCGACAACTCGTTCCGCCGGTTTCACGTCGCGGGCAACCAGCTCGTCTGCTTGATCATCAACCGGATCTTCGGGTCGGCGATCACGGACATCTTCTCGGGCTACCGGGCCTTCAGCCGGGATTGCGCGCTGACGATCCCGATTACCTCGCGCGGCTTCGACGTCGAGACCGAGCTGACGGTGCAGACGCTCTACCGCGGCCTGGTGATCCGCGAGATCGAGGCCCGCTACGGCGAGCGCCCGAGCGGCAGTTTCTCCAAGCTCAACACCGTGCCGGACGGACTGCGCGTGCTGCTGCGCCTGTTCCTGCTGCTCCGCGCGTACAAGCCCCTCACTCTCTTCGGCTCGCTGTTCATCGTCCTCCTGGTCGTGGCCGCCGCGGCGGGCCTCCGGCCGGCGCTCGAGTTCGCGCGGGACCGTCACATCGAGAGCGTGGCCAGTGCCGTGGCCGCGTCATCGGCGCTGCTCCTCGGGTGCATGAGCCTCTCGCTGGGCCTGATGCTGAGCTCGGTGAACCAGCGCCTGCTCGAGCTGGAGCGGGTGGTCATCAAGCGCATCAAGCGCGCCGGCTCGTCGTAGCCCGCACCGACCGCACCGTGGGCACGAAGGACTTCAACCAGCTCGACCTGCTGATCTGCCGGTGGCGCCTGCGCCAGGTCCGGCGGCATGTGCAGCCCGGCGACACCGTGCTCGACTTCGGCTGCGGGCACCAGGCGTTCTTCCTGCGCTCGGTCCAGGGGATCGTGTCCCGCGGCGTCGGGATCGACTACGATGCCGCCGACTCCCGCCCCGCGCCCAATCTCGAGGTCCTCGGCTTCCATTTCCGGGACCGCCTGCCGTTCGCCGACGGCACCTTCGACAAGATCGTCCTCCTCGCGGTCATTGAGCACATCCCGTTCGACCAGCGCGGGGTGCTCCTCGGGGAGTTTCGACGGGTGCTCCGCGCCGGCGGCCAGGTGATCCTCACCACGCCCACCCCGGCCTCGCGTCCGCTGCTCGACTTCCTGGCGTTCCGCCTGAAGGTGATCTCCGCCCCGGAGATCGCCGACCACAAGCACTACTACAGCCGCGCCGACCTCGCGGCGCTCGCGGCCGACCACGGCTTCACCTGCACCGCGTACCAGACCTTCCAGTTTGGGCTGAACAGCCTGGCCGCGTTCACGAAGCCAGCCTGACCAAGTCGCGCTCCGGCTCGCTGCGCCAGCGCCGAACCTGGTCCGCGATTTCCGCCTCGCTCCAGAAGTGGCGGTAGTAGCGCGAGTGCCCAAGTTCCTGGAGATAGTTTTCCGGCAGCACGGCCTGCCGGCAGAACTGCCGGTAAAGCTGCCCGTAGGACTTGTCGGCGGAGCAGTTGGCCATCACCCACGAACCGAGCCGTTCCCCGAGAAAGGAGGAGATCACCTCGAGCTGGGCGCCGAGTTCCAGGTCGGTCCGGTAGACCAGCAACCGCACCGGGCCCTGTTCATAAACCTGCCACCTCCGGTCCACGGCGAAGGGCCGGGCATAGACGTCGATCCCGAAATGCGGCCGGAACTCATCGTCGAACCACTGCAGGCAGGACCGGTGGGGATAGCGGCGCAGGAACAGGCCGAGCAGTTCGTCCACGGACCATGCGCGTGACCCGACGGCGGCGCCGACGTCGCGCTCGAAGTTCTGGAAGAAAGCCGAGACGTTGCGCGAGATGGGGTCCCGCACCGGCGAAATGACCTGGACCGTCCGGCCCTGCCGCAGGGCCTCGCCCAGCTCGCGGCGCGTGGCCTCCGCCATTTCCGGGAGACAGTGCCCATGCACCACCCGATGGCTCGTCCGCGCGGCAATCGTGTGCTGGACCGAGCAGGAGCCGACCTTCCCCATCTGGAAGACAAAAATCGGCGGTCCGGGGGGAAGTGTTGTCATACGTGGATAAAGACGCCCGGGCCGTAGTTTGGTGACATCGGCCCACCCTTGGCGACAACCGAATCCGGAAAACCCTCCATCAAAAAACCTCGAATCGGCGCGGGGCCCCGTTGTGGACTTGTCCTTGCCCGCGTTTCCGGTCAGCTGATCAGTGGCGACCCGAGCCTTCTCCTGCGATGCTCCTTTCCGTTGTCATACCGGTCTTCCGCGAGGAAAAAAACCTGCCCGAGTTCTTCCGGCGGGTGCGCGAGCTGCTGGAGGGGTCCACCGACGACTACGAGCTCATCTTCTCGCTGGATCCGTCGCCCGACCGCACCGAGGAGCTGATCCTGGAGGCCCGTGCCAAGGATCCTCGCATCAAGCTGCTCAAGTTTTCCCGCCGCGTGGGTCAGCCGATGGCGACGCTGGCCGGCCTGGAGTATTCCCGCGGCGAGGCCGTGATCGTGATGGATGTCGACCTGCAGGATCCGCCCGAGCTGATCCCGCAGATGATCGCCAAGTGGCGGGAGGGCTACGACGTCGTCCTCCCGCAGCGGCGGCAGCGCACCGGCGAGCCGTGGCTCAAGCGCCTCGTGGCCCGGGTCGGTTACCAGGTCATCAACAAGATCGCGGACGTGCAGATCCCGCCCAACACCGGGGATTTCCGCCTGATGTCCCGCCGCGTTGTCAACGAGGTCGTGCGGCTCAAGGAATCCCACGGCTTCCTCCGCGGCCTGGTCGCGATCGTCGGCTTCCGCCAGGTGCTCATCCCATTCGACCGCCCCCCGCGGCACGCGGGCGAGACCAACTACAACCGGTTCTTCGGGT
>CAZUQB010000125.1:0-6863 GCA_964622405.1 uncultured Opitutaceae bacterium | reverse complement strand
AAGGCGGTGAAGATCCCGCTCGAGGTCATCTTTGAGGATCGGCACCTGCTGGCCGTGAACAAGCCCGCGGGCATGATCGTGCACCCGGGCGCCGGCACCGGCGAGGACACCCTGGTGCACGCGCTGCTGGCGCATTGCGCGGGCAGCCTGAGCGGGATCGGAGGCGTGGAACGGCCTGGCATCGTGCATCGGCTGGACCGCGAGACCTCGGGCCTGATCGTGGTGGCGAAGTCCGACGCGGCCCACCGCGGCTTGGCGGAACAGTTCGCCGCGCGGTCCCTCCAGAAGGAATATCTGGCCGTCGTCAGCGGCGTGCCGACGCTCATGAGCGGGTCCATCCGCAAGGCGATTGGTCGCAACCCTGCGCAGCGGCACAAGATGGCCGTGGTGGACGAGGAGGGCGGCGGAAAGGATGCGCACACCGACTGGGAGGTCGTGGAGCGGTTCGCCCCGCTCGCGACGCTGATGCGCTGCGCGATCCACACGGGTCGCACGCACCAGATCCGCGTCCATCTCAAGTCCATCGGGCACGTCCTGCTGGGCGACGTGGTCTACGGCTGGAAGGCCGACCCCCGGCTGCCGGTGCCGCCGGAGCGCGTGATGCTGCACGCCGAGCACCTGGTGCTGCGGCATCCCATCACCGGCCGCATCCTCGACCTGCGCGCCCCGGTGCCGGCGGACTTCCGGCGGCTCGTGACGAGCCTGCGCAAGCTGGCCAACCCTGCGCCGGCGCGCCGCCGGCCGGCGACATCGCGCAAGGGCGTCCGCTGACTCGCATGACTCCCGCGACCGATCCGACCATCGAGCAGCTGCGGCAGGAGGCGGGCCTGCTCACCGCGGAGTGGGCGCGACTGCTGGCGCCGCACTTCGGGCCCGGCGGGAGCATGGACCTCGATCTCATCGACTGGCCGAAGGCGCAGGGACCGTCGTACTACAACCAGTTCAGCCATTTCACGTTCCTCCAGCTGGCCACGGGCGAGATTCCCGGTGCGACGGCCGAGGAGCGGATCCGGTACCTTCAGCTCGCGCTGCGCAATCTCGAGTACGTGCTCTCGATCACGGGTCCCGACTTCCATACGCCGCACTTCTCCCGCGGCCGCGAATGGGGCCGTCATGTGGGCGAGTGGCTCAATTACTTCGTGCTGTGCTCGCTGGAGCTGATGGAGCGGCACGATCTGGGGTCGCGCGATCTCCGCCGGCGCTTGACCGTGGCCGTCACCGGGGCGGTGGACGTCCTGCACCGCCGCTTCCGCGAGAAATACGCGCGGACGCCGGCGGAGTTCGTCGGCAATCACGACACCTGGCACGGACTGTTGTTCTTCCGGGCCGGCCGGACGCTGCAGCGCCCCGAGTGGATGGAGTACGCCCGCGACTTCTTTGCACGCTGCGTGCTGCCGTTCCAGACGAGCGACGGGTACTGGCCCGAGGGGCACGGCATCGTGGTGAGCTACGCGCTGGTCACGGCGGCCGCGGTCTCGCTCTACGCGGAGCTCTCGGGCGACGAGGCGGCCCACGCGAGCATCGGGCGGTTCCTCGGCTTCTACGACTTCTACAGCTTCCCGGATGGCAGCACGTCGGTGGTGAACGACGTGCGCGTGCGCTACGGCCGCGGCCCCTCGCTGTTCCTGGCGCCGGGTTTTCTCGGCTGCGCCGCCGGCCGGCGGCTGTGCCTGGCGCGCATGCAGGCGGCGCGACCGTACCTCCAGGAGACCGGGGTCCACGACAACGGCGCGCAGGGCTTCGCGTTTTACAGTGCATTCGCCGAGTATGTATTCCGTCCCGACCAGCAACCGCGCGACCTCCGGGTGGTGACGCCGACAACGCTGCCGGCGGTCCGGCTGGCGCAGGGGCCTTGGCAGGGCTACCTCGGCTGGCAGGTCGTGCCGGAGCACGTGAGCCGGTTCGTCCTCGACACGCAGAGTTTCGTGGAGCTGTGGCACCGGCGCGCCGGCTACGTGGCGGGCACGGGCGGCAGCAAGTACATGCCGCGCTTCTCCACGGTGCGGCGGACGGACCGGGGCCGGTCGTACATCCCGGACCGCGCCGAGCCGCGTCCGGCCGGGGACCAGGCGGCGGCGGTGGCGCTCCATTTCGAAGCGGACGAGGTGCTGATCGGGCTGGCCGTGGGCGAGGGCCGGGCGGACTTTGGCGCGCGGATCGTCTCGGCGCCGTCCGCGGCGCATTACGAGGCGGCGCTCATCCTGCCGTTCCGCCGCGGCGAGACCGTGACGCTCGACCAGGAGGCGCTCACCATCGACCCGGCGGCGCTCATTCACTCCAACGGCGGGAGCCGCCCGGTCCGGACCCTGCGGTGGCGGGAGCTGACCTGGACCCTGCCGGAAGGCGCCGTGATCGACTATCCGGTTGTGCCGCACAATTCGTACACGCAGGACGGTCTGCCGGTCGCCGACGATTATGTGGCCCGGGTCAGCTTTCCGCTCACGACGGAAACGCGGACCGTGACCGTCGCCTGACGGCCGACTCACCCACGCGCGGGCGGCGTGGCCCGCCGCTCAGCGAGCACGATCGAGGGCCTCGGCGGCGAGACCGTAGCGCAGGTTGAAGAGCGAGTGCCGGAAGGTGGAGATGTGCCCGACCTCGGCCACGGCGATGAGCGTGGCGAGTGCGGCCGGCATGACGTCGGCGCGGGCGGCCGGAAGCCCGGGCACCTGCTGGCGCGCGGCGAGGGGCATGGCTCCCAGCCAGTGCAGCAACTGGCGAAGCTGGGCGACCGTGACCGCCGGGACGCTGGCCTCGAGCGCGCGCTGCTCGCGGGCGGCGAGGATGGCGCGGGCGACGGTGACCGTGCCGCCGGTGCCGATGGCGGCCGCCGGCCCCAGCACGAACTGGAACGTGCCGTTGTGAAAGACCTCCCGCACGTGCGCCGCGACGGCCCCGTGGGCCGCGGCGGAGAAAGGCTGCGTCGGGTCGGCGACGAACTTCTCGGTGAGCCGCACGCAGCCGAGCTGGAGACTCGCCGCCCGCTGGACCCGGCGCTGGTGGAACGCGAGGCATTCCAGGCTGCCGCCGCCCAGGTCGAAGACATAGAAATCCTGCAGGTCCGCGAGGGCCGGGTCGCAGGTCAGGCCGCGGCCGATGAGATTCGCCTCCTCGTCGCCGGTGAGGATGCGGATGGTCTGGCCGGTGGCCGCCTTCACGCGGGAGCGAAACTCCGGGCCGTTCTGCGCATCGCGCACCGCGCTGGTCGCGACCAGCACGGTGGCGAACGGCTGGAACGGCGCCGCCTCGGCCAGCAGCGCCTGGATGGCCGCGAGCCCGGCGGCCATGCCGGCGTCGCTAAGGCGCGGGCTGACCTGGCTGATCCCGGCGCTGATGCGCGCGTCAATCGTTCGCGTCCGAAGCACCGTGAGGCCGCCCTCCGGCGCGCGGCCGGCCACCAGGACCTTGATCGAGTTGCTGCCAATATCGATGACGGCGACGGAGGCCATGGCGCGGGATGAGGCTAGAGGACGAAATCCGCCGGGGCGATCAGCAGGACGAACTCGCCCTTGAGACTGGTCTTGGCGAGCCGGGCCTGGACCTCGGCGGCCGGGCCGACGAGGAACGTCTCGTGCACCTTGGTGACCTCCTTGGCGACGCAGATCGCGCGGGCCGGGCCGAGGACGCTGACGATTTCGTCGACGGCCTTGTCGATGCGGTGACAGCTCTCGTACAGGGCGAGCGTGTAGTCGAACTCGCGGTACTTCGTGAAGAAGGCGACGCGGGCCGCGCTCTTGGGCGGGAGAAAACCGACAAACAGGAAACCGTTGGTGGGCAGTCCGGCGGCGCTGAGGACCGTCACCAATGCGCTGGGTCCGGGCACGGGGATCACGGGCAGCCCGCGCCGGCGGCATGCCCGCACCAGCCGGAAACCCGGGTCGCTCAAGCCGGGGGTGCCGGCGTCGCTGACGACGGCGACGGACTTCCCGGCGGTCAGCTGGGTGGCGAGCGACTCGGCCATCTCCACCTCGTTGTGCTCGTGATACGAAACGAGATTCCGATGCAGGCCGAGCCGGGTCAGCATCGCACCGGTGGTGCGCGTGTCCTCGCAGGCCACCAGGTCCACGGCGCCAAGAATCGCCCGGGCCCGGTCGGTCAGGTCGCCCAGGTTGCCGATGGGCGTCGCGACCACGTACAGGTGGCCGGGCTGGGCGAGGAGGGAGGGATTGGGCGCGGCGTTCTCGCTCATAAAAAAATCCGGCGGGAAGCCGGATTTTCGAAGGTACGGGTCAAGTTGGAAGCCGAAAGCAGCGGGAGCCCGGGACCGCAGTTACGAACTCGCGGCCCGGTCCGGCGCCGGCGGCGGGCCGCTCAGCGGCCGCCCATGCCGGGAATCTGGCCTTCCCAGTCGGCGGGACGGCTCCACGGGATCGAGCTGTCCTTCTCCGTCTTGTAGGTGCAGCCGCCGGCCAGCGCGCCGAGCGCGATCAGGAGGAGGGCGAATAGGGGCTTCTTAAGGGCGTTCATGCTGGTTCGGGTTAAAAGGAGGTGGGGCGTGGGGGCAAGGTGGATTCTGGGCCGGCAGCACCCAGGTGGTGGGAACGGGCCGAGGCCGGAAAGTTCCGCCGCCGTGGCGCCGGCCGGCTACGCCCGGAGCGTGTACCGGGAGTGGTGCCAGGGCGTGCGGGCCCGCTTGCGGACCCCGCTCGGCTTGTTGGCCGCCAGGTGCTCGAGGATCTTGAAGACCAGCTCGGTCCGGTCGGGCTGGCCCAGCTTGGCGGCCAGCTCCTCCGCGGTGAACGACGCGCCGGGGGCAGCGCGCAGCGCCTCGACTACCTTCAGCTTGAGCGCGATGACGCCGGTGGCGGCCTTCTTGCCCGCCTCGACGCCCGGCTGGTGATAGGCATTGATGCCGACCAGCGACGCATAGAGGCCGACGACGCGCTCGTAGAGGGCGATCAGGAGGCCGATCGTGCGCGGCGAGACGTCCGGCACCGTGATCGTCACCGACTGCCGGTCCTTCTCGCTGAGGGCGTCGCGGGTCCCGAGATAGAAACCCTGCAGGTAGTCGCCGGCTGTCACGCCCGCGTCCACTTCCAGGGCGGACTTGCCCTCGCGGTCGCGGAGCACCTCGACGAACGTCACGAAGAAATTGTTCACGCCGTCGCGGAGCTGCTGCACGTAGGCGTGCTGGTCGGTCGAGCCCTTGTTGCCGTACACCGCGATGCCCTGGTTCACCACGCGGCCCTGGAGGTCGTGCTCCTTGCCGAGCGACTCCATCACGAGCTGCTGGAGATAGCGCGAGAACAGCAGCAGGCGGTCCTTGTACGGCAGCACCACCATGTCCTTCGACCCGCGGCCGTCAGTGGCGAAATACCACATCAGGGCGAGCAGCGCGGCCGGGTTCTGGGCGATGACCGGCTGCCGGGTGACCGCGTCCATGGCGGCGGCGCCGTCGAGCATCGCCTGGATGTCGATGCCCTGGAGCGCGGCGGGCAGCAGCCCAACGGCGCAGAGCTCGGAGGTGCGGCCGCCGACCCAGTCCCACATCGGAAAGCGCGCCAGCCAGCCCTCCCGGACGGCAACCGCGTCGAGCTTGGAGCCGGCGCCGGTCACGGCGACGAACTGCTTCGCGTGATCCAGTCCCGCGGCCTGGAACGCCGCGATGGCCTCGAGCATGCCGTTGCGGGTCTCGACCGTGCCGCCGGACTTGGAGATGACCACGACAAGCGTGCGGGCCAGCTGGCCCCGCAGCGCGGCGAGGACGTAGTCGATGCCGTCCGGATCGGTGTTGTCGAAGAACGTGACCGCCAGTCGGTCCTTGCGCGGCTGGCCAAGCGCGTGGCTGACGAACTGCGGGCCCAGGGCCGAGCCGCCGATGCCGATCACGAGCAGCTGCCGGAACTTGCCCTTGGGGCCCTGCACGGCGCCGGAGTGAACCTGGGCGGCGAAGGCCTTGATGGCGTCAAGCGTCGTGGTGATCTCGCGCGCCAGCTCCGGGGTCGGGGCGAGCTGCGGGGCGCGGAGCCAGTAGTGTCCCACCATCCGCTGCTCGTCGGGATTCGCGATCGCGCCCTGCTCGAGCGCGGCCATGTCGGCAAACGCGGCGGCCACCCGCGGCGCCATCGCGGCGAGAAACTCGTCCGGGAACGCCATGCGGCTGACGTCGAGCGAGAACCCCAGCTCGGGATGGTGGTAGAAGTGGGACTTGAAGCGGGACCAGGTCATTTTGAAGTAGCGAGCAGCGAGTAGTGGGTAGCGAGTAGAGGGACAGCTCGGGCGATAGTATAGACCGAATGCTCGCTACTCGCTAGGCGCTACTTGCTACTGATTTCAGAGTCCCTTGTCCGTCACGGCGCCCTCGGAGGCGCTGGTGACGAGCTTGGCGTACTTGGCGAGGACGCCGCGGGTTTCCTTCGGGGCGCGGGGCTTCCACGCCTTGCGGCGGGCGGCGATCTCCTTGGCGGGCAGGACGAGGGTGAGCTCGTTTTTGACCGCGTCGATCGTGATGGTGTCGCCGTTCTTCACGAGGGCCAGGGGGCCGCCGTTGCAGGCCTCGGGGGCGATGTGGCCGACGACGAAGCCGTGACTGCCGCCGGAGAACCGGCCGTCGGTGATGAGCGCGACCTCCTTGCCAAGGCCGCGGCCCATGACCGCGCTGGTCGGCGCCAGCATCTCCCGCATGCCCGGCCCGCCGCGCGGACCCTCGTTGCGGATGACGATGACGTGACCGGACTTCACCTTGCCGGCGAGGATTGCCTGGAGCGCGGTTTCCTCGCTCTCGAAGGTGATGGCCTTGCCGGTGAACTGGAGCCCCTCCTTGCCGGTGATCTTGGCGACGGCGCCCTGCGGCGCGAGGTTGCCGTAAAGGATGCGGAGATGGCTGTCGGGCTTGATCGGATTGCTGAGCGGCCGGACCACGT
>CAZUQB010000124.1:0-6892 GCA_964622405.1 uncultured Opitutaceae bacterium | reverse complement strand
TTCCCGTAGCCCGGCGCCACCTGGGTGGTCTCGAACGTGGCCACGACGCCGCCGGCGAGCTCGGCGAGGAACGCCGCATTCGTGTCGGTGGTCACAGCCTGCGGCTTTCCCGCGGCGTCCGGTTTCTCGGCGATGAGCCGCTGGGCCAGGCCCACGACCCGCTGGAAGCCGAGGCCGGTGACAAAACGGACGCCGTCGATCATGTGCACGCCGAGGTCGCCGAGCGCGCCGAAGCCGGCAAGCGCGATGTCATTCCGCCAGGAGTACGGCGTGGCGGGCGCGCCGAGGAAGCTCTGGAGGTAGACGGTGTTCACGCGGGTGAGGCGCCCGAGTTCGCCGGCGGCGATCAGTTCGCGGGCGAAGCGGAACGACGCCACGTTCCGGTATGAGAAGTTGATGTTGCCCAGCCGGCCCGCGGCGGCCCGCGCCGCCTCCATCTCCTCGGCCTCGGCCACCGTCATGGCGAGGGGCTTCTCGCACGCGACATGGGCGCCGTGCTTCAGCGCGAGCAGCGTGGAGGGATGATGGTACTTGTTCGGCGTGCAGATCGAGACGAGGTCGGGCCGGGTTTCGCGCACCAGCTGTTCCGCATCCTGGAACCGCGGGGCGGCCGCGTGGGCGTCCGGCACGCGCCAGGTCTTGGGATCCGTGACATCGGCAAAGCCGACGACCTTTACCCCTGGCTGCGAGGCGATCTGCGCGAGATGGAGCTGGGCGATGCCGCCCATGCCAATGACCGCATAGCGGAGTTCGGAGGCGCTCATGAACCGCCACGATGCCGGATCGGATCCGGCGTGTAACGCGAAAACGCGCCGCCGCGCCAACCGCGACCGGCCTACGGGCCCTTGGTCCCCGACGCCGACTCCACCCAGCGGGACAGGGCGGCGATCTGGGCGTCGGTCAACCGGGCGTCCGCATGCATCAGGGTGTAGGAACGCAACGGCATGCCGTGGTCCTTCACCTCGTCGATGATCTCGTCGAGCTTCTTGCCCTGGCGCTTGGCGTTGTAGGTGCCGAAGTCCGAGAAATTCAGGTGCCGCTTGCCGTCCTTGACGTGCTTGGCGAGCCACCAGCCGACCGGCTGGATCTCGGCGTACCAGGGATAGCGCGTGGTGTTCGAGTGGCAGTCGTAGCAGGCGGCCGCCAGGAGTTGCTTCACCTCAGGTGGGGCTGGATGCATCACCGTCAGGTCGTTGGCCCCGGTGAAGGGTTCGGCGGCGGAGAGATTCTTCGCCGGGCGAATGAACTGGATGACAGCCAGCAGGAGAACGACACCGAGGAGGATCTTAGATTTCATGCAGACAAGGGAAAGGGAAGGGCAACCAGCCCGGACCGCCGGTTCCGCCGGTTACTCCGGCAGTCGCCTGATGCGCTCCTTGAGCGGGGGATGGGTCGAGAAGATGACATGCGGATCGCCGCCCGCCTGGTCCAGGTGGACCAGCACGCCACGCAGGCCGCCGGAGGCGTAGCCGGTCGTAACCGCGAGGTTGCGGCCCTCCTGGTCGGCGTCGTATTCGGTGAGCGGATCGAAGCCCTTCTCGCACAGGGTCGAGATGATCTTCTCCACGCCGAGATCGAACTGCTTGAGCTGGGCCTCCGCCTGGCGCAGGTCGCCGCTGCGCTCCGCCACGAGGCTCGTGGCGCCCGAGATGAACTCCCCGCGCTCGACGATGGTGAGCGCGTGCCGCTTGGTGATGTGGGCGATTTCATGGCCCAGGATGCCCGCCAGGGCGTCGTCGCTCTCGGCCAGGTCGTAAAGCCCGCGGGTGATGAACACATAGCCGTCCGGCGCCGAGAAGGCGTTGACCGAGGTGGAATTCAGGACGCCAAACCGCCAGTCGAGCTCCGGGCGGCTCGAGTAGCGCCCAAGGGCCCGGCCGATGAGGTTGACCCGGCGCATCACCGCTTCATCGCGCACCAGGCCGCCGTACTTGCCGACGATTTCCAGCGCGACGGAGTCGCCGATGACCCGTTCCTCAGCCGGGCCGATCTTGGTGGCGGCCTTGGCGACCTTGCCGACGCTCTTGAGGGTGTCCATGCCCTTGGAGAGCTTGCCGAAATCAAACTGCCCGCGCGCGGTCGCGGCGAGGGCCAGCACCAGCAGGAGGCGGAATAGCGTTCTCATTGGAACTCCCCTTTCTTCTGTTCCTGCAGGAACTTCTCCACGTCGGCGGCGGTGATCGCGTGGCACGACGTGAGGAGCCAGTTCAGGTCACCCGTCGCATTGGTGAGATGGCGGCGGTTTGCGTAGTCGGACGCGGCTGGCGCGAGCGGTCGGGCGGCGGCGGTCGCGGTGGTCTGGCTGGCCGCCAGCGGCACGCCCTCCAGGCCTTTCACGTCGGCGGGCTTGGTCTCGGAGACATTGCCCTGGAAGACCCAGCCGGCGGTGTGGCCATCGCTCACACGCAGCCAGGCCCCGCGAACCTCGTCGATCTTCAGCCTGCGGCCGAACTCGACCTTGGCCGCCGGTGCCGCCATGGCCTGGGGCTCGGCCAGCAGGCGGGTTTCATAGCGCTTGGAGTAGACCACTCCTCCCGCGGCAAGTGCGGCGTGCAGCGCCGCGGCGGAGACCAGCAGCCCGGCGGATGCGGCCAGCCAGGCGGGGATCGGGATTTTCATTTGGATTTCAGGGTGACAATCGGTTCCCAGTCCGCCGGCGGAGACGCGGCGGCGAACTGGCGGGACTGGTCCCGCAGCTCGCGGGCCAGATCATCGGCGGGCTGTGCGGCCAGCGCACGGTCAAAATCCGCGGCCGCCTCGGCAAATCGCCGCGCGACGAAGTGGGCGTAGCCCTCGCCATAGGCCGCCAGGAAGGACCGCTGTGACGGGGTCAGCTCCTCGGGCCGGCCCACGAGCTCGAACACCTCGACCGCGGTTTGCTTGCCCTTCACCCGCAGGCGCGTGAGCGGTCGCACCGCGAATTTTCCGGCCACGGCCCGCGCGGTGTTTTCGCCCAGCATGATCTCGGTGCCGAACTCCTTGTTCGCGCCCTCGAGCCGCGAGGCGAGATTCACGGCGTCGCCCAGGACCGTGTAGTTCTTCTTCCGGTCCGAGCCGAGATTTCCCACCAGCATCTCCCCGGTGTTGATGCCGATGCGCATGGCGAGCTCGTAGCCATGGGCGACCCGGAGGTCGGCATTGATCCGCGCGAGGACGTCGCGCGCCGCCAGCGCCCCGCGGCAGGCGGCCTCGGCATGCTGTGGACTTGCCGCCGGCGCGCCGAACACCGCCATCACGGCGTCGCCGATGTACTTGTCGATGTACGCGCCGTGGTCGATCAGGCACTCGCTCATTTCCTGGAGGTACCGGTTCACCACCCGCATCAGCTCTTCCGGCGACAGCTTTTCCGAGAGGTCGGTGAAACCAGCCAGGTCGGAGAAATACACCGTGGCGGTGCGCTTCTCGCCGCCCAGCCGGATCGCCGAAGGATCCTTCACCAGGAGCTCCACCACCCCGGGGTCCACATAGGAACCGAACATCGCCTGAATCTCGCGCTTGCGCTGCTGCTCGCGCCAGAAGTTCTCCGCCACGACCCCCAGCAGCGCCAGCCCGATCGCGACGATGGGCGTCGCGGGCGGGAAGAACCAGCCGGCGGACATGGCCGCGTACGAGCCGCCGAGCAGCAAGACCACGCCGCCGGCGGCCCCCGCCACCGGGAAGACCAGGCCGGTCCGACGGGCCGCCGTTGCGACCAGCGCCGCGGCCACCAGGACCCCCAGCAACAGCGCGCTCCAGCCGGGCAGCCGGGTGATGAATCCGCCGGCGACCAGGTTGGTCCACGCGGTCCAGTGCAGCAGCACGCCCGGCTCGAGTTTTCCGACCGGCAGGGCCTTGAGGTCGAAGGTGCCGCTGGCGTTGGCCCCCACGAACACCGTGCGACCGCGGACCAAGGCGGAGGCCGGGTCCGTCAGGGGCGGCTCGACGGCCAGCGCGGCCGCCACCGCTTCCGGGGTCAGGTCGGGGGCCGCGGCGGACACCCGCAGGATGATGGGGGCACCGGCCGTGATGAAGGGCTGGGCGGAAAGCACCGGCACGCCCCGGGCGGCGATCTCGGCCTGGCCGCCGTGCCACCGCAGGAGGCCGCCGGCCGCAGCCGGCGCCGGTGTGATCGCCGCCGCTGCCAGGGATCCCAGCACCGAGTAGCGCCGGGCCGTGCCGTCGGAGTCGACGAGCAGATCGACCAGGCCGGTCCGGGCGGTCGGGAAATAGGCGGCGTGGGCGGACGTGAATGACTCGGGCCAGAAGACCGGGCCCTTTTCCGCGGTCCGCGCCAGCGCGACCCCCGGCGTGGCGGCGGCGACGCTGGCCAGCAGCAGGTCCTGCTCCCCTGCCTCAGACTCCTCGAGAAAGGTGAAGTCCATCAGGATCTGCTTCGCCCCCGCCTGCCGCAGGCCGGCGATCAGCTGGGCGAACACGCTGCGGGGAAACGGCCAGCGGAGACCCTGCGCGCTGAGCGCACCAAGCGTGTTCTCGTCAATCAGCACCAGCGCGGAATTGGCCGGCAGCGGCGGCGCCCGCAGGGGATGGCGGCTCGCGAGGTCGAAGCAGGAGAGGTCCAGCGCGGTGCGGAAGGGCGAGGCGTGGAACGCCACCACCAGCAGGGCGGCCGGCAGGAGCCAGGACCAGCGCAGCGCCCGCGGACTCGGACGAAATTCGGCCACGGGCCGATTAGGAGCAACCCAGCCATCCCCGGCAAGCCCGCGGGCCAACCAGCGAAACCATTGCCGGCCGGCCGGCGGCGGCGCAGGCTGGCGGGGTTGTCCGTGAAAACCGCCACGATTCCCACCGATTGCCTGCGCTGCGGGGTCTGCTGCTTCGGCGACACCCCGACCTTCGTCCGGGTCAGCGGCGACGACTGGAGCCGGCTGGGGACGGAGGCCGACCGCCTGGCCCACTTTGTCGAAAACCGAGCGTACATGCGGATGACGGAGGGGCACTGTGCGGCGCTGGCGGTGCGCCAGGACGAAGCCGGGAGCCGGGTCTTCTTCTGCACGGCCTATGAGCGGCGACCGCAGGCCTGCCGGGCCCTGGGCCGGGGTTCGCCGGAATGCGCCGCCGAGCTGGAACGCAAGGCCGGCGCCGTGCACGGTCCCGGCGGCCATCGGTGACATAACCGCACGGTTATCCTTGGCGGCCACCGCCCCGCTCCCCTACAAGCGGGGCTGGATTTCCCACATCGTGACCCCTTCGTCCCGCACCAGCGCCCCAGTCGAAATTCGTCCCCTCCAGAAGCTGATGGCGGCCAACCGCGGCGAGATCGCGGTCCGCATCTTCCGCGCCGGCACCGAGCTCGGCCTCCGCACCGTGGCGGTGTACGCGGAGGAGGACCGCTTCTGCATCCACCGCTACAAGGCGGATGAGGCCTACCAGGTCGGCCATGGCAAGGGGCCGGTCGCGGCGTACCTCGACATCGAGAGCATCGTCGCGGTGGCGAAGGAAAAGGGCGTCCAGGCGATCCATCCCGGCTACGGCTTCCTCTCCGAGAACGCGGCGTTCGCGCGCGCGGTCGAGGCGGCCGGCCTCATCTGGGTCGGGCCGCGGCCGGAGTTGCTGGAGATGATGGGTGACAAGACCGCCGCCCGGGCGCTCGCGCAGCGCATCAGCGTGCCGACGCTGCCCGGCACGGAGGAGCCCGTCACCGACCGGGCCGCCGCGCTGAAAATTGCGAAGGAGATCGGCTTCCCGCTCATCATCAAGGCCGCCTTCGGCGGCGGCGGCCGCGGCATGCGCGTGGTGCAGAAGGCGGCGGACCTCGCCGCGCTGCTCGACGAGGCCCAGGCCGAGGCCGAGCGCGCGTTCGGCAACCCCGCCGTCTTCCTCGAGAAGTACATCGCGAACGCCAAGCACATCGAGGTCCAGGTGCTCGGCGACAAGCACGGCAACGTCATCCATCTCCACGAGCGCGACTGCTCCGTGCAGCGCCGCCACCAGAAGGTCGTCGAGGTCGCCCCGAGCTTCGGCCTCCCGCGCGGCGTGATCACCGAGCTCTGCGACGCCGCGGCGCGCATGGCGCGCGAGGTGCGCTACGACAACGCCGGCACGATCGAGTTTCTCTACGACCTCGACCGCCACGAGTGGTTTTTCATCGAGATGAACCCGCGCATCCAGGTCGAGCACACCGTCACGGAAGTCGTGACCGGCCTCGACTTGGTCCGCGCGCAGCTGCTCATCGCCCAGGGCCACGCCCTGCACTCCGCCGAGGTCGGCATGCCGCCGCAGGCCGACGTGCCCTGCCACGGCTACGCCATCCAGTGCCGCATCACGACCGAGGACCCCGAGAACAAGTTCGTGCCCGACTACGGCCGGATCCTCGCCTACCGCTCGCCGGGCGGCTTCGGCGTCCGGCTCGACGGCGGCATGGGCTACGCCGGCGCCGTCATCACGCCGTTCTACGACTCGATGCTCGTGAAGGTCATCACGAGCGGCCAGAGCTACGAGATCGCGATGAACCGCGCGCGGCGCGTGCTGAGCGAGTTCCGCATCCGCGGGGTGAAGACCAACATCCCGTTCCTCGAGAATGTCATCGGCCACCCGCTGTTCCGGTCCGGCCAGGCCACGACCACCCTGATCGACACGTCGCCGGAGCTGTTCGCCTTCAAGCCGCGCCGCGACCGCGCCACGAAGCTCCTCAACTTCCTCGGCAACGTCGTGGTCAACGGCAATCCGCACGCCAAGGGATACCGCCCCGCCAAGCCGCTGCCGACGGTCACGGTGCCGGGGCAGGAGGACCGCAGCGCGCCGCCGCCCGGGACGCGCGACCTGCTGCTCCGGCTCGGCGCGCGGAAGTTCGCCGAGTGGACCCGCGAGCAGAAGCGCCTGCTGGTGACCGACACCACGTTCCGCGACGCGCACCAGTCGCTGATGGCGACCCGCGTCCGCACCTACGACATGC
>CAZUQB010000123.1:0-6916 GCA_964622405.1 uncultured Opitutaceae bacterium | reverse complement strand
AGCCCATGACCCCGGAAGGCGTGAAGACCGCGAAGAGCGACGAGCAGGTCGACTCCAGCTTCGTCCTCGACCACCTCCGCATCGGCATCGACTCCCTCAAGCAGCTCATCAACAAGGGCGTGACGGTGAAGCACCTGAAATTCTGAAATTCGGGATTCGAAATCCGACATTCGGAATTCGATATTCGGAGATCGGAATTCGGCATTCCATCCTGCCGAAGGGTTGAACCTGGGTTTGAAACAAATTCCGAATTCCGAATTTCGAGTTCCGAATTCCGAATTCCGATTGCCTCACCCTCGCACCGTCGGATGGGCCCGCAGGCGGTAGCGCCGCGGGCTGAGGCCGAAGCGCTTCCGGAACAGCGCGTAGAAGTGCGAGAGGTTGTTGAGGCCGCAGTCGAGGGCGATGTCCATGATCGGCCGGGTGGTGTCCGCCAGCTGGCGCGCGGCGAACTCCATGCGGGCGGTGTTCACGAGCTCGGTCGGGGTCTCGCCGTAGCAGCGGAACGCGGCGCGGGCCACGTGCGACGGGCTGCGGCCGGCGAGCCGGGCCAGCGCGCGGGTGCCGCCGGCGAAGTGCTCGGGACTCGCCAGCTCGCGGCGCGCGCGGGCCAGCCAGTCGGGCACGGGCTTGGCGCCACGCACCGGGCCGTGCAGCAGCTCCGGCAGCTCCATCAGGAATCCGTCCAGCACGACCCGGGGGCGTCCCGGCGAGGCCAGCCGCACCGCCCAGTGCGCCAGCACCGCCTGCCCGGGCGCGTCCAGCGGCCAGCCGCGGTCGGCGGGCGCGCGCTCGTAGGGGTCGGGCGACGCGGCGAAATAGCGCCGCCGGATCTCGGCCCAGCTCCGGCTGGGAAAGGCGAGATTCAGGATCCGCAGCGGCGCCGGATCGGAGCCGGTGACATGATGGCGGTCCGCGGGACGGATCAGGAACAGCCGGCCCGGCTGCAGCGGGATCGTCCGCCCGTTGAGCAGGTGCTCGCCGCGGCCGCGCGTGACCCAGAACAGCTCGTGGAAGTCGTGGTCGTGGTAGCGCGCCGCGTTGTCAGCCGTCAGGTCGGTCTGGGCGAAGTGGTAGGCCTCCCCGGGCCCGACGAAATCAGCGAGGCGGAAATGGGAGCACGTGGACGGCATGAGGACAATATAACACAAGAAAACGCGCTTTTATGGCAAGATTTGCGCGATAGAGGATGATATAACACAAGCATGGTTGCCTCCACCTCCACGCCCACCGCGCATCCGCGCCTGACCCCCGAGCAAGTCGCCAAGTACAACCTCGAGGGCTACCACATCTTCCGCGAGCAGGTCTTCCCCGAGAAGAAGTTCCTCGGCCTGAAGAACTGCTTCGAGAACATCCTCAACAACCTCGACACGGACGTGCGGCCCGAGTCGATGGACGTGCCCCACTTCCAGCATCCCGAGCTGTTCGAATGGCTCTTCGCCGACGAGGTCCTCGACCTGGTCGAGCCGATCCTCGGGCCCGACATCGCGCTCTTCGCGAGCCACTTCATCTGCAAGCCCCGCGGCAACGGCAAGCGCGTGCCGTGGCACGAGGACTCGCACTACTGGCAGACCATGATCTCGCCGATGGAGGTCGTGACCGTCTGGCTCGCCATCGACCCGTCGACGAAGGTGAACGGCTGCATGTACGTGATCCCGCGGACCCACAACACGGGCAAGCGCGGCTTCTCCGACTACTACGACCTCAAGCCGGGCGAGGCGGTGTTCAACGACGAAATCAGCGAGTCGCAGCGCGACACCTCCCGGGCGATCCCGGTCGAGCTCGAGGCCGGCCAGTGCAGCCTCCACGACGGCCGCATCATCCACGGCAGCGAGCCCAACACGTCGAACATCCGCCGCTGCGGCTACACGATGCGCTATGTGAGCACGCGGGTCCGCCAGCATCACGAGAAGATCGGCAGCTGGCACCATCTCTACCTGGCCCGCGGCAAGGACCACGCCGGCAACATCTACGGCGACCCGACCCGCGCCTACCACGAGATGGCCCGCTTCCGGGCCAAGCACGGCAAGAACGGCCACTGAGTTTCTCCCGCTAACCTCCTGTAACCCGGGGCACGGCGCCAGGCTGGCGGCCGTGCCCCGCTGTTTTGGGGCCGGCGTTCGGCCGTTGCACCCCTCCGGGCCCCACCCCATCCTGCGGCATGACCTTTCCCGCCCTCGTCCGCCGCGCCCGCCGGGTCCGGGTCCTCTATGCCCAGCTCGAGCGGCGCCGCGGCGGCCGGCCGTGGTCCGGCGCGGAGCTGGCGCAGGGTTTCGTCGGCGACGTCGGCGACCTCATGAAGCTCGTGATGGCCAAGGAGGGCCGGCGGCCGGGGCGCCGGGTCGACGCGGCCCTCGCCCACGAGCTCGCCGACTGCCTGTGGTCGGTGGTCGTGCTTGCGGACACCTACGGCATCGACCTCGAGCAGGCCTTCGTCCGCACCATGGCGGAACTCGAGCGCCGCCTCACGGCTCGACGTCGAACCAGAACGGCACGAACTCCTCGCGCCCGCCGACGTTGAGCTGCGCCCAGATCACGTAGCTGCCGGGCTGCGGGATCATCACCTTGAAGTTGAGCGCGGGTTTCACCGGGTCCGGCGCCCGCGCGAGGTCGATTTCCACGGGATGGAGATGCGCGAATCCGCTGCGCGCCTCGTCGAAGGCCACCAGGTGGGCGAACGCGCCCATCACCGGCTCAAGCGGAACCCGCCCGCCGTCGGGGCGGGTGATGGTCAGCCGCAGGTCCACCGCCCGCCGCGCCCGCACCGGCAGCACGGCCGGCGTCAGCTCGCAGTGCAGGCCGTCGCGGTCCGCCGTCCACGACGGCTCATGCCGCATCACCACGGTGTAGGCCGCCGGCAGGCCGGAGCGGCCCACCTGCAGGTCGGTCGAGGCGTACAAGCCGCGCGCGGTCGCCACCGGCGTGAAATCCGCGAACACGCGGTACACGCCCTCGCGCTTCGGCGTGAACGAAAAGGTCCAGTCCCCCGGCCGTGCGCCCGGCTCCGGGTGCACGTGATGGTAGTCATCCAGCCAGGGATCGACGATCAGCAGGTGCAGCAGGCGCGTGTGGGAGACCAGCAGGTCCTCCGGGGCGATGGGTTTCCCGCTCGCGGTGCGCAGGCTGACGGTGGCGGCGACCGGCTGGCCGGCGGCTGGCGGCCCGGAGGTCACCAAGGTCATGACGACCGGGGACTTCACCGCGACGACCGGGATGAACTGCGGATTCAGCGGGTCGCAGAACTCGATTGAGTTCGTCGCGGTCTCGCGGAAATCCATGTGGCTCAGGTTGGTGCCGGTCGGCAGAAAGCGGAACCCGAGGAAAATGCCGACGGCCACGAGCGTGATCACTACGATCTGGCGGCGGGCGCGCGGTTCGAGGGACTGGGCCGGGGCGCTCATTTCCGCATCTTCTCCACGAAGTCCTTCGGCTCCCACGCGCTGCCGTCGGCCCGGTGGCGGATGCGGCCGTTCTCGTCGATCAGCAGCGTGGCGAGGGTGTGCTTGAGCAGGTTGCCGTCGAATTCGGCGATGATCCCGAACTGCGTCAGCAGGTCCTTGATCGCGCCCTCGGGGCCGGTGAGCAGCGAGAAGTTCGTCGGATCGATCCCGTGGGTGGCCGCGTACTCTTTCAGCACCGCGGGCGTGTCGTAGGTCGGATCGAGCGAGATGGAGACCAGCTCAAGGTTGGGGATTCCCTCCGCCTTGGCCAGGCGCTGGAGCGAAACCATCTTGGCGGTCGACGCCGGGCACATCGTCGCGACCGGGCAGCGGGTGAAGATGAAGTTGAGCATGACCTGCTTGCCGCGGAAGCGACCGCTCGTGACCACCCGCCCCTCCTGGTCGTAGAGGGCGAAGTCCGGGATGGTCTCCCCCACTTCGCGATACGCGCTGCCGCCGCGGATCAGCGTGTCCTGCCGGAGGGCGGCGGCCTGGTTGGCCACGGCGGCGGTCGCCGCCTTGTCGTCGGGCCAGATGTGCTCCAGCCGCCAGTCGCCCTTGTCGTTGGGAATCAGGTCGGCGCGAATGCGCTGGCCCGGCTTGAAGGCCACGACATCGGCGCCGGACACCGCAAACTCCATGGTCATGGCCGGCATGAGCCCCTTCACCTCGTCGTGCTGCACGATCAGCACCTTGCGCGCGGGGTCCGCCGAAACCACTTCACCGGTCACGGGATAGCGTTTCTCCTCCGGCGCCGCGGCGACGGCCGGTGCCGCCGGCCGGCTGCAGCCGGCCGCGCCGGCCAGCACGAGCAGGCAGGCGGCGAGGAGGGCATTAGCATTCATGGCCTAACGGATTCGCCGGAGAGAAAATTTGTCAAAGGGTTTGCGGAGGACGTCCCGGACGCTTTCGCTGCCCGGTCTCTCCGTCCATGTCCGCTCCCACGCCCGGCGCCCACACCGCCACCCACCAACCCGCCCTCGCGATTTTCGCGGTGCTCGGCAGCGCGTGGGTGTTCGTGCTGGTGCTCCTTGGGGCGTTCACGACGACGATCGGGGCCGGCATGGTGTTCGCCGACTGGCCGCTGTCCAACGGCTCCCTGAATCCGACCGGCTGGCTGGACAACCTCGCGATGTTCGCGGAGCACTCGCACCGGCTGAGCGCGGGCGTGATGAGCACGGTCACGATCATCCTCGCCGCCTGGCTGTGGCGGACCGAGCGGCGGGCCTGGCTGCGGAAACTGGCGTACGTGGCCGTCGGCCTGGTGCTGGTCCAGGCCCTGGTTGGAGGGCTGCGCGTGCTGCTCGACCACTGGCACGTCGGCCTGATCGACACCAGCGTCGGGCGCCTGTTCGCGATGCTGCACGCGGTGCTGGCCCAGACCTTCGTGTGCACGCTGATCGCGGTCGCGACGGCCTGCACGAAAACGTGGATCACCTGGACGCGGCCGCCGGTGCGCGCCGCGGTCCGGCGGCTGGGCGTGATCTGCTGCGCGCTGCTCCTGCTGCAGCTGGCGATCGCGGCGGTGATGCGGCACAGCTTCGCGGGCCTGGCGATCCCGACCTTTCCCGCCTCGACGATCGACGGCGGAATTCTCCCGCTGGAGTGGAATTTCCGCGTCGGCATCCATTTCGCGCACCGCCTGATGGCGCTCGTGCTGCTGGGCGTGATCCCGTGGTACGCGTTCGATCTCCTGCGGGAGCGCGGCGCCACCGCGGCGATGAAGGCCGGCGCGGCGCTGCTGCTGGCCCTGCTGGCGACCCAGATCATCCTCGGCGCGCAGATCATCTGGACCTACCGGTCGGTTTACGTGACGACCGGGCACGTGGTGGTGGGGGCCCTGACCCTGGCCACGACCTTCTGGCTCACGTGGTGCGCGCATCGCGACGCGGTCGAGGGGGCGCCGGCCGCATGACGGAGGAACTCGCGCTGCCCAAGCCGAAACTCGGCGACTACGTGGAGCTGACCAAGCCCCGCCTGAGCCTGCTGTCGGTGCTGACGGCGCTCGTCGGGTACTGCGCGGCGCGGCCCGAGTTCGACGGCTGGACACTGGGGTGGCTGGTGCTGGGGACCTCACTCGCGGCGGGTGGCGTGGCTTCGCTCAACCAGTGGATGGAGCGCGACACCGACGCGCTGATGAAGCGGACGGCGGACCGGCCCATCCCGGCCGGCAAGGTGCCCGACGGCTCGGCCTTCGTGCTGGGCGTGCTGATGTGCGTCGGGGCGCTGTTCCTGCTGTTTGCCGCGGTGAACCCGCTGGCGGCGCTGTTCACGCTGCTGACGATCATCTCCTACCTCGGCTGGTACACGCCGGCGAAGCGGTGGTCGCGCTGGTCGACCGAGATCGGCGCGCTGGCCGGGGCGTTTCCGCCGCTGATCGGCTGGGCGGCCGGCGAGGGCAGGGTGACGGCGCTGGGCTGGATCCTGTTTGGCGTGCTCTTTTTCTGGCAGGTGCCGCACTTCATGGCGGTGGCCTGGACCTACCGGCGCGACTACACGGTGGTGGATTTCCCGATGCTGGCCGTGCTGGACCAGACCGGCGTGTGGGTGGCGCGGTGGTCGCTGGTCAACACCCTGCTGCTGGTGGTGGTCAGCGTGCTGCCGGCTTTCCTCCGGCTGACCAGCTGGTACTACGCGGCGGCGGCGGTCGCCTGTGGCGCGTGGTTCCTCTGGCGGGCGGTGCGCTTCCTCCGGCCGGACGGCCGCGACCAGGCGGCCCGCAAACTCTTCCTCGCCTCGATCGGCTACCTGCCGCTGCTCCTGCTCGCGCTGGTGGCCGACCGCCTGATCCTCGCCCCATGAGCCTCCGCGACATCCCGGCCCTGAACGCCTCCCTCAACGGGCTGGCCACCGTGCTCATCACCCTCGGCTTCATTCTCATCAAGACCGGCCGGCGCGAGGCGCACCGGAAGGCCATGACCGCGGCCATGGTGGTCTCGGCAATCTTCCTCGTGGGCTACGTGACCCACAAGGCCCTGATTCGCGGCGTGCACACGCCCTTTGGCGGCGAGGGCGCGATCCGGACCGTCTACTACGTGATGCTCACGAGCCACATCGTGCTGGCCATGGCGATCGCCTACCTCGTGCCGCGGACCTTCCTCCTCGCGATCAAGGGCGACTACGAGCGGCACAAGGCCTGGGCGAAGTGGACCTTTCCGATCTGGTACTACGTCTCGGTGACCGGCGTGCTGGTCTATTTCTTCCTGTACCAGTGGTGGCCGGCGAAGTGAGTCGGGCGCGGGGCGGGAATCGGAATTCGGAATTCGAAATTCGGAATTCGGGATTCCCAATCCGCCCTGGAGTCGGCGGAGCGCGTTTCACCCGACGCTCCGCCTCGCGATCAATTCCGAATTCCGAGTTCCGAATTCCGAATTTCGAATTTCCGCGGCCGCGGTTCGCGAAAGAAAAAGGCCGGGCGGGGAGCCCGGCCTGAGAAGGAGGAGATGAACGTCCGGCTTACTTGACCACCAGGACGC
>CAZUQB010000122.1:0-6929 GCA_964622405.1 uncultured Opitutaceae bacterium | reverse complement strand
AGAAACCGTTGATGTGCGGGAAGCGGGTGCCGGCCGGGATGTCGTACAGCGCGATCACCGTGTCGAGGTCCTGGAACACCTGCTCGAAGCGCGATCCGCCGAGGAGCTTGTCGGGCGAGTCGTACGAGGCCTTCCCCTCCTTCGTGACGCCCTGCATCATGTGGTCGGGCAGCTCGCAGAAGTAGGTCTGCATGTCGAAGGACGACGAGACGGGGTGCATCGAGAACATCGTGTTGTGCCGGCCGCGCGGATCCGGCACGTCCCAGGTCACGTCCCAGATGTGCGTCTGGATCGGGTCGGACATGCCGCCCTGGTACGAGCCGACGGCATAGTCGCGGCGGGTGTAGTTCTGCTTGTAGATCGGCGCCATGAACACGTCGCTGTTGCGCCAGCGGCGGCGGGTGCGCTTGAGGTCGCGCTGGAGGAAGTCCTGGTCGCGGTCGACGCCGATGCGGTAGATGACCTCCGGCAGCTCGTAGTTCCGCGCCGCGGCGGCGAAGTAGATGCCCCAGCCGCCGTAGCCGGCGGGCGGCGGCGTGTTGCCGAGGAGGAGCCAGCTGAAGAACGACGAGAGGCAGTTCCAGCGCTCGAGGACGCTCACGTCGTCCGTGCGGGCGTTGGCGCCGTGCAGCACGCCGTTGAGCGAGTTGGCGAACTGGTCGGCGAACAGCCAGTCGAGCATCATGTGCCCGCGCTGCCGCATCGCCGGATCCTGCGCCCACGAGCTGAGGAAGAGCATCGGGATCGCGTACTCGCCGATGTAGTGGCTGCAGGTGAACTCGCCCTGTCCGATGGTGGTCGCGAGGTCCATCCAGTGGATGAGGTAGTCGCGCGACTCGGCGAGGTTTTCGGCGGAGCTCTTCCCGTTGTACCAGCTCGCGGCCGGCTCGTTCGGGTACAGCTCGGAGATCAGGTACAGCGACGTGTAGTACATCGCCCAGTGGTTCTCCGTGTCCCCGCGCAGCTGCATCTGCGAGGTCCAGGCCGTGCGGATGGCCTGCTTCGCCTCGGCGGAAAGCTGGTCGCGCCCGAGATAGGCCACGCCAACCACCGGGAACATCCAGAAGGGCCCGCTGCCGGGCTCCTTCATCTGGGCGATCACGCTGCGCGAGCACAGGTCGGGGTCCTCGTGGCGCGCCAGTTTCGCGGCGATCGCGCCCATGTCGGGGAGCAGCTCGCCCGGCTTGAGCTGGCCCACGCGCCACGCTAGCACCTCGTCGATGCGGTGGAGATACTCCTGGCGGCGGAGCGCCGGGTCGGTCACCACGGCCCGGGAGGGCGGCGGCGCATCGAAGGACGGCTGGGCGAGGAGCGGGACCGAGGCCATGGCCAGGCAGGTGGCGAGGAAAGAGATGGTTTTCATGGGCGGCAAGAGGGGGTGCGGTTCATTGGGCCGACCGGGGCACGAAGACGAAGTTGTACACGGTCGAGCCGTCCAGGCCCGCCGTCCGCCAGGTGCGGCCGAAGTCCGCCGAGACGTGGATCGTGCCCTGGTAGAAGCTGAGGTAGATCCGGCCGTCGTCGGGATCGATCCCGACGCGGAACACGTGGTCCTGCTCCGGCAGCCCGTCCTTCCGGGTCGTCCAGGTCCGGCCTCCGTCCTCGGTCACCAGCAGGCCGTAATGCCAGCTCGCGATCGCGATGCGCTGCGCGTTGGTCGGGTCGAAGGCCACGTTGTACAGCGCCTCCGCCGCCGGCACCCCGGCGAGCTTCTGCCAGGTGCGGCCGCCGTCGCGGGACTCGAACGCCCCGTCGCTCTGCGTGACCGCGAGCCACCACCGCGGGTCGTGGGGTGACTGCTGGATGTCGTCGACCGTGGCCCGCGTCGGGAGCACCCGCCGCCAGGTCGCGGCGCCGTCCTCCGTGAGATAGATCCCGGACTCGCAGCCGGCGAGGACGCGGCCCGCCTGCGCGTGGTCCACCTCGATGGTCTGGGTGTACTTCCCGCGGTCCGGGAGCCCCTGCTCGCGCCGCGGCCAGGTCGCGCCGGCGTCGGCGGAGACGGCCACGCCGTCGGGCAGCGCGAGGTAGATGTGGTCCGGCGCGTGCGGGTCGAGGGCGATGTCCTTCGGCTCGGTCATGTCCCAGCCCGTCGCGACGCGCCAGCGCTCGCCGCCGGTCGACGAGGTCATCGCGCCGTTGAGGGTGGCGGCGTAGCAGACCCGCGGGTTCCGCGGGTCGACCGCGAGCGCGAACAGGCCGGTGAAGTTCGAGCCGAGGTGCTGGAAGCCGCCGTCGGCCTGGCGGCGGTAGAGGCCGTTGAGCGTGACGAGCTTCGAGCCGATCACATAGTTCTTGTTGATCGCCGCGCACAGGTAGAGGTCGTGCGTCGGGGCGGCGGACAGCATCGTGCCGGCGACGAGCGCGAACACGGCCAGGGAGGAGGACAGGGAGGTCATGACGGAGGCGGGAGTTCTGGCATTGCGGCGGCGGCGGCGAGCGGGCATTGCTCGCTCCGCACATGAAAAAGCTACTGGTGGTCCTGGGTTGGGTGATGGCGGGCGCGACCGGCCTGCTGGCGGCCGAGGCGGCGACGCCCGAGCAGAAGCTCGCGGCCCTGGGCCTGGCGCTGCCCGCGGTGCCGCCGGCGGTCGCGAACTACGTGCCGGCGGTGCGCAGCGGGCGCCTGGTGTTCCTGGCCGGCCAGATCGCGCGCGGGCCCGACGGAAAATTCCTCACTGGCAAGGTGGGGGCCGACTGCACGGAGGCGCAGGCGGCGGACGCCGCCCGGACGTGCGCGCTGCAGCTCCTCGCGGCGCTCAAGGCCGAGGTGGGCGATCTCGGCAAGGTCACGCGCGTCGTGCGCGTCGGCGGGTTCGTGAACTGCACGCCGGACTTCACCGCCCAGCCGAAGGTCGTGAACGGCGCCTCCGATCTCCTGGTGGCGGTGTTTGGCGAGCGCGGCCGGCATGCGCGCGCCGCGGTGGGCGTGGCCGCCCTGCCCGCCGGTGCCCCGGTCGAGGTCGAGATGGTCGTCGAGATCGCGGAGTAGTTCCGGCGCCATCGGTCAGAGGTCGTGCGCCGCCGCGCGCAGCGCGGCGATCACCCGGTCGCAGTCCGCCCGGGAGGTGAACACGTGGGTGGAGACCCGCACCGCCTGCAGGCCCTGCTCCGTCACCGGCCGGCAGCGCAGGCGGTGCTTTTTCTTCAGGTAGTCCGACAGCCGCTTGGCGGTGACGTCCCGCAGGCTGAACGTCGTCATCGCGCTGTGCAGCGCCGGGTCGCGCGGCGAGAGGAGGGTCACGCCGGGGATGTCGGCCAGGCCGGCGGCCACGTGCGCCGCGAGACCGTGGCCCCAGGCCGCGATGCGGTCGCGGCCGAGCTCCAGCTGGAACTGGACCGCCTCGACCAGGCCGGCGATCAGGCCGAGGTTGCGCGTGCCATACTCGTGGCGCACCACGCTGTCCTCGAGCTTGATCACGCCCGGCAGGAACGGCAGGTCGCCGCAGTGCGAGCCGATCTCCACCGGCGCCACCTGCCCGAGGCGGTCGCGCCGGAGGTAGAAGCCGCCGGTCTCGTGCGGGCCGCCCAGCCACTTGTGGCCGCTGAAGGCGTAGGAGTCGCAGCCCAGCGCGGCCAGGTCCAGCGGGATCATGCCCGCCGCCTGGGCGCCATCGACGTGGAACCAGACGCCGTGCCGGCGGGCGAGATCGGCGATGGCCCGCACCGGCAGCACGAGCCCGGTGGTGCAGACGATGTGGCTCACCTGGATCACCTTGGTGCGCGGCGTGACCAGGGCCGCGATGCGCGCGACGTTGGCCTCGGCGCTGGTGACGTCGGGCTCGAACAGCTTCACCACGATGCCGCGGCGCTGCGCCTGGTTGAACCAAGGATAGGAGCCGCCCGGGTGCGCGTGGGTCTCGAGGATCACCTCGTCGCCCGCTTCCAGCGCCAGCCCGGCCGCGATGATCGAGTTGCCCTCGGTGGTGTTGCGCGTGAAGCCCACCTCGGCCGGCTGCGCGCCGAGAAACGCGGCGAGCGCCCGGCGCGCCGGCTCGATGCGGCGCTCGTGCTCCGGCTCCGAGTGGCGCTGCATCTCGGTCATCGTCGCATACACGCGGTCGAGCACGCGCTGCGGCACCGGCCCGAGTCCGCCGGTGTTGAGGTACAGGGGATCGTCCTGCAGCGGGTACTGCGCCCGCACCGCGCGCCAGAACCCGTCCGGCTGGGCCGGGTCGTAGGCCGGCAGGGCGACCGCCGCCGCGGCGGCGCCGGCCAGCGGGCCGGCCGCGAGCGCGCCCAGGGCGCCGAGGCCCACGCTCTGGACAAAGGTGCGACGGTCGAGCGGCATGGAGCGGGGCGAAAAACGAGCCGAGGGGCCTTATGCCCGGCGCAGGACCTCGTCGAGGGCGCCGACCAGCCGGTCGCATTCCTCGGGCGAGTTGAAGAGATGGGTCGAGATGCGGATCGCGTTGAGGTCGACCTCCGACACGGGCCGGGTGCGCAGCTGGTGGTCGCCGAGGAGGCGGCCGAAGATCTGCTCGTACGAGAGGCGCGGGGTGCGGAAGGTGAGGATCGAGCCGCTCAGGGCGGGGTCGGCCGGCGTGAGGATCTCGACGCTGTCGATCCGCTCGAGCCCGGCGCGCACGCGCTGGGCGAGCGAGCGGCCGCGCGCGGCGATGCGGTCCCGGCCGATCTCGGTCTGGAATCGCGTGGCCTCCGCCAGCGCGAGCACCGACGCCGCGTTACGGGTGCCGTACTCGAACCGGTGCGCGCCCGGGGTGTAGATGAACGGGCCCGGATTCTTGAGGTTGACGTCGTCGCTGGAGTAGGCGCCGACATGCCGCGGGGTGACCTCCGCGATCCGTTCCTCGCGGATCCAGAGGATGCCGGTCTCGTGCGGGCCGCCGATCCACTTGTGGCCGCTGGTGGCGAACGAGTCGCAGCCCAGCGCCCGCAGGTCCACCGGGATCATGCCCGCGGACTGCGCGCCGTCGACGTGGAACCAAAGCCCGTGCTTGCGCGCCAGCTCGGCGATCGCGGGCACCGGCAGGATGATGCCGGTCGGCGAGGTGATGTGCGAGACCTGGACGACGCGGGTGCGGGGCGTGATGAGCGCGGCGATGCGCTCGACGTTCACCGCGGCGCTCGCCGGGTCGGGCTCGAAGGTCTTCACGACGATGCCGTCGGCGCGCTGGCGGTTGAGCCACGGGAACGAGCCGCCCGGGTGGGCGTGCGACTCGAAGATCACCTCGTCCGCCGCCTGCAGCTCGAGGCCGCCGGCGACGATGCAGGTGCCCTCGGTGGTGTTGCGCGTGAAGCAGATCTCCGCCGGCCTCGCGCCGAGATAGGCGGCGACCAGCACCCGGGCCTGGGCGAAGAAATCGTGGCCCGTCTCGACGCGCTCCTGCAGCTGGCGGCTCGCGAGCGTCAGCATGTCGAGCACCCGCCGCGGCGCCGGGCCGAGGCCGCCGGTGTTGAAATAGGTCCGCTCCGGCGTGAGCGGGAACTGCATCCGCACCTGGCGCCAGAACTCCTCGGGGTTGTCCCCGGTCCAGGTCGGCGTCGCGGCGGACTGGTAGCCGTCGGTCTCCATCGCGCCCAGCCCCCGCGCCGTCAGCAGCCCGAGGGCGCCGGCGCCGATCCCGCGGAGAAAGGTTTTTCGGTCGACGTTCATAGGGAGCGGAAGGTCAGGGTGTGGTCGATCACCAGGTCCGCGCCGGGGGCCAGCGGAAGCTCCTGGTCAAACTGCACGGGCAGCGCCGCCAGCGGGTAATTGCGGCGGACGAACCAGTGCAGCGGGCCGGGATGGTTCTCAAAGCGAATGATAACGCGATGCAGCGTGCCATCAAGCTGCCCGTGCCATTCCATCCAGCGCGCCGCCGCGCCGTGCACGGCGGGGATGCCTTCCAGTCCGCCCTCCGCCACGACCTTGATCGTCGGGTCGAGGTGATCGTCGAGGAGCTCGCGCGCGCCGCGGAACTCGAGACCGGTGTAATGCGAGCCGGCGAGGCCGCCGCCCGAGTGGGGATTGCCCAGCGCGAGCGTGCGGCCGCTGACATTCGTGATCCGGGCCTGCCACCGCAGCGCCCACGTCCGCCGGGCCGCGTCGACCGCGATCCCGAGGGTGCGGGTCTCGCGGAGCAGCGTCTCCGCCAGGCGGCGCCACTCCAGCGTGTGCGCGAGGGTCGCCGCGGGGCCGGCCGCCTCGAGCGTCGTCCATGCGACGTGCTGCTGCACGCCGTGGTCGTCGCGCCACTTGTAGCCGTCGGGCCGCAGGCAGGTCGGCCCGCCCCAGAAATTGGCGCCGGAGACCTGGTTGAGGGTGAAGCAGAGCCCGTGGTGCCAGGGGTGGTCGTTCGGGCGGAAATTCGTCAGGGTGTCGCCGTCGAGCGAGTTGAGCGGATGGAAGTACGGCTTCGGCGACTCCTTCAGCTCCACCTCGGACGCATAGACATAGCGCGCGAGCAGGGCGTCGGCCCAGAACAGGCGGACGGAGCGGCCGGTCTCGTGCTCAAGGCGGAGGGAGCTCATGCGAGGGCCACGGCCTCCTCGAACCGTCCGCCGGTGAAGCTGCGCCGGGTGCCGCCCGGGAACGTGACGGCGGCCTCGATGCCCGCCGGCACACTGGCCGTGAGGTGGAATTTCCCGTCGGCCACCCGCCAGGCGACCTCGACCAGGCCGCGCGGCGTGCAGACGCTGCCGGCGGCGTGCGTGAGGCCGAAGCGGTGCGGCTCGATCCGGATCTTCGCGAAGCCGGGCTCGGCCGGGGTCACCCCGAGGATGCGCTGCTGGAACTCCAGCACCGGGTGCGCGCTCCACGCGTGGCAGAGCGAGCGCCAGTAGCTGTTCTCCTCGACGAAGGTCGAGAGCCCGTAGCCGATCGACTCGTGCCACGGCCCGAGATGCTGCGGGACGTCGTCCGCGCGGCCGCAGCGCGCGAGCGCCGCGAAGCCGGTGTGCCACCAGAAGAACGAGCCCGGCGCGAG
>CAZUQB010000121.1:0-6946 GCA_964622405.1 uncultured Opitutaceae bacterium | reverse complement strand
TGCGGACCGCCTTCTCCTCGGGCTCGAGCTTGCCGTCGTGGTTGGCGTCGTACTTTTTCAGCATCTCGGCCTCGCGGCGCGCCCGGCGCTCGGCGGCATCCTCCTTGGGATCCGCCGCGTGCACCGTCGGAACGGCCATGGCGCCCGCAAGCGCCACCAGGCCAGTGACCATCAGCTTCCTAACCGTTGGGGATTTCATGCGGCGCGGAAGCTGCCAGCCGAAATCCCGGAATCCAGACGGAATTCAGACACATTCGATCAATTTCGATCGAATGCCATCGAGTCGCTTGTAGGCGGCCATTTCGGCCGGCATCGTTGACAGCGCGTGGCGTAATCCCGCCGCCGCGTCGCGGTCTCGCACCACTTCGTCGAGCCGGTGCAGGGCGATGCGGATGCCGAACAGGATTCCCCGGGTCTGCGGCAGCGCGAGCAGCGCCTGGTACTCCAGCCGGAGCCAGAGGCGGTCCAGCTCGATCGGCAGGGCGGGCGCCGGCGCGCGACGCGAGGTGTGGAGATTCAGCTCGTCGGTCGAGACGATGCCCCAGTTGTCGCGGAAGAACACCGCTCCCGGCTTCAGGCGCGAAAGGAACTGGTGGATCGGCGCCGCGAGCGCGGGATTGAGTCCCGGCACCGCGCCATGAATGAAGTCCAGGGTGTGCCCGATCTTCTCCTCGAGCGCCCAGCCGGTCGGGAAGCAAAGCGCGCCACCGCGGAGCCGGTAGGCCCCGTTCTCATCCGCGGACAACAGGAGCATGTCGGGCTCGAACCGCCGGCCGAGCTCGAGAACGGAAGTCACGCCCGGTATCCCCCACTCGCGGCCGGCCAGTTCGCCGAGTTCCGCCAGCAGCGGCTCGCCCTCGGGCTGCAGGAGGGCATGGCGCGCCGGGGCGGCGGCGAGCCACTTGGCGCGCTCCGCGAGCAGCCGACCAGTCGGGTCCTGGGGTCCGAAATACTCGCGGGCGTCGCCCCGCTTCAGCGTCAGGTGGAAGCGGAACGGCCCGGCCGGAAACAGTTCGGACAGTTGCGGCCGCGGGGACATGCGGGAGGATCCAACGCAAAATCCGGCCCCGAGCGAGGATTTGCTGCTAGGGCCGCACCACCAGCTGGGTCCGGGCGTCGCGCCGGAAATGCTCCTGGGCGAAACGGGCGAGGTCGGCGACGGTGACCGCGTCAATGCGGGCGTCGTAGTGCTTCCAGTCGTTGGCCGGCAGGCCCTGCAGGACATTCAGCGCGGCCTGCATGGCCCGCGCGCCGTTGGTCTGCATGCCCTGGCGGCGAGCGGCCTTGAGCCGGGCCTGGCAGCGCACCAACTCGGCCGCCTCCACGCCGCCGCCCTGCACGCGGGCGATCTCCGCGTCGATCTCGGCGAGCACCTCCGCCTCCCGCCCGGGCTGGGTGCCGGCGAAGAAATAGAACATCCCGGCATCGAGCCCGATCACGCGGCCGGAGCGGACAAAGTAGGCCAGGCCCTTTTCCTCGCGGACCCGCTCGAAGAGCCGCGACGCCATGCCGCTGAACAGCTCGTCCGCCACCTCGCCGACAAAGAAGTCGGCGGCATTCACCCGCGTGCCCGGGAACGCCTGCCCCACCACGGCCTGCTCGCGCGGCTGCTGCTCGACAAAGTCCCCGACCTCCGCCGGCCCGGCAAACGCGGCGGCCGACGACGGGGCGGCGCCACGCGGGATCTTCGCGAGGAGCGCCTTGAGCCGCGGCAGCAGCTTCCGCGGGTCGAAGTCGCCGGCGACCGCCAGCGCGACATTCGGCCCGACGCACAGCCGCCGGTGCAGCGTCACGAGGTCGTCAGTCGACAGTTCCCGGACGGACCGTTCCTGGCCCTGCGCATCGAACGCCAGCGGATGGGAGCCGAAAAACCGCTCCCGCAGGCGTTTCCTCGCCAGCGTGACCACGTCGTCGGCGTCCTGCTGGAGCGCCGCCGCCTGGGTGTCCCGCTCCTGGCGGAAGGTCGCGGCCCGGAAGGCCGGGGCGCAGACGGCCTCCTCCAGCACCGCGAGCGCCCGCGCCAGGTCCGGCGGGAGCACCTCGACGGCCACGCCAAGGGAGTTGTTGCCCGAAAACGGATAGAACGACCCTCCGACCTCCTCGATGAATTGGGCCACCTGCGCCGAGGTCCGCCGCCGGGTGTCCTTCGTGAGCATCGTCGCCAGCAGCGCGGTGGTCCCGCGCCGGCCGGGCGCCTCGTACAGCGGCCCGCCCTGCATGACGAAACGCAGGTGGAGATTGGGCAGGTGGCGGTCGGGCTGCAGCAGCAGCCGGGCTCCGTTGGGCAGCTTGATCTCCTCGAAATCCGGCAGCGGCGCCGAGGCGGTGGCCTCGGCCGCGGTGGTGGCGCGCGCGGCGGCGGGATTGAGCGAGACCGCGGTGAGCCGCGACGGCACCAGGTAGCGGCGGGCCACGCGCCTCAGCTCGGCGGGCTTGATCACGCGCAGGCGCTCGAAGTACGAGCGGCTGTAATCGAGATCGCCAACGACCACCTCGGCGGCACCGAGGCGCGAGGCCTGCCCGCTCATGGTCTTCCGGACATTGATCTCGCTCACGACGAGCTGGCGGATCGCCTTGCGGAGCTGGGCCGTGGTGAAGCCCCGGGCGGCGCAGCGGGCCAGCGTCGCGCCGATCGCGTCCATCGCCGGGAGGCGCTTGTCCGGATCCGCCGTGAAGAACACGCAGAAAAGCCCGCCCGTGCCGGGATTCCAGCTGGTGGCGTCGATGGAGTGCACCAACCCCCGGCGCTCGCGAATCTCGTGCCAGAGCACCGAGCTGTCGCCCGAGCCCAGCACCATCGCGAGCAGGTCGAGCGCCGGGGCATCGTCGTGGGTCAGTCCCGGAATCGGCCAGGCCAGCGCCGCGCGCGTGATCTCCACGTCCTCGAACCGATGCTCGGCGCGCGGGGCGAGCTGCAGCGGCTCGGCCGGCACGAGCACCGGCGCGAGGCGCGCCCGCGGGGCGGCGCCGAAGTGCTGCTCGACGGCCCGGCGCGTCGCGGCGAGATCGATGTCGCCGACGATCACCACGACGAGATTGTTCGGCACGTAGCGGCTGCGGTAGTAGCCAGCGAGGTCCTCGCGCGTGCTGGCGGCGAACACCTCGCGGTGGCCGATGATCGGCTGGCGGTACGGGTGCTCGCGGAAGGCGGTCGCGAACAGCGTGTCCCAGAGGCGGTTCTCGGGATCGTCCTTGGTCATCGCGATCTCGCGCAGGATGACGTCCTTCTCCTTGGCAACCTCGTCGGCCGGCAGGGTCGAATTCAGGACGGCGTCGGCGAGCACATCGATGGCGACCGCGGTGTGTTCGCTCGGCAGGTCGATATAGTAGACCGTGCGGTCGAACGTCGTGTACGCGTTGATGTAGCCCCCATGGGCCTGCACGGTGGCCGAGATCTCGCGCCCGGCGCGGCGAGGCGTGCCCTTGAACAGCATGTGCTCGAGGTAATGCGAAAGCCCCGCGCCGAGATGGGCGCCCTCGTGGATGCTGCCGGTCTTGACCCAGACCTGGACGGATGCGAGGGCGGCGGAGCGGTCGGGCTTGAGGACGAGGGTGACGCCGTTCGGCAGGACGGTGCGCTCGACGGCTTCACGCCAGAACGGATCGAGCAGGCGGAGGTCCGCGGCAGCGGAGGGAGCGGAGGCCATGCGCGGCGGGTCAGCTCGAGGTGAGCGTTTCGGCGCCGGACGACCCCTTCCGGGACTTGGACGGCAGGAACGGCTTCACGAACGCGTCCTCGAACGAGTACAAATCGACAAAGTCCTCGCGCCGGTCGCTCTCCGTTTTGCTGAAGACATTGTACTCAATCAGATTGAAAACGATGTCGCCGAAGTGGGAGCAGCGGGTGACGCCCCACGAATTGAGCACCGTCTTGGCCAGCGGGCCATACTGCTCGAGCGCATAGACCCTCAAACCCTCAAGTAATTCTTGACCAGAGACATGTCTCGATCTTCCGGCCCGGGTGGCGTCCTTCTTTTTCAGCTCCTTCACGGCGTGGTCGAGGCCGAGACGGATGAAGTCGTACGCCTTGCGGTCAAAGCGGGAATCCTCCTTGCAGATCAGTCCGACAATCTCGGCGAAGTCCGGGTCTTGCATCGTTTGTGGGAGAGGGAGTTAGCACACCGGCCGGAGTCGCGCAACCTGCAACCCGCGCCGGTTTGGTCTTGTGCCGGACCTGAACCAAAGGATAGGGTATCGCACCTCGCCAGCCAAAGCGCGTCGCACCAAGGTTACGGCAAATGATCGCTTCCACACAGACAAACCACCCTCTGGTCGGCGCGGCTCCCGCCTTGGCGGCTCAATCGCCGATGGCGTTGGCGTGCACGCATCTGAAAAGCTCGGGCCTGCGGATCACGCAGCCCCGCATCGCCATCCTCTCCGCGCTGATCAAGCGCGGGCAGCCTTCAAGCATTGAGCAAATTCATGGCGATCTCGACGCCAAGTCGTGTGACCTCGTCACGGTTTATCGCTGTCTAGCTGCATTTGAGGAGATCGGTTTGGTTCGCCGGTCGTTCTACCATAACGGCACGAGCCTGTACGCGCTGAGCATCGGCGCCGCGAAGAGCTATCACTTCGTGTGCAAGGAAACGAATCAGGTTGAGGAGATCGACGCCGAGCTGACCGCCGAGATTCGCCGCTGTGCGCAGCAGATCGAGGAACTGCTCAAGACGCGCGGCTACTCCGATGTCTCGCACATGCTGCAGTTTTTCGGCCGTTCGCCCCAGGCCCAAGCCTCCCGCGCGACGAATGCCGCACCCCCGGTTCCGCAGGAGCGGTCCACGCCGTAAACGATCCGTTTCGTTGTCACGGGAATGAAAAACCGCGGTGAAATTGCCGCGGTTTTTCGTTTTTGGGCGCGTTCGATCTGACTGCAATCGACGCCTGCGCGATCGGAAACGGCCCGCGCGCGAAGTTCAGCGGTCAGGAGGCCGCCAGCGCGGCTGCGTAATTTGCCTCCACCTGGCGCCAGTTGACCACATTCCAGAAGGCTGTGACGTAGTCGGCCCGGCGGTTCTGGTAGTGGAGGTAGTAGGCGTGCTCCCAGACATCGAGCCCGAGCAGCGGAGTCGCTCCCTCGCTCAGCGGCGAATCCTGGTTGGGGGTGGAAGTCACGGCCAGTTCCCCACCCTTCACGCTGAGCCAGGCCCAGCCACTGCCGAACCGCTTCATGGCGGCATCCGTGAACTTCTTGGCGAACTCGTCGTGCGAGCCGAACGCCTTGGCGATCGCATCGGCGAGCGGGCCCGACGGCTTGCCTCCCGCGTTGGGGCCGATCACCTGCCAGAACAGCGAGTGATTGAAGTGTCCCCCGACGTTATTGCGCAGCGTGGTGCGGATCTTGTCGGGCATCTTGCCGAGGTCGCGCAGGATGTCCGCGGCGGTGAGCTTCTGGAGGTCGGCGTGATCCGCGAGGGCCTTGTTGGCGTTCGTGATGTAGGCCTGGTGATGCTTGGTGTAGTGAATCTCCATCGTGCGGGCGTCGATGTGCGGCTCGAGGGCATCGAAGGCGTATGCCAGCTCTGGCAGCGCGAACGGCTGCCCCGCGCCGGTGCTCGCGGCCGGGGCCGGCGCGGCTTCGACCGCCATGGCCTGCGTGGAAATCATGCCCAGTCCCAGAAAAGCGGCTCCCGCACCCAGCGTCTTGAGCGCGTCCCGCCGTGAAACCCCATCCCCCTTGCGGTTCGAGTGATTCATGGCCGGCACGCTAGGCAATCCGGGCGTCAGCGCAACTGTCGCGGACAGTTCGGGTTAGTAGCGAGTAGCGGGTAGCGAGTAGCGAGCATCTGGAGGCGAGGCCGCAGCAGCGCGTTTGGGACAACGCGCTCCACCGCTGCTTCCGGATGCTCGCTACTCGCTACCCGCTACTCGCTACTGGCAAGCATCCGCCTCAGCGTCGCATCCACCAGCTTGGGATCGGCCTTGCCCTTGGCGGCTTTCATGACCGGACCCTTGAGGGCGTTGATGGCGCTGTCCTTGCCGGCCTTGAATTCCGCAACGGCCTTGGCGTTGCCCGCGATGGCGTCGCGGCACCACTGCTCGAGTTCGCCGGCGTCGGTCGGCGCCGCGTTCAAGCCGCGCCGCGACGCGATCGCGTCCGGCGCCTCGCCCGAGGCGAACATCTCGACGAACACCTCCTTCGCCGCGTTGGTTCTCAGGGTGCCGGCCTCGACGAGCTTCACGAGGGCGGCCAGCCGGGCGGGGCTCACCTTGGAGTCCGCCAACGGAATCCGGGCACTGCCGAGTTCCCGCAGCAGGTCGTTCACGATCCAGTTGCCCACGGCCTGGGCCTGGTCGGCGCCGGCCGCAGCCACTGCGGCCTCGAAGAAGTCCGCCAGCGCGCGGTCCCACACCAGGACCGACGTCAGGGTGTACGGCAATTGGTATTGCTCGAGGAAACGGCGCTGCTTGTCGAAGGGCAGCTCGGGACACTCGGCGCGCAGGCGCTGTTTCCACGCGTCGTCCACCCGCACCGGCATCAGGTCGGGGTCCGGGAAATAGCGGTAGTCGTGCGCCATTTCCTTCGACCGCAGCGACTGCGAGGTGCCCGTGAGGCCGTCGTAGTCGCGCGTCTCCTGGACGATGGTGCCGCCGCGCTCCATGACCCCGATCTGCCGCTTGATCTCGTGCGCGATGCCGTCGCGGACATACGAGATCGAGTTCAGGTTCTTCAGCTCGACCTTGGTGCCGAGCCGGCTCTCGCCGACGGGGCGGATGGAGATGTTGGCGTCGCAGCGCAGCTGGCCCTTCTCCATGTCGCAGTCGGAGATCCCGCCGTAGATCATGGTGGCGCGGAGCGAGGTGAGGTAGGCGAACGCCTCCTCGGCCGAGTGCAGGGCGGGCTCCGAGACGATCTCCATCAGGGGCGTGCCGGCGCGGTTAAAGTCGACCAGGGAGTCGGTGGCGAAGTGGTTGAGCTTGCCCACGTCCTCCTCGAGGTGGATGCGCG
>CAZUQB010000120.1:0-6971 GCA_964622405.1 uncultured Opitutaceae bacterium | reverse complement strand
GCGTCCCCGGTGCCGACCTGGGCGCGGGCGGAGACGTTGACCAGCCGGGTCGCCACCTGGGCGTCGGCGTCATAGGTTTCACAGAGGGCGACGCCCCCGGAGCCGGCGGCGTTCTCCACCAGGGCGGAATAGGCCCCGGCGGGCACCGTCGCGAGCAGGGCCGCATCCTTGCCTTCCGGGGCCAGTGGCGACGCACCGACGGCGGTGATCGCCTGGCTGAGGTCGGCCGCGCCGCCCCAATTGTCGTTCTGCCCGAGCGGCGTCCCGTCCAACGCCTGCAGCCGGGTGCGGGGATCGGCAATCGCGTTGGCGACGCCGTACTGGACCAGCGCCGGGCCGAGGCCGCGCACGAGCACGCGCTTCGAGCCGCCACCGCCCACGACGAATCCCATGATGAGCGTCCCGTCGCCTGTGCCGGCGTTCGCCCGCATCGAGAGGTTCGTGAGCCGAGTCGTGGGTTCGACCTGGGCGGAGAGCCCGGCAAACCGGGTCGCCTTGGCAGCCGCGGCGGGCCGCAGTGAGGCCGTGATGGCCCGCGAGTTCGGGTCGACCGTGAGCGTGAACTGGCCGCCGGCGGCCGTGGTGACGGCCATCGTGCCGGCCGCGTCCAGCGCGCCGCTCGCGGCATCCACCAGGGTCGGCGAGACCACGACTGCGAGGACATCGCCGCCGTACCCGACCACGACGTAGACGTTGCCCTTGTCGCCATTGAGGGCCGTGGCGGTGTAGTACGAGCCCGAGAGTGGCGTGAGGGAGCCGTTGCCCGCCCGGAACGCTCCGGTGAACGTCTCGCCGAGACCCGTGAGCTGGCCGGCGACCGTTCGGCCGCCTCCCGGTCCGGCCGCCTGGACAGTGCCGGCCACGGTGCAGGCCGTCCCCGTTCCGCCGGGCACCTGCTCGGCGCCGCTCCCGGTGAACGCGCCGGTCACCGGGTCGATGGTCACGGCCTGCACCACCACGCTGTGGCGGTCCGGCAGGTAGGCGACGAAGTTGCCGTGGTCGAGCGCCACCGCCCACAGGGCCCAGCTGCCGCCGCCGCTCAGCGTGCCGAAATAGGCGCCGACGTAGACGGAGTACTGCAGCGACATCATGGCCGCGCTGCTGGTCGCGGATCCGGCGCTATTGGTGGCGACGCACCGGAACTGGAGCGAGCTCATGGCGTAATTCGCGGCCGTGACGGCAAGCGTCGCGGTAGTCGTGCCCGCATAGACGCCGCCGTCGGTGAGATCGGTCCACGTGTTCACCACCACGGCATGGCTCACCGGATCCCACTCGGCGGTCCCGGCCTGCCACTGGTAGGACATCGGCAGGTCGCCGCTGGTGACGACGCCGAACGAGGCGGTGCCACCCACGAGCAGGAGCTGGGTCGAGGGCTGCACCACGAAACCCGGCGGCACGGCGGCGGCGGCCGCGGCGACGCCGAGGAAAAAGAGCGCCAGCTTCGCGACGGTGGAGCTCGTGGTCATGGTAAATACCATGACCAGCGAGACGGCCAAACCCGCTACCGGCAGGCGGCGAACCGCCCGGCCTACCAGATGGTGACGCGCTCGGCGGCCGGGCGCCGCATCGGGGCGCCCTCGGGCACGCTGAACGCCTGGGCGAACTCGTCCAGGTTGGACAGCGGGCCGTTGACGCGGAACTCCGACGGCGAGTGCGGATCGGTCTGGACCTGCAGGCGGAGGTCCTCGGGCCGGCTGATACGGCGCCACTTGGCCGCGAAGCTGATGAAGAAACGCTGCTCCGGGGTGAAGCCGTCGATCTTTTCGCGCGGCTTCGCGGCGAGAGCCTTCTGCAGGCCCGCATACGCGATCTTCAGACCGCCGAGATCGGCAATGTTCTCGCCCTGGGTGAGCTCGCCGTTGACGTGCAGGCCGTCGAGCACGGTGTAGGCGCCGAACTGCTTCACGATGCCCGTCGAGCGGGCCTTGAACCGCGCCGCGGACTCGGGCGTCCACCAGTCGACCAGGTTGCCGCTGCCGTCGTACTGGCGGCCGCTGTCGTCGTAGCCGTGGGTCATCTCGTGGCCGATGCTGGTGCCGATCGCGCCGTAGTTGACGGCGTCATCCGCCTGCGCGTCAAAAAACGGCGGCTGGAGGTAGCCGGCGGGGAACACGATCTCGTTGGCGGTGGGACGGAAGTAGGCGTTCACCGTGGGCGGGGTCATCGACCACTCGGTGCGGTCAACCGGCTGGCCGATCTTCTCCATGTCCCAGCGGTGATCGAGGGCGGCGAGGCGCATGATGTTCAGCACGTACGGGCCGCGGTCGACGCGGGCCGCGGTGTAGTCGTGCCACTTGTCGGGATAGCCGACCTTCACCGTGAAGGCGTCGAGCTTCGCCAGCGCCCGGGCGCGCGTCGGCTCGTCCATCCACTCGATGGTCTGCAGCCGCTCGCGGAGCGCCAGGCGGAGATTGGCCACGAGCTGGATCATCCGCGCCTTCGACTCCGGCGGAAAATACTCCTTCACATACAGCTGGCCGAGCGCCTCGCCCATCGAGTTGTCGATGGCCGCGACCACGCGCTGCCAGCGGTCGCGCAGCTGCTGGCGGCCGGTGAGGATCTTGCCGTTGAACGCGAAGTCCTCCTCGACGAACGGCTTGCTCAGGTAGGGCGCCGCCGAGTTGATCAGGTGCCAGCGGAGATAGGCCCGCCAGTCCTCGACCGGCGTCGTGGTGACGAGCCCGGCAAAGCCCTTGAAAAAGTCCGGCTGACCGACGTTCAGGTCGGCAAACGCGTTCGCGCCCGTCGCAGAGAAGAAGCCCGGCCAGTCGATCCCGGGCGCCAGCGTCCCGAGTTCGGCCACGGTCATCTTGTGATACCGGGCCTGCGGGTCGCGCAGCTGGGTGCGGGTGAGCGAGAGCTTGGCGAGGGCCGTCTCGAGTTTCAGGATCGCCTCCGCCTCCGCCTGCGCCGCCGCCGGCTGGTCGCCGAGCAACTCCAGCATGCGGGCAACGTGGGCGACATACTGGGTGCGGAGGGTCTTGGATTTCTCGTCGCCCCGCAGGTAATAGTCGCGCTCCGGCAGCCCGAGGCCGCCCTGGAAGAGCTGGGCCTGCTCCACCGCGCTGTTCTTCGCGTCCGCCGCGCTGCCAAACCGGAAGCCCGCCCCGCCCACGCCCACGGCCTTGAGGCGGGCGATGGCGGTCATTACGTCGCCGGGAGTCTTGATCGCGGCCAGCCGGTCCAGTTCATCCCGGAGCGGCGTGAGGCCGGCCGCGTCGATCGCGGCCTCGTCCATGCCACTGGTCCAGAGATCGCCCACCTGCCGTTCCACCGCCGAGCCCTGCGGTCCCTTCGCGGCCGCGGCCTCGCACACCTTGCGCAGGGCCTCCTGGTTGCTCTTCTGCAGCGTGGCGTGCGAACCCCACGAGCTGTAGGCGGGCGGGATCGTCGTGTTCTTCAGGTACGTGCCGTTCACGTACCGGTAGAAGTCGTCCTGCGGTTTCACCGTCAGGTCGAAGTTCGCGGGATTGACGTCGGCGCGCGCGAGCGCGGGCGACAGGGCCAACGCGGCCAGGGCCACCGGGAGGAGTTTGCGCATGCCCCACCCTCATCCGGGCGCCCGGTTCGCGACAAGCGCGCAGTGACGAACGGCCAATAGGGGCGGCGAGAGGCCGGTCCGGCCGGACGAGCGACCCCGCGCCGGCCTTACTTCACAAACGGCCGGGTGAAGGCGACCGCCTGCCGGACAAACGCGTCGCCGTCCGGGCAGACGTTCTGGAAGATGCCGCGCCGCCAGCCGAAGTCGCCCAGCCCGGTGTTGTAGCCCTCGAAGCCGACATACTGGCACTTGGTCTCCCGGAGCGCGCCAAACACGGCGGGCCACGGGATCAGCCCGCCGCCGGGCACGCCGCGGTCGTTCTCGCAGGCGTGCAGGCCCCAGAGCCGGTCGCCGACCGAGCGGATCGCGGCCGCATAGTCGCGCACCTCGGTGACGAGGTGATAGGTGTCGAGAAGGATGTGGAGATTCGCGTGATCCGCGCGGTTCACGATCGCGAGCATCTGCGCGGGCGTGTTGGCCACGTGGGAACGGAACCGGCTCATGGGCTCGAGCACGATCTTCACCCCGGCCCGGCGGGCGTGCTCGCCCAGCTCGTGCAGGCCCTCCGCCGTGCGCGGCAGCTCGTCCGCCGGCGGCCGCCGCCGCAGCACCTTGCCCGGGCGGCCGTACAGGGCGCCGGCGTAGGCGACCGCGCCGAGCTCGGCCGTCTGGTCGACAATGGCCTTGTGGAAATCGAGGGCCCGGCGGCGGTTCACCGGGTCGTCGTCCGAGAGGTCGGCGCCATCGGGCCACGCGCCGCCGGGACCGACGAGCAGGGTGACGCCGTTGGCCTCGGCCACGCGGCGCGTGAGCGCGGCGGAGAACTTCACATCGAGTCCGACGGAAAGCTCGATCGCCTCGAGTCCGAGCCCGCGGGCCCGCTCGAGCAGCCCGACTTCCGCGTCGGACCAGCGTTCCATCCAGAGGTATATGTGCGCGCCGATTTTCATGAGAGTGGTCAGGACCCCACCGGGGGAAACACCACGAAACACAGGTGCCGGCCGAGGGAAAGCCCGTTTCGTCCGCGTCGCGTCATCGGCGGGTGGCGGCCTGCAGTTCCGCGTACAGCGCGGCCAGTTCCGGCATCGCCACGCCCGCCTGCTGGCCGCGCCGGAGGGGTTCGCCCCAGATCGCCTCGAGTTCGATCGGCCGGCCGGCCTCGTGATCCACCAAGCTTGAAGGCCGGTACGCCCCGATCTTCGGGGTCTGGTCGAGGTGCCGCTGCAGGAAGGCGGCCGGCACGTCGTAGCCCAGCGCCCGGGCGGCGGCGGCGACCTCGTCCATCAGGATCCGGATGCGCTGCACCTGGCGCGGGTCGGCCAGCAGCCGATCAGTGGTCAGGCCGCCCGCCGCGATGGCGAGGCCGTTGAACGGGATGTTCCACGACAGCTTCCTCCACCGCGCCTCCGCGAGCCGGTCGTCCGCGGTGCACCGGATGCCGGCCGCGGTGAACAGGGCCGCGACGGCGCGCGTGCGGTCGCGGGCGGGCCCGCTCAGCTCTCCCACGTCGATGAACCCCGGGCTGGCGCAGGTCACCTCGCCCGGGGAGATCCGCGCGACGCCGATGAAACAGAGCCCGCCGAGCACACGTTCCGCCCCCACCACCGCCGCGACGGCCTCTTCGTTGCCGAGCCCGTTCTGGAGCGTGAGCACCGCGGTCTGCGCGTGCAGGAGCGGCGGCAGCAGCTGCGGCAAAAACGCGTTGGCCGTCGCCTTGAGCGTGATGATCACCAGGTCGACCGGGCCGATCTCCGCGGTCGAGCCGAACGCCTGCACCGGGTGCAGAGACCGCGTGCCCGCCGGCTCAACGAGCCGGATCCCGCGCTCGCGCACCAGCGGAAGATCACTGCGCATCAGGAACCGGACGTCCCGTCCTGCCAGCGCGAGCCGCGCCCCGTAAAACGTGCCGATGGCGCCGGCGCCCACGATGGCGATGGAACGGAAGGGATCGGCGGAGTTCACTCGCCGCGATCAGGACACGGAACGCGCGCGATGGCGAGCGCTCCCACGGTAAGCCAAGGCAGGTTGGCCCACGGAACACACGGAGGACACGGAATTCCGAATCTGATTCCGTGTGTTCCGTGTGTTCCGTGGGCCACCAACGTCACTTCGCGACCTTGGCGTAGGTCTCCTGGAGCGCGCGGGCGGACGACTGGAGGGCCTGCAGCTCCTTGGGCCAGAGCTCGAGCTCCACGTGCGCGAGCGCGCCGGCGCGGCCGACGACGGTCGGCACGCTGATCGCGACCCCGCGCAGGCCGTAGGCGCCCTGCTGCACCGTGGAAACCGGCAGCACCTGACGGCGGTCGTGGGCGATCGCGTGGATCACTTCGGCAATGGTCAGGCCGACGGCCCAGCCGGCGCCGCCCTTGCGGCGGATCACCTCGGCGCCACTGCCCTTGGTGCGCTCGAAGATCTGCGTCTGAAACGAAGGCGTGCAGCCCGGGTACTTCACCAGCGGCAGGCCGGCGCAGGTCGCGGACGACCACACGGGGAACATCGAGTCGCCGTGCTCGCCGAGGATCAGCGCCTTCACCTGCGTCGGCGCGAGCCGGAGCTCCTGCGCGAGCAGCGAGCGGAAGCGCGCGGTGTCGAGCATGGTGCCGAGGCCGAGCACCTGCGACCACGGCAGGCCGAGCCGCGCGGCGGCGAGCTGCGTGAGAATGTCGACCGGATTCGAGACGACGAACACGAGGGCGTCGCGGCGGAAGCCGGCGGCCTTGATGCTGTCGAGGATGCCGCTGAAGAGCGCGACGTTGCGGTTGATGAGATCAAGCCGGGACTCGTCGGGCTTGCGGCGCAGGCCGGCGGTGATGACGAAGATGTCGCTGTCCTTCGCGCGGGCGTAGTCGCCGGAATAGATGCGCTGGTCGGCGATCGCGGACGAGCCGTGCAGGAGGTCGAGCGCCTCGCCCTCCGCGAGGTCCGCGTTGGCGTCGAGGAGCTGGATCTCGGACACGACGCCCGCGCACTGGAGCGCGAACGCCGCGTTGGACCCGACGCGGCCACCGCCGCCGATGATGGAGACTTTCATTATTTTAGAGTAGCGAGTAGTGCGTAGCGGGTAGCGAGTAGGAGGACAGCGGCAGAGAAACTCATCAGGCCGCCGACCGGGCGGACGGCCATGCTCGCTACCCGCTACTCGCTACCCGCTACTTCGCCGTGATCGCCTTCAGGATCTGGTCGGTGATCTGCTGGACGAGGGCCTCGACCTGGGGGTCGGCCGGGGCGCTGGCCTCGCGGGCCGCGGGGGCGGCGGAGACGGTGGCGGGGCGGAAATCGGCGCTGTCGCAGAGCTCGCACTCCTTGAGATTGGAGCGCGGGTCCGGCATGCCGAGTTTCTGGCGGAGCGCGATGAGCTCCTTGGCCTGGCCACCGGTGAAGCGATGGAGGCCGCTGCCGAGGCCGGCGGCGATCCAGATCGTGCGGCAGT
>CAZUQB010000119.1:4029-6979 GCA_964622405.1 uncultured Opitutaceae bacterium | reverse complement strand
GCTCGAGCAACTGCACGAGCGTGCGGGCCTCGACCGTCAGGGTCGTCGAGCTGGTAAACGGGTGGTCGGTACGGCCCAGGGCCGCGACGGCGGTCAGCGCCACGAGGGCCAGACTCAGGCCCAGGCGCCGAATGGGAGCAGGATTCATCATGTAGCCTATAAGATAGGGGAAATCGCCAAAAGTTTCACCCGGGACGAGCAGAATATGACTGGCGCCCCGGCGGACGCTAGCGGCGGCTGAGGAGGTCCTTGGCCTCGTCGAGGACGCGTTTCTCCTCGGGGGTGAGCGCGCCGAATCCCTGGCTGTTGATCTTGTCGAGGATCCGGTCGACCTCCGCGCGGAGGTCGCTCTTCGGGCCGACATTGACCTGGAAGGTGCCGGACGCGGCGCCCTTGGCCGATTTCTTGGCCCAGCGCGGCAGCTCGATCTCGACCTGGCGGCTCGGCAGGCGCCAGCGCGCCTCGTGGACATAGCGGTAGTAGAACCATCCGGCTGCCATGCCTCCCAGGTGAGCGGAGTGGGCGAGACCGAACGGCGACGGGACGCCCATCACCTCGTAGCAAAGGCACCCGAGCAGGTCGATCAGCAGGGCGGCCATCGCGACGTACTTGGGCTTCAGCGTGACCGGGAAGATGAACAGCAGCAGAATGGTCATCGGCTGGTTCGGATAGAAGCACGCGTAGACGATCAGCAGGCCGAAGACCCCGGCCGATGCCCCGATCAGGGTCCCGCCCAGATGCCAGTTGGCCGCCGCCCAGACCACACCGCCGAGAAATATCGCGCCGGCGTACAAACCCAGGAATCGCTTGGCGCCGAGCATGGGCAGGAGCGCCCGGCCGAGAAAATACAGGCCAAGAAGGTTGACGATGATGTGCAGGATATTGCCGGTATCATGCAGCAGGCCGTAGGTGAGCAGGCCCCAGAGACGCAGGGACTTGAGGCCACCGATGGAGAGGCCGAAGAGATGCTCGATATAGCCGCCACCGGTAAACACCCGGGTGGCCACGTTTTGCAGCACAAAGCCGGCGACGGTCGCAGAGATCAGCCACGCCAATACCGAGGATTTCTCCTGGGAGTAGGAGTCGCGCATGTAGGACCGGTCCGAGAGCATGGGCTGGCATCATGGAAGGGTGGGGTCCAAATACAAGCCGCCTGCGGAAGAAAACGATGGAACGCGCGACGAACGGATCGTTGCCGCCGTCGAACGGCCAAACCCCGCCGTTGGCCACTCCGGACTGAGGCAAAACTGCCGATTCCTGTCAGTCCGTGCTCACCGCTTGACAGCAGTTTTAATTAATCTTTCGTCGGTCGAACCATGGCCAACAAAGCTGACAAATGGGCGCAGAACGCCGCCGGTAAGTTTTACGTCGATCAGCAGTGCATTGACTGCGATCTCTGCCGTGAAACGGCCCCGGGATTCTTCACACGACATGACGAGGGCGGTTACTCCTTCGTCCACAAGCAGCCGACCACGGACGAGGAAATCGCCCAGTGCATGGAAGCGCTCGAGGGCTGCCCCGTTGAGGCCATCGGCAACGACGGCGACGAATAAGTCCGCCTCCCGTACCCGCTTTTGAAGCCCGGCCAGCTCGGCCGGGCTTTTTTGTCGTCGGTTATTACCGCGTCACGACCTCCTTGTTAAGGACATGACACGCGTGAGCTAACTTGGGCTTGTTTTCGCCGCGGGCGCTGGTAGCGGTTCGGCATGATCGCCCGCCTGTTTGCCGCCGGAGTTTTTGCCGCCGCCCCCCTGTGCGCCCAGACCGCGCCGCTCAGCCTGCCCGAGGTGACCGTGTATTCCCCGCGCGTGGCCAACCAGTCGCCGACGGGATCATTTGCCATGCCGGTCTCGGCGCTGCGGTTCGAGCCGCAGGTTGACGTCCAGGCGCGCAATCTCACCGAGGCCCAGGCCGACATCACGATCCGCGGCGGCATCTTTGAGAACACGGGCTTCGGCCTGGGCGCGATCTCGCCGGGCGACCCCCAAACCGGGCATTACTTCGCCGAAATTCCGGTTGCGCCCGCCATGCTCACCGCCCCGGAGATCCTCACGGGGGCGGACCACGCCGGGCGCGCGTTCAATTCGACCGTCGGCGCCATTTTGTACGGCTGGCGGCCGATCCAAACGACCGGCTCCCTGGCGCTGGCGGCGGGCGAATACGGCCTGAATCGCCAGGAGTTCTACCAGGGCTTCGCCGGCTCCCCGGGCGCGGGCGGCCGCCGGGTGGGGGCCGACGTGGCGTGGGCGCGCTCGGAGGCGAACGGTTCCGTGCCGTTTGGCGACAGTCACTTCAACCGGGTCAACGGTCGCGTCCAGTTGAGCGACTCCCACTCGCAGACGGACCTGTTCGCGGGCTACCAGTCGAAGTTCTTCGGCTGGCCGAACCTCTACACGCCGTTCAATTCCAACGAATCGGAAAACCTGGAAACGGTCCTGCTGGCGGCGAATCACCGGGTGGATCTCGGCGGCGGCGAGTTTCTGGAGGCGGGGGTCTATCATCGGCGGAACAAGGACGACTATGCCTTCAACCGGTTTGCCCCGCTCGGATCGGTGCATCCCTTTCAGCACACGACCTGGGTGAGCGGGGCCGCCGTCGGCGGGCGGCGTGAACTCGGCGGGCTCACCTGGAATTTCCACGGCGAGGTCCTCTCGGACGACCTGCATTCGACGTCGCTCACCGCCGGCCGGTTTCACTCCCGGACCCTGGAGAAGCTGGCGCTGGTGCCGGAGAAGTCCTGGCCGCTCGCCGACGGTGCCCGGCTGGTGGCGAAGGCCGGAGCGACCTACGATCATTCGAATCACGACGGCGACGCGTGGTCGCCGGTCGCGGAGGTCGCGCTCGAGCAGCCGCGGGCGGCCGTGGCCCGGTTCTATGCGAGCTTTGCCACCACAACCCAGCTCCCGAGCTACACGGCGCTCAACTCCAGCGCGGCGTCCGGACTGTTCCG
>CAZUQB010000119.1:0-3929 GCA_964622405.1 uncultured Opitutaceae bacterium | reverse complement strand
GTGCTGTCCAAGTCGCCGGATTACCGGGGTGCGGCGGTCGACGCCAGTTTCTATGCGCTGAACTACGCGCGCCAGCGGCTGACGGCCGCGGTGGTGGTGCGCCTGACGCGGGAGTTCACCGTGCGATTCGACAACGCCGCCCGCGTGCAGGCGGACAACCTCCTGCGCGTGACCGGTAGCGACGAGGCCGTGATCAGTTCCCTCGGCCTGAGCTATCGCCCGGCGGCGCTGGCGGGGGCGGAGTTCACCATTCAGGCGGACAACCTGTGGAATTCCGCCTTCCAGGAAGTCCCGGCGGTGCCGGCCGCGCGGCGCCAGGTTTCGGTCGGGGTGGGTTACGCATGGTGACGCTTGCGCCGGTGCGGGGATGAGGTTCTGGTGGTCGCCCCTGCATGTCCGACCATCCGTTTCTCGCCCCTGACTTTGCCATCCGCTGGACCCGGCTGACCCCGGACCACGTGCGCCCCGACATCGGCCTGGCGCTGCAGCGCGCCGAGGCCGCCATTGCTGCGATCGCATCGCGCGATCTGGGCGGCCTGACCTACGAGGACACGTTTCTCGCCCTGGAGCGCGCGACGGAGGAGCTGAATGCCGCCTGGGGCAAGGTGACCCACCTGCAGTCGGTCGCGGACTCGCCGGCGCTGCGCGAGGCCCACAACGCGATGCTTCCGCAGGTGTCGGCGTTTTACGCGAAGATCCCGCTCAATCCGGAGCTTTGGCGGCGGTTGCGCGCGGTGGCTGAGTCGGCGGACGGCCGGGCCCGGACCGGCATCCATCGCCGGTTCATCGACGAGACGGTCGCGGAATTCCGCCTCGCGGGCGCCGACCTGCCGCCGGAGCAGCGGGCGCGCATCGAGGCGCTGCAAAGCGAATTGGCGCAGCTCACCCAGAAATACTCGGAGAACGTCCTCGACGCCACGAATGCCTGGCAGCTGCTGGTGACGGACGAGTCCCAGTTGGACGGCCTGCCGGCGCATGCGCGGGCGGCGGCCCGGCAGGGGGCGGAGGCGAAAGGCTTGGCGGGCTGGCGATTCACCCTGCACATGCCGTCGCAGGAGCCGTTCATGACCTACCTGGCGAACGCCGACCTGCGGCGTCAGATGTGGACGGCGGCGGTCGGAGTTGGGGCGCAGTCGCCCCACGACAACACCCCGCTGCTCGGCCGGATTCTCGCGCTGCGGGCGGAGAAGGCGAAGCTGCTGGGCAAATCGCATTTCGCGGATCTCGTGACCGAGCGGCGGATGGCCAAGAGCGGCGCGAAGGCCCTGGCTTTTATCGAGGACCTGCAGCGCCGGGCGGCCGACGCGTTTGCGCGCGAGACGCGCGAGCTGGAGGCGTTCAAGGCGGAGCAGACCGGGCAGCCCGTGGCCCGGCTGGCGCCGTGGGAGACCGCGTACTGGGCCGAGAAACTCCGGCTGGCGCGGCATGCCTTCGACGAGGAGGTGCTGCGTCCGTATTTCCCGATGGACCGTGTGATTGCCGGCCTGTTCGAGCTGGCCTCGCGGGTGTTCGGGCTGCGGATCGCCGAGCGTCCGGCGGGCGCGGTGGAAACATGGCACCCGGAGGTGAAATTCTACGACATGCACGATGCGCAGGGGCGCCCGGTCGGCTCCTTCTATGCCGACTGGCACCCGCGCGAGTCGAAGCGGGGCGGGGCCTGGATGAACTACCTGCTCACCGGCGGACCGCAGCCGGACGGCACCCGCGCGCCGCACCTCGGCCTGATCTGCGGCAATTTGACGCCGCCGACGGAGGGGCGGCCGGCGCTGCTGACCCACCGCGAGGTCGAGACCATCTTCCACGAGTTCGGCCACCTGTTGCACCACCTGCTGGGCGAGGTGGAAATCAAGTCCCTCAACGGCGTGAACGTGGCGTGGGACTTCGTGGAACTGCCGTCGCAGATCATGGAAAACTGGTGCTGGGAGCGGGCGAGCCTCGATCTCTTCGCGCGGCACCACGAGACCGGCGCCGTGATCCCCGAGGACATCTTCAGGAAGATGGTTGGGGCGAAGAATTTCCGCTCGGCCTCGGCGACCATGCGCCAGGTGGCATTCGCGAAGATGGACCTGGCGCTCCACGTCCGCGCGGCGGACCTGGCGGGGATCGCCGACCTTGAACCCGTGGCGCGAGGATTAATCGCGGACTGTCTGATGCCGACCGAGCCGCCGGCGCCGACCATCGTGAAGCGCTTCTCGCACCTTTTCTCCGATCCGGTTGGCTACGCGGCGGGATATTATTCGTACAAGTGGGCGGAGGTTCTGGATGCCGATGCCTTCACGCGGTTTCGGAAGGAAGGGCTTTTCAGCGCCAAGGTGGGCGGGGAGTTTGTCCGGTGCATCCTGAGCCGGGGCAACTCGGCCGATCCGATGGCGCTTTATCGCGAGTTCATGGGCCGCGAGCCCGATCTTTCAGCGCTGCTGGTGCGCGCAGGATTGACGGCGGCATGACGGGGCGAAAGAAATCTTCCCTCACTTCCCAACACCTCCCCACATGATCATCGCCGACATTGCCAAGATTCCCGGTCGCACGTTCCCCGCCCGCCGCATGGGCCGGGGATTGGTGGGGCAGGGCGGCCAGCCGATTCCCGCGAAGGGCTTCACCATGGGCTACGTGGTGCTCGAGCCCAACGGCGGCCAGGTGCCGTGGCACAACCAGGAGCAGGAGGAGATCTACATGGTGCTGCAGGGCCGCGGCGAGATCTGCGTCGGCCAGGAGCGCTCCGAGATCACGGCCGGCCAGTGCGTGTACATGCCGCCGACGGTGTTCCACCAGCTGACCAACATCGGCGACACGCCCCTGCACTTCATGTATGTCTACTGCCCGGGCGGCGACGTCGCGCACTGGCGGCAGGAACTTGACGGCACGCTGCCCCCGGCCGGCGTCGGCCCGACGCCCCCGCTCCCGGCCGGCGCCCAGCCCCAGCACACCAAGAAGTGATTCTTCCCGCTCCCTCCCCCCGGTCCCTTCTCCCCTTTAACCAATGACCACGCACAAAGTCGGCATCATCATGAACGGCGTCACGGGACGCATGGGCACGAACCAGCACCTGCTGCGCTCGATCAAGGCCATCATCGACCAGGGAGGCATCAAGCTTGGTGACTCCGAGGTGATCATGCCGGACCCGATCCTGGTCGGCCGTAGCGAGTCGAAGCTCGCGGCCCTCGCGGCGCGCGCCGGGGTGAAGCGCTACACCACCAACCTCGATGCGGCGCTCGCCGACTCGGCGAACCAGGTCTATTTCGATGCGACGCTGACCGGCCAGCGCCCGGTCGGTGTCCGCAAGGCCATCGCGGCGAAGAAACACATCTACTGTGAGAAGCCCACCGCCACCACCTCCGCCGAGGCCCTGGCGCTTTCCCGCGAGGTCACGGCCGCCGGCCTGAAGAACGGCGTCGTGCAGGACAAGCTGTGGCTGCCCGGCCTGCTCAAGCTGAAGTACCTCATCGACACCGGTTTCTTCGGCAAGATCCTGTCGGTCCGCGGCGAGTTCGGCTACTGGGTGTTCACCGGCGAGCACGAGAAGCTCCAGCGTCCGTCGTGGAACTACCGCAAGGAGGAGGACGGCGGCATCATCGTGGACATGCTCTGCCACTGGCAGTACGTGATCCAGAATCTCTTCGGCGAGGTGAAGTCGCTCTCCTGCCTCGGCGCCACGCATCTGCCGCAGCGCTGGGACGAGTCCGGCAAGCCCTACAAGTGCACGGCCGACGACGCGGCGTACGCGACGTTTGAGCTGACGAACGGCGTGATCTGCCACTTCAACTCCTCGTGGTGCGTGCGCGTCCGCCGCGACGACCTGCTCACCCTGCAGGTGGACGGCACCGAGGGCTCGGCGGTGGCCGGCCTGCGCAACTGCGTCGTCCAGCATGGCTCGATGACCCCGCGCGCGGTGTGGAATCCGGACATCGACAGCCCGATCAAGTTCTTCG
>CAZUQB010000118.1:0-7047 GCA_964622405.1 uncultured Opitutaceae bacterium | reverse complement strand
GGTCGTGCAGGCGCCGGTAGGTTTCCACGATGCCCGGCGTCTCCTCGCGGCACGGTGGGCACCAGGTCGCCCAAAAGTCGATGAGCACCACCTTGCCGCGCAGCGCGGCCAGATCCACCTTGGTCCCGTCCAGCGCCGTGAACTGCAGGGTCATCGGGGCGCGGCGCGCCTGCACGATGCGGAGTCGGCTGGCCGCTTCCGTGGGAATCTCACCGTCACCCGCCTGGGCCACCTTCTGCAGGATCGCCTCGGCCCGGTCCGGATCCGCCTTCGCCGCGGCCACCGCCACTTCCATGGCCGCCTGGGCGGCGTTGGCGTTCGAGCGGTTCTCGTCGAGGAACTGCTGGACTTCACGCGCCATCGCGCGGAGCGGTTCGTCGCCGCGGGCGGCCGGGAGCTGCATCAGCCGGGCATGGAACCACGCGGCGCGCGCCGCGACTTTCACGTCCCGCTTGGCGCCCGAGGCCGCCATCACATAGGCAAAGCCGTCCTCCTGCTCCGACCAGTCGACCGCGGTGCCGTTCAGCGTCGCCAGCTGCGCCGCCGTGTGGAGCTTCAGCACCTCGGCATTCCAGCGGTGATCATCCGCGGGATACTGGGCGATGAAATCATCGAGGCGGAACTTGAGCAGGTTGAGGTTGTTGAAAAGATCGCCGCTGTTCCGGTCCCGCACCATTTCGGCGGTCGACCGGACGAGGCCGTCGATCTCCTTCCACGCGGACTTGGCCGAGGCGGCGTGGAGCGAGACCGCCACCGTGAGTCCGGCCAGCGCCAGCCGGAGCCACCAGGCAAACCGCGCGCTCACGGTTTCCGGCCTCCGAAGATTTCCTTGAAGAAGGCCTTCATGTGCGACCAGGAGCGGCGGTCGGCGGCGGCATTGTAGCCGATGCCCTTGAGGCCCGACTGGGCGGCGACCTCGTCGGCGCGCGGGTTGGTGAACGCGTGGATCGCGCCGGCGTAGCTGATGAACTGGTAGTCGAACTTGCCGTCGTTCATCGCCTGGAGGAACGCGTCGAGTTCCGCCCGCGAGACGAAGGGGTCCACCGCGCCGTGACAGATCAGGATCTTGGCCTTGTTCTTGGCCGCCGCGTCCGCCGGCACCGGGATCAGCCCGCCGTGAAAGCTCACGATGCCCGCCAGCGGCGCGCCGCTGTACGCCAGCGCCTGCACCGTCGAACCGCCGAAGCAGTAGCCGATCGCCGCCACGCGGCCCGGGTCCACCAGCCCGGTGGCCAGCAACTGGTCGAGGCCGGCCCGCGCCCGCTCCGCCATGAGCGGCTTGCCATAGAACTGGCCCGCGAGCTGCCCGGCCTTCTTCGGATCGAGGGTCGAGATCCCCGCACCGTACATGTCGAGAGCGAATGCGACGTAGCCGAGTTTCGCCAGCTGCTCGGCCCGGCCCTTCGCGTAGTCGTTCAGGCCCCACCACTCATGCACCACCAGCACGCCCGGCAGCTTGCCCTTCGCGGTCAGGCTGTCGTCGTACGCCAGGTAGCCTTCGAGCTTCGCGCCGGCGTGCTCATACGCGACCGGCCGGGTCACCACGGCGGCGGTCGCCGTCAGCGCCGCCAGTCCCATTCCCAGGAGAGTCAGGAGCTTTTTCATGCGCCGGCACTCTGGGGCGCGCCCGTCGTGCCGTCAAATCAGCGGCGCCGGAACACGCACCGGGGGTCCGGCGGCCAGCCTTAGCGCGGGAACAGCTTGTCGAGCGCGCCCAGGCTCTTGAGCGGACCGCTCTTCCGTTCGGTCACGGGTGCGCTCACGATTGGCCGCGCCGCCGGCGTCTCGCGCGCCGCCGGCGCCGGGCCGTCACCCGCCAGCACACGATCGAGCTTCACCTTCGACACGGGCTCCGCCGTGCCGAGCTCCTGCGCAAAGAGGCTCACGCGGTACTCCTCGACGAGCCAGCGGAACCGCTCCGGGGTCCCGGGACGCTGCAGCGCGGCCACATAGGGCGCGAGCTGCGCGGCCCGCTCGGCGTCCTTCGCCGGATTCTGCTTCCAGCGGTCGGCCCGGACCTTCATCGCCTTCAGGTAACGCGGAAAGTGCGCCAGCTGCGCGTAGGGCGCGACCCGCACGAAGTCCCGCGGCAGCAGCGCGGCGAGGTCGCGGTCCAGCCCGGCCGGCGGAGTGGGATGCACGAACAGCGACTGCCGGAGCGCCAGGATTTCCCGCAGCAGGTCGCGCAGCCGCGGCACCACGCCGCGCAGGTCGGCCTTCGCCCGGGTCACGGCCGCCTCAAAAGCCTTGCTGGTCAGGGCCGTCGCCCGTCCCGGATCGCAGGCCCAGCGGCGCAGCGACTCCAGCGCGTGCGCCTGCAGCTCCTCGGTCGGTGCCAAGGTGGCCGCCAGCGGCCCCAGCTCCCGCAGCGCCCGCAGGTCGCGTTCGGTCCACATCAGGTCCGCGCCCAGCTGGCGCTCGAGCAGGGCGGCGAGCCCCCGTGCGGTCGCGCCCGCGGCGTCCTCGGGGGTCTTGAACAGGCGCAGTTCCACGCCGCCCTCGGCCGGCCGCAGTCCCGGGAACGCGAAGACGGGCACGCCGCCCGGCTCGCTCACCGGCACGCGCTCGGGCACGTCGCCGAAGGTCCATGCGGTCTGCACCGGCTTCTCCCACCTGGCCCGCGCGGTCCTCCAGGCCGCCGGGTCCTCGCGCGCCACGTTCGCGCTCGCCTCGCGGGCCTGCAGGTGCAGCACCTGCCGCAACTCCGCCAGGTCGCGCCCGCTGCCCAGCTCCCGGCCGGCGGCGTCCACCACCCGGATCCGCACCCGGAGGTGATCCGGCAGCGGCTTCGCGGCCCACGCCTCCGGGTCCACGGTCACGCGGAAACGCTCCGCGATCTGCGCCGCCAGCGCCTCGGGCAGGGTCTCCCGCCGGCCAGTCAGGCGGTCGCGCGCCGCGACCTGCTCCGCCAGCGAGCGCGCCGTCTCCGCCAGCGGCACAAAGCCACGCCGTAGCTCCTTGGGCAGCGCCCGGAGATAGTGCTCCACCTTCGCCTCGAGATGGCCCGGGACCGCCCAGTCCAGCGCGGCCGGGGTCAGGCGCTCGGCCTCCGCCACGGTCACGTCCAGGGTCACGCCGTCGTCGGTTTCGCCGGGCTTGTAGGTGTAGACGAGCGGCAGCGCGCGGTTCTCCAGCGGCAGGCTGGCGGGAAAGGCCGCCGCGTCGTGCGCCAGCGACTCCGGGTCCCGGAGGTCGCCCGGCTCCATCATCAGGAACCGCGGCTCCGCCCCGCGCCGCTCCCGGACCAGGTCCACCAGCTCGGCCACCGACGAGACCGGCGTCGCGGCGAGCCGGGCCGCGTAGAAGCGGTAGGCCGCCTCGTCGAGGTTGAGGTACCCGGCGTCGCGCGTGCGCGTGAGGATCACGTCGAGGCGCTCGCGGACCTGGCGGTTGTGCGCGATGAAATCGAGCGGGAACGTGATGGTGTCGTTCACCAGTCCCTCGCGGATGAAGATCTCGGTGGCCGCCGCCGGGTCGATGCGGCCGTAGCCGACGGCCTTGCTCTCCAGCTCGAGGCCGTAGAGCCGCGTGCGTTGCTTCACCATCACGCGGCCGCCCGCCTCGTTCCAGAACGGCTCGCTGTGCGCGACCCGGACGAGGTGGCGGCCGAGGTCGAGCGCCCAGGCGGGGTCGAGCCGGGCACAGGTGCGGGCATAGAGACGCGTGGTCTCCATGATCTCGGCGGCCATCAGCCAGCGCGGCGCCTTGGGCGCCCGGCGGGCGGCCGCGGCCGGCTCGGCGGCGGGGCGCTTGCGCGGCTCGTCCTTGGCGAACAGCACCGAGCCCGGGAACAGGTTGACGCGCCGGTCGTGCGTGGCCTTGTAGCCGCCGTCCTCGTCGCGCACCGCGATGTTGCCGAGCAGGCCGGCGAGGATGCTGCGGTGGATGGCGCGGTAGGCCGGCGTGCCGAAACCCGAGTCCTCCAGGTCGTTGGGCGACCGGCCGTTGAACGCCGAGGTCATGCGGAAGCCGTCGCGCTCGCGCAGCACCTCGAGCAGCTGGCCGTGGATGTCGCGCCACTCGCGCAGGCGGGTGTAGCTCAGGAAGTGGTCGCGGCAGAACCGGCGCAGCTTCGCCTGCGAGAGGTTCTCGAACTGGTCGTGATAGGCCGCCCAGATGTTGAAGAGCGTGAGGAAGTCCGAGTCGGGATGGACGAAGCGCCGGTGGGCCGCGTCGGCCTGCGCCTGCCGGTCCAGCGGGCGCTCGCGCGGGTCCTGCACGGACAGGCCCGAGGCGATGACCAGCACCTCGCGCAGCGCGTGCTCGGTCCGCGCCTGGAGGATCATGCGGCCGACGGTCGGGTCGACCGGCAGCCGGGCGAGCTCGTGCCCGACGGCGGTGAGGGCGTGCGCGCCCGGGGCCGCGGGGTCGTCCTCGAGGGCGCCCAGCTCCTCCAGCAGGGCGTAGCCGGCGCGGACGGACTTGACCGCCGGGGCGTTGATGAACGGGAACCGCTCGATGTCGCCGAGCCCGAAGGCCTTCAGGCGGAGGATGACGTCGGCGAGGTTCGCGCGCTGGATCTCGGGCTGGGCGAAGCGCGGCCGGTCGAGGTAGTCGGCCTCGGAGTAGAGGCGGATGCAGACGCCGTCGGCGACGCGGCCGCACCGGCCCTTGCGCTGGTCCGCGCTCGACTGGGCGATCGGCTCGATGGGCAGGCGGCGGGTCCGCGCCTGCGCGGCGTAGCGGCTCACCCGGGCGAGGCCGGTGTCCACGACGAAGCGGATGCCCGGGATGGTCAGGGAGGTTTCCGCGATGTTGGTCGCGACGACGAGCTTCCGGTGCGGGGTCGGGGCGAACACGCGCTGCTGCTCGGCGTTGGAGAGCCGGCCGAACAGCGGCACGATCTCGCAGTCGCGGAGCCTCCGGCCGGCCAGCAGGTCGGAGGCCTCGCGGATGTCGCGCTCGCTCGGCATGAACACCAGCACGTCGCCCGCCGGGCTTTCGCGCACGATGCGCTCGACCGCCTCGACGGCCCCGTCGATGTAGTGCAGCGCCTCGGCGCGGGCGTCCTGCTCGTCGCCCTCGGCGGCGTCGGACCCGAGCGCGTCGAGCGGCGCATAGATCACCTCGACCGGGTAGGTGCGGCCCTCGACCCGCAGCACCGGCGCGCCGTCGAACGCGGCGCTGAACATCTCGGTGTCGATGGTCGCGGAGGTGATGACGATCTTCAGCTCCGGCCGGCGGTGGCGGAGCGTGCGGAGGTGGCCGAGGAGGAAGTCGATGTTGAGCGAGCGCTCGTGCGCCTCGTCGATGATCAGGGTGTCGTACTCGCGCAGGAGCGGATCGCCCTGGACCTCGGCCAGCAGCATGCCGTCGGTGAGGAACTTGATGACGGTGGCCGGCGTGGTCTGGTCGGTGAACCGGATCTTGCAGCCGACCTCGCGGCCCCAGTCGACGCCGAGCTCCTCGGCGACGCGGCGCGAGATCGAGAGGGCGGCGACGCGGCGGGGCTGGGTGCAGCCGATCCGCCCGTGGAGCCCGCGGCCGGCGGCCAGGCACATCTTTGGGATCTGGGTGGTCTTGCCCGACCCGGTCTCGCCGGCGAGGATCACCACCGGGTGCGCCTGGATGGCCGCGACGATCTCCTCGGCGCGCGCGCTGATCGGCAGCTCGGGCGGGAAATCGAGCCGGAAGCGGAAGGGCGGATCTGGACGGCGGGCGGGCACCGGTCCCAGTGTGTGGAGCCCGGGGAGGCGAAGTCTAGCCCGCACGGTCGGTTTGACATCGGGCCCGAGTCCGCTTGCAACGACCTTCCGCCCAATTTCCTTCCCCCGCATGTCCGACCTCCCTCCCCTGCTGCCCCACGAGACGCTGGCCCGCGTCGTTGGCCAGGCCCGCCTGAACGGCACCTGGGTCATGGTCATCGGCAGCACCTTCGGCCTCATCGGCGCCGCCGGCGGCGAGGTGTTCGGCTGCCTGACCTGGCTGCTGGTGGCCGGCACCGGCGCGATGGCCCTCCACGGCGGCTCGCTCCTGCACGACGGCGAGGCCCGCGGGTTGAACTGGCTGGTGGGCGGCCAGGCGTTCTGCATGGCGTTCCTGCTCGCGCTCTGCGGCTGGCAGCTGACCCACGTCGACCTCACCCCGCTGCGAGCGGCGCTCACGCCGGACCTGCGCGCGTCGCTCGACCAGACCGGCCTGTCGGAACAGGAGTTCCTGCTGCTCTCCTACCGCGTCACCTACGCCTTCGTCGCCCTGGTGGCCGTGGGCTACCCGGGCACCATGGCCCTGTACTACCACCGCCGCCGCCCCGCGATCGCCGCGGCGCTCGAGGCCGAATAGCCGCCGGCCTACGCTGGCCGGACGGGCTCGTTCCAGTTGGCGAACATCGCCTGCTCGTCCGCCGTGATCTCGTGCACCCGGATCCGGCCCGACGCCACCGCCGCCGCCAGCAGCTTCTGCAGCGAGAGCACGCGCGCCTCGATCATCTCGCGCGCCAGCGGGGCGAGTTCGCGGGGATAGATCGCCGCCAACGGCTCGAAGAATCCGTCGCGACGCCCCACCACCCCGACTCCCGGCGCGCAGTCCGCCGCGCGGGCCGCGAACCAGGCCGCCTCCATCCGGGGCAGATCCACGGCCAGCACCGCCAGGTGCCCGTGCGTGGCCCGGTCGAACCCCGCCACAATCCCGCCGAGCGGGCCGGAATCCGGCACCGCGTCCGGCACCACGGCCGCGAAACCCTCCGCCGTCGCCGCCCACACCTGCTGCGGCCGGGCCGAAAGCAGAATCTCCGCGGCGCCCGCCGCGGCCAGCACGTCCCGCTGCCGCCGCCACATCACGGTGTCGCCGTGCGCGAGCAGCGCCTTGTCGCGATGCATGCGGATCGAGTGGCCGCCGGCGAGCAGCACGGCGCTGAACGGGACCGGGGACGGGGCCTGGGGCTCAGTCGGGCTCATGGGTTGAACGTTGAAGGTTGAAAGCTGAAGGACGCGTGGCCCGGGCGATCGGATGGATGGTGCAGGCCGGCCGCACTCTCAGCCTTCCCCCGCGGCTTCCGGGCGGCCGAAGCTGGCCTGCGCCTTGGCGTCGTCGAACTCGCCCTCCCAC
>CAZUQB010000117.1:0-7061 GCA_964622405.1 uncultured Opitutaceae bacterium | reverse complement strand
CAGTATTTCGAGGTCAAACGCGGCCTGCCGCGCGACACCCTGCTGCTCTTCCGGCTGGGCGATTTCTTCGAGCTGTTCTTCGACGACGCGGTGGTGGCGTCGCGGCTCCTCGGCCTCACCCTGACCAAGCGCCAGGACCATCCCATGGCCGGCATCCCGGCGCATGCCTGCGACACCTACGTCACCAAGCTGCTCGCCGCCGGAAAAAAGGTCGCCATCTGCGACCAGGCCGAGCCCGCGCAGGCCGGCCGGCTGGTGAAGCGCCAGCTCACCCGCATCCTGTCGCCCGGCACCACGCTCTCGGCGAACCAGCTCGACGCCGCGCGCAACCACTACCTGTGCGCCCTCGCCCTCGACAAGCAGGGCCTCCATGCCGCGTGGCTCGATCTCTCGACGGCGGAGTTCAAGGTCGCGACCGACACCCACATCGCCAACCTCCTCCCGGTCCTGACCGCCCTCGATCCCGCCGAGATCCTGTTGATCGAGGGTGAGCTCGAGCGCTGGGCCGCGCAGCCGCACGAGCAAATCGAGGTTCACGCCCTGCAGGCCTTCTGCGCGGCCCGGATCTGCTCGGAGCTGTCCGGCTACCACTTCGAGACCGCAACCGGGGCGAAGACGGTGATGGACACGCTCGGGGTGCTGAATCTCCAGGGCTTTGGCCTGGTGCAGTCACATCCCGCGCTCGGACCGGCCGGCGCCCTGGTCTACTACGCGACCGAGAATCTCTGCGCGAAACCCGAGAACCTGCGCGGCCTGCAGGAGTACCGCAGCGCCCGCACCCTGCTGCTCGACCCGGCCACCCTCCGCAATCTCGAGATCTTCTCGTCGACGCAGGGCGCCCGCGAGGGCTCCCTGCTCGGGGCCATCAATCACACCATGACGCCGACCGGCGCCCGGCTGCTCGAGCGCTGGCTGGCGGCTCCGACGCTGGACTTGGCCGAGATCAACCGCCGGCAGGCTCAGGTGGGTGTCCTCCTCGCCCAACCCTCGCGTCTCGCCGCGCTGCGGGAGCAGCTGACGAGCGTCCGCGACATCCCGCGCATCCTCGGGCGCCTGCAGAACCGGCTCCGGAACCCGCGCGAGCTCGGCGGCATCCGCGACACGCTTGTCCAGCTGCCCGCGGTCCGGCGCGAGCTGGCCGGATTCGGGGCCGAACTCGCGGCCGCCTACGAGCCCCGGCTGCCGGAATTGCCCGACCTGCGCGACCTGTTGCGCCGCGGCCTCGCCGACGAGCTGCCGAACGACCTGGCGGACGGCAACTACATCCGGCTCGGCTTCGACGCGGAGCTCGACCGGTTGCGCGCGCTCACCACCGACAACAAGACGTGGCTCTCGGAACTCGAGCGCTCGGAGCAGGAGCGCACGGGCATCCGCAGCCTGAAGGTGAGGTTCACGAACAATTTCGGGTACTACATCGAGGTCACCAAGGCGAACCTCCACCTCGTGCCCTCGGACTACATCCGCCGGCAGACAACCGTCGGCGGCGAGCGCTATGTCACCGAGGCCCTGCGGCAAAAGGAGAAGGAGATCTTCCACGCCGAGGAGAACGCCCTCGCCCGCGAGCAGGAGCTGTTCAACCAGCTCGTCGCCTCGGTCCTCGACCACTCCGTCACGCTCGCCCACGCCGCCGACGCCCTGGCCGAACTGGATGTGCTGGCCGGCTGGGCCGTGCTCGCGCGCGAGTGGAGCTATTGCCGGCCCGTCCTCGACGAGGGCGAGGGCCTCGAGATCACCGAGGGCCGGCATCCGGTGGTGGAACAGATGCTGAAGGCGCCCGGGGCCAATCTCGCCCGCGGCGCCAGCGCCACGTTCGTCCCGAACGACACCGCGCTGTCCTGCGACGACGCCCAGATCGCGCTCCTCACCGGCCCCAACATGGCCGGCAAGTCCACCTACATCCGCCAGGTCGCGCTGATCACCCTCCTCGCCCAGGTCGGCTGCTGGGTGCCGGCGAAGTCCTGCCGCCTCGGGCTGGTCGACCGGATCTTTTCGCGCGTCGGGGCGAGCGACGACCTCGCCCGGGGCAACTCGACGTTCATGGTGGAGATGAACGAGACCGCGAACATCCTCAACAACGCCACGCACCGCTCGCTCATCATCCTCGACGAGATCGGCCGGGGCACGTCGACCTACGACGGCCTGTCCATCGCGTGGGCCGTGGTCGAGCATCTGCACCGCGAGGCGGAGCGCGGCCCCCGCACGCTCTTCGCGACCCACTACCAGGAGCTCACGCAGCTCGAGAAGCACCTGCCGCGCCTGCGGAATTACTCGGTGGCCGTGAAGGAGTGGCAGGACGACATCGTGTTTGTCCGTCGCGTCGTGCCGGGCGCCGCCGACCGCAGCTACGGCATCCAGGTCGCCCGCCTCGCCGGCCTCCCGCTCAGCGTCATCGACCGCGCCAAGACCATCCTCGGCAAGCTCGAGAGCGACGAGGCCAGCGTGACCGTCGCCGCCCCGCAGGCCCGGCCGAAGAAGAAGATCACCGTCACGCCCCCCGACGACAGCCAGCTCAACCTCCTCTGAGCGCAGCGGCACGGTCGGATTGTTGCCCACGGAACACACGGACCACGCGGAAGCGATCCACGATCCGACTCAGCGCGCGAAACAATCAGGTCTGTGAGGATTCGATCGAGCTTCGTTTCCGTGTAGTCCGTGTGTTCCGTGGGCCCAAACCCCGCTCGTAATTCAGTTCGTCGCGTGCCGGACGGCCCAGAGCTGGCGGGACTGGGTGATGATCTGCTTGAGGACGTCGGGCGTCACCGCCTGCTTCGGGTCGTCGCCGATGCCGTGGTTCGGGGAGACGTGCGCCTCGATGCAGAGGCCGTCGGCACCATAGGCAATCGCCGCCAGGGAGCAGGCCGGGACGTAGGACGCCTTGCCCACCGAGTGGGACGGATCGACGACGACCGCCGCCCAGGTCTTCTCCTTCAGCAGCGGAGTGATGCTCTCGTCGGGATGATTCCGATAGCCGTCGAGCGTCGGACTGGTGCCGCGCGGGCAGAGGATGATGTTGGGATTGCCGAAGGCCGCGATGTATTCGGCGGCCGAGATGAACTCGTTCAGCGGTCCCATGTGCATGCTGCGCTTGAGCAGCACGGCGCGATCGGTGCGCGTGGCCATGGCGCGGCCGATGGCGCGGAGCAGCGAGTAATTCAGGGCGTTGCGCGCCCCGACCTGGAGCAGCGCGACGCCGGCGTCGAGCGCGAGGCGGATATGCTCCTCCTCCATCACCTCGGTGTCGACGGGCAGACCCGTGCGGCGCGAGGCCTCCATCAGGATGTCGAGCGACTTGGTGTCGCCCTGGAAGGTGTACGGATTCGTGCGGGGCTTCCAGACGCCGCCGCGCAGGAGGTTCGCCCCGGCCTCCTTCACCGCCTGGGCGGTCTCGTAGAAGTAGTTCGGGTTCTTCGGGTCGATCGTGCACTGGCCGGCGATGACGAAGAGCTCCTTGCCGAGCGTGACTCCGCCCAGCGTGAGCCGGCCGTTCGCCAGGTCCGAGCGCTTGTCCATCAGCTTGAACGGCGACTGGATCCGGTCGATGCGGTCGATGTAGTCGAGACCCTCGAGCCGGTTGATCATCAGGTCGTCGCGCTCGTCGCCCACGATGGCGTAGATGGTGCGGACGGCCCCGACGATCGGCTGGATCTTGCAGCCGAACTCGGTGACGATGGCGGTGACTTCGGCGAGCTGCTCGGGCGTGAGGCGGTTGGTTTTCGGGAGGATCATGAGGTGGGACGGTTGAGGGTAACAAAAAGGCCGCCCGGATTGGGCGGCCTGTTTTGCGAAAATTGGAGGGAGGTTCAGGTTTCGCGACAGCCGCCGGCGTGTTTCCGGGTAAAGTAGCCCCAGAAACCAAAGCTAAAGTAAAAATACACCGAGCGGATCACGCCGCGATGGGTGCCGGGTGGCCGCGCGCTTGTCAATGCTGGGCTGCGGGCCCGACTGGCCGCCATTCACAACGCGACGAGGAACTCATCCGGCAGCGGCGCCTCGGCCGCGAACTGGAACTTGCGGCCCCGCCACTCGTAGTCGAACCGGGTGCTGAGCGAGTGGAGAAAGAGGCGCTTGGTTCGGTGCAGCTTGGCGAACGCCCGGTTCGCGGGAAAGTCGCCGTAGGTCTGGTCCCCCACGATCGGCAGGTGGCGCTTGGCGCACTGCACGCGGAGCTGGTGGCTGCGGCCGGTCTGCGGCTCGAGCCTGAGCAGGCTCACGCGCGGCTCGGCGCTCCCGCGGCGCACCACGCTCATGCGGCACTCGGCCGGCACCCGACCCACGCCGGTCACCGACCGGATCTGCGCCCCCTGCCTCGTGGTCGCGATCATGTCCTTCCACTGCTCGCTGGCCGGCCGCGGCCCGCCAAACACGAGCGCCTGATAAGTCTTGTGCACCTGCCGGCGCTTGAACTGCGCGCGGATCTCCCGGGCCAGCGCCTCGTCCGCCGCCGCGAGGATCACGCCCGAGGTCGCGGAATCGAGCCGGTTCAGCAGCCAGAGCCTCCGCGGGGCGGTGCCGGGTGCCGGAATCCACTCGTAGCATTCGCCGTCGAGGTGATAGCGGGCCGTGAGCAGCGAGCGCGGCTCGTCGCCGCCCGCATTGGGATGCGACAGGATCCCGGCGGGCTTGTTGAAGGCCGCGAGCCCGTTCGCATCGTGCGTGAGCAGGGTCACACCCCGGCCGAGCGGCAGCGTGGTCCAGGGGCTCTCCGCGGCGGCACTCACTGGTAGTAGAAGTAGAACACCAGCTCCTGCTCCTCGCCCAGCAGGGCCTTCATGTCGTCCGTCCACGGGCCGTACGGCGACGGCTTCGTGATCGCGGTCGTGCAGGTGCGCGCCGCCTGGTCGGTCGCCTTGTTCTCGACGTTCACGATCCGGGAAACCTTGCCCTCGGAGTTCAGGATGAAGGTCACGACCACGGTGCTGCCCGACGGCGGATAGAGGCGGCTGTCACGATTGATTGCGTCCCAGGTGACCTGCACCGTCTCGATGAGCTTCTGGAGGTAGAGGCCGTATTTGCTGAACTTGGCGCTGACGCCGATGATGCCGACGTTCGCGGTGCCGAACTTGTTTTCCTCGAAGATCGCCGGGCGGACCTGCTGGGTCCGGACGATCTGCGGCCGGGGCCGCGGATGCCGCGGGTCGATCGGCAGCTGCATGGACTCGGCGCCCTCGATGAGCGGCGCGTCCTTCCGGCCCTCGATGCGCTCCGGGATGTTCTTCGCGGCCTCGGCGAACTTGGCGATATTGGTGCCGATTGAGTTGGCGTCGTCCCCGATCCGTTTCTCAACGCCCGGGAGCGGATTCTGTTCCGGCCGCGAGCTCATCAGCTTGGTCTCCTGCGGCTGCTGGTCGACCGACGGCGCGACGGGGGCCTGCTCCATCTGCTTCACGAGCTGGCCCGAGACGATCTGCGTGGAATGGATGTCGGTCCGGCCCTCCATCGCGGGCCGGTCGCTGGTGCCGTTGGGCGTGGGCTTCTCCTGGGCGACCTGCTGGTTCTGGGCGGCGAAGTTATCCGTCTTGTCCGGCACATTGTCCGGCGCGTTCGGATTCGTCTCGACGAACTTGCTCGGCAGCTTCGGCGCCGGCGGCTTCCGCACAAAGGTCTCCGGCACGATCTCGATGTTGAACTGGCGGGTCGACGAGTGCGGCCGCAGGACGGTCATCGACGGATCGGACTTCAGGACCTGCGGCGCCAGCAGGTAGAGCAGCAGGTGGACCAGGATGACCCCCAGGATGCCAACCAGCACGCCCCGCGAGTCCGGATCATCCCACATCCGGGCCAGGCTGCGGCGCAGCGTGACCGAGAGAGGCGGGGCGACGATCGTTTGGCTCATGGGTGAATAATCCCGGGTACGAGGGAAGTCAGCCTACCAGACCCCGTTGCGTCAAAATTTGTTTCGTCGCTTCCATCGGAAGGCCCATGATATTCGTGAACGATCCCTCCCAGCCCGCAATGATCAGCTCGCGGCCCTGCTGGATCCCGTACGCGCCGGCCTTGTCGAGGGGGTTCACGATCCGGAAGTAGGCGTCGATCACCGTGTCGTTGAAGGGCTTGAAGGTCACGAGGCTCGTCACGCCCCGGTCCTCGGCGATACCCAGCTTCTGGTGCCGGAGAGCCACCCCGGTAAAGACGGTGTGGGTGCGCCCGGCGAGCTGTTTCAGCATCGTGCGGGCCTCCGTCAAGTCCCGGGGTTTGTTGAGCACCCGCTGGTCAATGAACACCGTGGTGTCGGCACCCAGCACCCAGGCTTCGGGATGGCGCTCCGCGACCCAGTCGGCCTTCAGCGCGGCGTTATGGGCCACCATGGACCGGGGCTCGGCCTCGGGATGCTCGTGCTCGGTGACCTCGGCCACCACGACATCGAATTTCACCCCAAGCTCCGCGAGCAGCTCGCGGCGGCGCGGCGAGGCGGAGGCGAGGATCAGTCGTGCAGCCATGAAGCGCGCAGCAAAAGCCGCCCACCCCCTCCCCGGCAAGCCCAGCCTTCGCCCTTTTCCTCGGGCCATTTTCCCCGGTCCCCGGCTTTCCCATTCCCGAAATTCAAATTTCCCAGTTTGTCAGCCATCCCAAACCCGTCCACGTTGCCCACCTCTCTCGTCCCATGCGTCTCGGCCTCGCCCAACTCAACCCGACCGTCGGTGATCTCGCCGGCAATCGGCGTCGCATCCTCGACGCCTATGCCGCGCTCGTGACCCAAGGAGCCGAGCTGGTGGTCTTTCCGGAACTCGCCGTCTGCGGCTACCCGCCGCGCGACCTGCTGTTCAAGCGCCGCTTCGTTTCCGATGTCGCCGACTCGCTGGCCGAGATCGCCCGGGCCGTGGGCGAGGTGCCGGCGCTCATCGGCACCGTCGAGGCCAACCTCTCGGGCAGCGGACGGCCGTTCTTCAATTCCGCCGCCTTCTGCCACCGCGGCCAGGTCCGGGCCCACGCCCGCAAGTGCCTGCTGCCGACCTACGATGTCTTTGACGAGGACCGCTATTTCGAGCCGGCGCCGCTCCCGACGGTGGTCGAGCATCAGGGCCGCCGGATCGGCATCACGATCTGCGAGGACATCTGGACCC
>CAZUQB010000116.1:0-7126 GCA_964622405.1 uncultured Opitutaceae bacterium | reverse complement strand
GCGCGTCCGGCTGCGACTACTACGCGTTCTGCGGCCACAAGTGGCTGCTCGCGCCCAAGGGCGTGGGCGGGCTGCTCGTCCGGCGCGACCTGCTTGAGCAGACGCCGGTCTCGTACACCGGGGCGCATGCCCACCAGAAGATCGACGGGAACGGCACCCACCTCTGGCATCCGGATGCGCGCCGCTACGAGTACGGCACGCGCGACCAGTTCAATTTCGGCGGGTTCGCCGAGGCGGTGCAGGGGTTCGAGTCGCTCGGCCCCGATCGCGTCTTCGCCCGCATTCAGGAGCTCTCGCTGCGCGTCGCGCGGGCGGTCGAGGCGTCCGGGCGGCTTCAGCTGCTGTCGTCGACCGGCGACGACCAAAGCGGCATTGTGGCGGTGCGGCTGCCCGAGGGCGTGGACGCAAAGGCCGCGACCCGCCGCCTGCTCGAGCAGGACCGGATCCTGGTGTCGCCGCTCGAGCAGCCCCGTGATCTCCGCCTGAGCGTGCACTTCTTCAACACCTGGCCCGAGCTCGAGCTGACGCTGCAGCGACTGTCAGCGCTCGGCTGACCCGCGCGCCAAGCTCACTCGTGCCACGCGACCGTGCGACGGCCGCGGGCGTCCCGGTCGAGCACGGGCTTGGCCAGGCCGGCCACGCTCCCGCGGCCCGCTCGCTCAAGGTCGAGAATGATGACCTCGTTGCGACCGCGGCGCAGCCAGCAGCCGGGAACGTAGAGCGTCTGCTGCGGGCCGATGTGCCAGAAGCGACCGAGATGGTGGCCGTTCACCCACACGTGGCCCTTCTTCCAGCCGCGCAGGTCGAGGTGCGTGTCGCCGGGCGCGCGCAGGCGAAACGTGCCGCGGTGGAACGCCGGGCCGCGCGTCGTCGTGCGCCGCCAGCGGAGGCGCCGAAGCTGCGCGTTGTCGAGCGGGAGGTTGAAGATTTCCCAGTCCATCACGACGCCGGCCGGGTAGGGCACGGGGAACTCGACCCATTGCGTGATGCCCTTCCGGTCGAGCAGGTGGGGGCCGTAGTTCACGCGGCCCATGCCCTCGACGAGGATGTCGAGCTGCTGGTCGCGGCGCCGGGCGCCGAGCTCGACGCTGTTCTGGCCGAGGCGGCGGTCGAGCGTCGCGACGCGTTTGCCGTCGAGAAAGACTTGGCCGTAATCGTGGACGTCGCGCACGGTGAGCCGGCCCGCGCCGCTGGCCCAGAGCCGCGAGCGGTAGAGGATGAGGCCGTAGTTTTGGCCGTAGGCTTCCATGGGCCGCGGCTGCACGTCGCGCTTGGCGGCGGGAAGGTGATCAAGAAGCGCGGCGGATTCGGTCAGGCGGAAGCGCGGCACCGCGATGAGGGGGTGGGGCGGCGGCGGGACCGGCGGGAGCGGCTCGCGGACCTGGCGCTGGATCAGCGCGCGGAGCTTCCGGAATTTCACGGTGACGCGGCCGGTCTCGTCGATCGGTGAGCCGTAGTCGTAGCTGGTCACGGTCGCGAGGTATTCGCCGTCGGGCCCGGTGTTGGCGCCGGCGGAGAAGCCGAACGACGTGCCGCCGTGGGCCATGTAGAGGCTGAACGACGCGCCGTGCTCGAGCATCCAGCCCACCACCTGGTCGGTGCGCGCGGGCTTCACGCAGTTGTGCGTCTTGCCCCAGTGGTTGAAGGTGCCCGGGTAAAATTCGCCGCAGGCCAGCGGGGCGTTGGCGCGGAAGCGGCGGAGCTTCCGGAAGGCGCCGGCGGGATCGAGCGGGAAGTTCGCGACCGGGAACGCGCCGCTCACGGAGCCGCGCGCGAAGACATCGGGCCCGTCGCAGGTGAAGAGCGGCACGTCGAAGCCGGACGAGCGCAGCGTGTCGCGCACAAAGCCCATGTACCGGTGGTCGTCGCCGTAGCTGCCGTACTCGTTCTCGACCTGCACGAGGATGATCGGGCCGCCGCGCGTGCTCTGGAGCGGCGCGAGCTCGCGGCCGAGCCGCCGCAGCCAGACGCCCGCCGCCGCGAGATAGCGCGGATCGCAGCACCGCACCCGAAGGTCCGGCGTCGCCAGCAGCCACGGCGGGAAACCGCCGAAGTCCCACTCGGCGCACACGTACGGACCGGGCCGCAGGATCACCTTGAGCCCCTCGGCCGCCGCGAGCCGGACAAACGCCGCGACGTCGGCGTCGCCCGTGAACTCGAATTTTCCCGGCGCCGGCTCGTGCACGCTCCAGAAAATGTACGGGCTGACCGCGTTCAGACCGAGGGCGCGCAGCATCCGCAGCCGGTGACGCCAGTAGGGGCGCGGGATGCGCGAGAAGTGCAGCTCGCCGCACCGGAACTGGAAGGGCCGGCCCTCCAGCTCAAAACCGTCACGACGCACCACCAGGCGGGAGAAGGATCCGCGTTTTGGGGAATTCACGGTCATCCAGCGTGGGCCCTCGCCGCGGCTTCGACACGCTGAAAACGCCGGCGGCGAGGATGTATTTTCACCGCGCCGCGGGCGAAGCGGACCGGTGTCAGGGCGGCGCCGGCGGCCGCCTCGCGACCTTCGCGGGGCAGCTACTCCGCTCCGTCCGCTTGCGGAGGCGGCGTGGTCTTCTTGGGGCGGAGACGGCGCTGGCGGGCGGGGTCGATGTCCTCCACCTCGGGCTCGGGGATGCGGGTAAAGGCGATGCGCAGCGGGGCGTAACCCGTGGCGCCGTGCGCGCCGCCGAAGTAGACCGAGTTTTTCCCGAAGGTCTGGTTGAGCGTGTCGACCGCGCCCAACAGCCGCGCGCGGGACTTCTCCTGCTCGGCGTCGAACAGGTCCGCCGTGTGCTGCGCGCCCGGCAGCAGCGAATGCAACACCACGCCCACCTGCTGCGGTGCCTTCCGCTGGTGCGCCGCGGGCCGGCGCGCCCACAGCTGGTTGAGCGCCTGGGTGAAGCGCAGGGTGTCCTGCGTCTCGTTGAATTGGAGGTCCTCGCTCCACTCGTGGCCGTCGCGGTAGCCGATGTGCAGGGTCAACCCGCCGGCGTAGAAACCATCGTGACGCAGCCGCATGGCCGCCTTCTGCACGAGGCGGTGCAGGACGGGCCGGGCGGCGTCGGCCGTGCGCTGCTCGGGCGGAAGCACCTGGCTGTGCCCGATGGTCCGGTGCCGGGGCGCCGCGCGCTCCTGCACGCCGCCGTGCAGCCAGTCGTGGAACCGGGCCCCCTCGACGCTGCCCCAGACCGCGCGCAGCCGGTCGCGGCTGGCCGCGTAGAGCTTCGCGACATCGTCGATGCCGGCGGCGCGGAGCCGCTTCTCCATGTTGGGGCCGATGCCGGTGAACTCGGCCAGCGGGACGCCGAGGATCTTCCCAGGGATGTCGTCCTCGTCGAACAGCACGAGGCCGTCGGGCTTCTTCAAGTCGGACGCAAGCTTGGCCAGGAACCAGTTCGGGCCGATCCCGATCGAGCACCGCAGGTGCGGCCCGACCTCGCGGTAGATGCGGGCCCGGATTTCCTCGGCGAGCTGGAGGGCGCGGGCGGGGACGGCGAGATCGCCCGACAACTCGCACTCCAGCTCGTCGATGGACTGCACCTTCTTCACCGGCACCAGCGCCTCGACGACGGTCTTCAGGCGGCGGTGGTACTGGATGTAGAGCTCGGGCCGGGCCTCGATCACGGTGATGTCGGGCAGCTCGCGCCGGGCCTCGGCGACCCGGACGTTGCGCTTCAGCCCGCGGGCCTTGGCCTCGAGGCTGACGGCGATGGCCCCGGTGGTCTCCGCGAGCACCGGGACGACGATCAGCGGCCGGCCGCGCAGCTCGGGCCGCTCCTGCTGCTCGACGGAGGCGAAGAACGAGTTGAAGTCGATGGCCAGCGCGCGGAGCACGCCCGCATCGTTGGCCTCCAGAAACCGCTGTCAAACGGTCGTCGATTTGCCCAATTTCCCGCCATGCGCATCGCCGTGATTTCCGACACCCACGACCGCTACCCGGAGGGGTTTCCGGCGCGGCTGCAGGGGGCGGACGAGATCTGGCACCTTGGCGACGTGTGCGACCCCGGCGTGCTGGAGGAATTCGCCGCGCTGGGCCGCCCGCTGACGGTGGTGCGGGGCAACTGCGACGGCCACCTGGCCTGGCCCGAAGCGGCCGACCTCGAGCGCGCGGGCGCGCGGTTTCTGCTCACGCACATCCCGCCGCCGCGGGTGCCGCCGGGCTTCGCCGCGGTGCTGCACGGGCACACCCATGTGCCGCGGGACGAGGTGTACGCCGGCGTGCGCTGGCTGAACCCCGGCTGCGTGTCGCGCCCACGCGGCGCGGACCCGTCATTTGCATGGTTGACGGTCGAGGCGGGAAAGGTGACGAGTTGGACCATCGTCCCCCTGCCGCTTTGAACAAGACCTTCTCCATCGGGCCCGGCCGCCGCGGCGCTCGCGTCGCATGAGTCAGGAGCAGCAGGACCTGTTCGGCCTCTTCGAGCCCGCGACCGGCGTGCACAAGGCGCCGCCGTCGGCGGACGGCATCGTCTTTGAGCGCAGCCACCGGGCGCGGCACTACCGCCTGACCCTGCGGCGCGACGGCACGGCGGTGGCGGTGATCCCGCCGCGCGGGACGCTGCGGGACGCCGAGCGCTTCGTCGCCCAGCATACCGAGTGGCTCGAGCGGGCGCGGGCGCGGCACGCGCGGCGGCCGCGCAGCGCGGAAGTCTGGACGCTGGGGACGCGGGTGCTCTGGCGGGGCGAGCTGACCGAGATCCGGGCGGCGGTGACGGGGGAGAAGCCGCAGGTCTGCCTCGCGGCGGACGTGTTCCGCGTGCCCGGCTTTGACTGCGACCTCCGTCCCACCCTCGAGGCGCACTTCGCGCGGCGCGGCCGGATCGAGCTGCCGGCGCGCACCTGGGAGCTTTCGGCGCTGACCGGCGTCGAGGTGAAACTCGTGACCGTCCGCAACCAGCGCTCGCGCTGGGGCTCCTGCTCGGCGAACGGCACGATCTCGCTCAACTGGCGCCTCGTGCAGACCCCCGACTTCGTGCGCGACTACATCGTCTACCACGAGCTGATGCATCTCCGCGAAATGAACCACTCGGCGCGCTTCTGGGCGCGGGTCGAGGAGGTCTGTCCGGGCTGGCGCGACGCCGAGCACTGGATCAAGCGGAACGGGAGCCTGCTTGGACTGTGATGGTTGGGGGAGTTGAAGGTTGAAAGCGGTGAGTTGAAAGCGGTTTGATCCTGACCGGGTTTGGTCTCCTCGCTCAGAGCACGCACCGATTTCGGCGTGCGGACGCCTGCTCCGGTGCTCGAAAGACTCGACGCGGTCTGCCTCTCAGCTTTCAACCGAACCCTTTCAACCCCCTCGCCCGCCGGGCGAGGCCCGCCCTGAATGTTCGGAGGGCGGCGCAAAAACGGAGTCGAGGTTTTCGCCGCGCCCCCTAGTCGTGGGTGCGCATGACCCCGACCCCCAGCATCATTCCCAACCCCGTTGCGTGCCGCCTCACCGGCGGGGCGCCCTTCGCCCTCACGGCCTCGACCGTCGTCGTGGCCGCCGACCCGGCGTTGCGTTTCACCGCGACGCTGCTCGCGCAGCTGCTCGGCGTGGGCGTCGTGGACCGCGCGCCGGCGGGCCCGGCGGTGACGCTGACGATCGACCCCGCGCTCGCCGCGAAACTGACCGCGGAGGGCTATGTGCTCACCGTGGGCGCGGCCGGGGTCACGATTCACGGCGGCGGGGCGGCGGGCGTGTTCTACGGCATGCAGTCGTTCCGGCAGCTGCTCCTGCCGGACGTGGAGCGCTTCGGCTGGCGGGCGGCGGGCGGCGCGGTGACCGTGGCGGCGGTGGAGATCGAGGACCGGCCGCGCTTCCGCTGGCGCGGCGCGCTGCTCGACGTGAGCCGGCACTTTTCGCCCATCGCGGAGGTGAAGAAGTTCATCGACACGATCGCGCTGCACAAGCTGAACACCTTCCACTGGCACCTGGTCGACGACCAGGGCTGGCGCATTGAGATCAAGAAGTACCCGAAGCTCACGAGCGTCGGCGGCTGGCGCGAGACGACGACCCGCACGGGGGCCGAGCAGCTGTTCGACGGCGTGCCGCACGGCGGCTATTACACGCAGGAGGAGATCCGCGAGGTCGTGGCGTACGCGGCGGAGCGGTTCGTGACGGTGATGCCCGAGATCGAGGTGCCGGGCCACAGCTCGGCCGCACTCACGGCGTACCCGGAATTCGGCAACACCGACGCGCCGGGCTACGCGCCCAAGGTTCAGGCGAAATGGGCGATCTTCCCGGAGACCTACGCGCCGAAGCCCGAGACCCTGCGCTTCCTCGAGGACGTGTTCGCGGAAGTGCTGGCGCTCTTCCCGAGCAAGTTCATCCACATCGGCGGCGACGAGGCGATGAAGGACCAGTGGGAGAACTCGCCGACCACGCGGGCCTTCATGAAGGCGAACGGCCTGAAGGACGGCCACGAGATGCAGAGCTGGTTCATCCGCTGGCTGGAGAACCTCCTCGCGAAGCACGGCCGCCGGCTGATCGGCTGGGACGAAATCCAGGAAGGCGGCCTCGCGCCGAATGCGGCGATGATGGCGTGGCGCGACGTGAAGTGGGCGATCGAGGCCGCGCGGCACGGGCACGACGTGGTGATGGCGCCGACCTCCCACACCTATTTCGACTACACCGAGGGCAACGCCGACGAGGAAGGCGTGCCGATCGGCACGCAGACGACGCTCGAGCGCGTGTACTCGTTCGATCCGCTCCCGGCCGAGCTGGAACCGCAGTTCCACGCGCGGGTGCTGGGCGCGCAGGGCCAGCTGTGGCGCGAGCGCATGCCGAGCCTGCCGGTGGTGGAGCACCGCGCGTTCCCGCGCCTGTGCGCCCTGGCGGAAGTCGTGTGGTCGCCGGTGGACCGGAAGGACTTCGCGGATTTTCGCCAGCGCCTCATCTGGCTGCTCGCGCGCCTCGACCGCCTCGGCGTGAACTACCGCCGCCCGCGGCTCTGACCCAAAAATTGGGTAGAAATCGCGGGAGCCGCTGGGCCGTTGCCGGCGTCTGTTGGACCATCGTGCCCAAGTCCCGCGCCAAGGTCCTCCGCCCGCCTGCCCGTCCCGCCGGCCTGGTCCGGCGCGTGACCCATGGCGCGCTGCTTGTCATGGGCCTGAAGGCCGCGCAGCTCGTCGCCGAGGAGTCGATGATGTTCCGCGTGTT
>CAZUQB010000115.1:0-7133 GCA_964622405.1 uncultured Opitutaceae bacterium | reverse complement strand
GTGAAGTCGCTGACCCGCACGCCGGCCGGGACCTTGCCCGGCCAGACAAACGCCAATGGCACCGCCAGCGTGGTGTCGTATAGGCCGTGATGGTCGAACCAGCACTCGTGGTCGTACAGGGTCTCACCGTGGTCGGAGGTGACGACCACCAGCGTCTCCTCCTCGATCCCGAGCGAGGCGACGGTCGCGAGGATGTCCGCGATGCAGGCATCCATGTACGCAATTGCGCCGTCGTACTGGGCCACGATGTAGTCCTTGTCCGTGCAACCCGGCGGGAACCAGCTGGCGAAGTAGTCGCAGAAGGGCTTGAACTTCAGCACCGGGTCGAGCGAGCGGTTCTTCGGCTCGCACTCGTTGCCGCCGTAGAAGATCCGCTCGAACGGGCCGGGCGGCAGGTACGGCGAATGCGGGTCCATGTGCCGCATGAAGAGGAAGAACGGCTGCTTGCCCGCCGCGAGGCGCTTGAGCTCGGGAATCGTGACGGCGTTGAGGTTCTCGGCCTTCGGGCTCCGGCCCTCGGACCACGAGCCCCAGCCGGTGAAGTCGATGTACTTCTGAAATCCCCGCGACGCGGGATTGGCGCTGAAGCCCACGCAGGTCGTCGCGTAGCCTTCGTCGCCCAGCAACTCGGCCAGGGTCCTCACGTGGGTGCCGAGTCCGTTCTGGTGCCGCAGCGCCACGACGTCGGTGCCGAAGCAGTCCATGCCGGTGAACATCGACGAGTAGCCGGGCGTCGTCGGGATGTGCGGGCTGTACTGCCGCTCGAAAACCGTGCCGCCGGCGAGGTACTTGTCGAGGTGCGGGGTTGTCAGCCGCGGGTAGCCATGCAGGCTCATGTGGTCGGAGCGCAGGCTGTCGATGCCGAAGAAGAGGATGTTGGGCTTACGTTTCATGGGGAGGGAGGTTTGGGCGGGAGGGTGATCCGTCGGCCGGAGGTCGACGATTCGTGACAGGCAAGGGTAAGATGGAGGACGTCGCGGCCCTCGGCGGCGGTGGCGACCGGCGGCCGGCGGCCGTGGAGAAACTCCGCCAGCGGAGCCGCGAGCGCCGCGATGCGTTCGCCGTGTCCCGCCGGTGACGGGATGCCGCTGTCAATCCACGTCGAACCGCCGCGCAGGAACCACTTCAACCCGACTGCCCGCTCGGGCCGCGGGACATTGCAGCTCGGCGCGTCGCCGTAGTTCTGGATCAGGGTGCCGTTCTCCCCGACGATCTCGGTGGTGTTTTCACCGGCCACGCACGTGAACGAGCTGCACACCTCGGCAAAGGTCCCGTTGGCATAGCGGAACACCGCGATGCCCTGGTCGTCCGGGATCTTCGGGTTCACGAGCGTGTCGACTTCCGCGAAAACGCTGCTCGGCCGGCCCAGCAGCCAATAGAGGAAATCAACCGCGTGCGCCGCATCGTCGGCCCACAGGCCGCGGTTCAGCTCCGGCTTCACGTGCCACGAGTTCTCGAAGCCGGCCCACAGGTGAGTGCTCAGGCCATGACGCCGCCGGACCATCAGAATGCGACCGAGCGTGCCTTCCTGGATCAGCTGTTTCATGCGCAGGTTCTGCGGGTCCACCCGCATCTGCCAGGCCAGCGTGAACGGCACGCCGGTCTTCGCCACGACCTCGACGATCGTGTCGGCCTGCGCCGGCGTCAGCGCCAGCGGTTTCTGGAGGACAATGCGCTTTCCGGCCCGCGCCGCCGCCACGACCAGCTCGGCATGGCGCGAGGTTTCTGCGCCAATGACCACGGCCTCGATTCCGGGTTGGGTCAGGAGTTCGCCCACGTCGCTGAAGCCGCGGAGGTTTCGCTTGCCCGTCACCTCGGCCAGACGCGCGGCATCATGGTCCCAGGCCGACACAACCTCGACCCCGAGGCCCGGCTGGTCCCGCCAGACGTCGCAGTACATGCCCAAGTGGGCGTGGGCGAAACCAAGGACCGCCGTTTTCAAGGGGGTAGTCCGGTTGACGCGCGGTCGGATCAGCGGGCGCCGCAGGCCTGGAGGCAGGCCTGCATGTGACCGCGCGCCTCGGCGGCAATCATGCCGCAGCGCTCGAGCGGATATTCCTTCGCCCCGATGATCTCGAGGTCGACCGGTCCCGTGTAGTGGTGCTCGTGCAGCACGCGCAGGTAGCCAAGCAGGTCGATCTCGCCGCGGCCGTTGGCCTGCTCCTCCGGCTTGCCGGGTCCGGCCTGGCGGCCGCGGCAGTCGCGGATGTGCACGTGCTTCACGCGCTTGATCACGGCGCGCAGGGCCTCCACCGGATTCTCGCCGGCGCGGTGAATGTGGCTCGGGTCCATGTCCAGGCCGAAGGCCGGTGAACTGATCGCGCTGAGCACCTTCAGCGTCGTCGGCGTGTTGTACACCGCGGCGCCGACGTGGGCCTTCACGCAGAGCGTCACGCCATAGTGCGCGGCGCGGTCGGCGAGCTTGCCGAGGGAGTCGATCACCTGCTCAAGCGAGCCGGCCTCGTTGCTCTTGCCGCCGGGGCCGCAGTTGATGATCGGGATGCCGATCTCGACCGCCGCCTGCATGGCGCGCTCCATCACGTCCGGCTCCTGGCTCGGCTGCTCCATCGCGAGCAGCGGGAGCCCGTGCTCGGCGGCGAGCTGCTTGATGACCGGCGCGCAGGCCTGCCAGCGATCGAGCACGAGGTGCTCGCTCATGCCGCCGATGGCGGAGATTTCGATGCCATCGTAGCCCGCCCAGCGGATGCTGCGGAAGGCGGTGGCCATATCGTAGCCACCGAACAGGACAGAATTAACTCCGAGTTTCATGATACGTGATGTTTGACCAGAGCCCGGTGGAGCGCGTTGTCCCCAACGCGCTGTTCGACTCCTTCCACCAAATCAACGCGAACTGCCCAAGCAGCGCATTGGGACAATGCGCTCCACCCGAGATCGATTCCGGCCGAGCTTCTGTGCTTTTTGCGCATTTTCGCGGCCAATTTCACTGGTCCCGCAGGTCGCGCTTGAGCGGCGGCAGCGGATGCGGCCGCACCAGGACGCCACCTTGCTCGTGCGACTCGATCGCCGCGAAGGTGTACTCGAGCGTCGCGAGCGCGTCGCGCCCCGAGGCGCGCAGCTTGTGCGTGGGCACCTTGTTCGAGACATCTTCGAGGAACGCCTTGATGCGCGCCGGGAACGTGATCCCGAAATCCTTCGCGCCCGTGTCGGTGACCACCGGAGCCGGCTGTTCGCCGAGCCCAAGTTTGTCGCCGGCCTTCGGGGCGGGGAAGTAGGTGAGTTTCTCGACGCAGTTCTCGATGAGGAACGTGCCCTTGGTGCCGCCGAGCTCGAAGCTCCACCAGCCGCCCTGGCCCATCGTGGCATCGCCGCGCGAGCTGAACATATAGCCCATCGCGCCGCTCGTGAACTTCACGTGGATGCTGGCGATCGACATCATGAGGTCGCCGGCGCCACGACGAAAACTCGGGCGGTCCATGAACGCCTGCACGTGCGTGATGTCGCCGCAGAAGTGGCGCATCAGGCTGAACGGATGCGCGAGGAACGCCTTGGTGTGCGCGTACGGAAAGCCGTCGAAGTTCGGCCCGCCGCCCGCCGCGTAGGTAGCGGCGCCGCCGATGAAGCCCATGCGGTGGAGGCAGTAGATCTGTTCGCCGATCTTGCCGCCGTCCATCAGCTCGCGGGCCATCCGGGCCGGCTCCGTGAAATAGTGGTTCAGATTGCAGCCGAGGTACCGGTCCTTCTCGGCGGCGAACCGGACCATTTCGCGCGCCTCGCCGATATCGTTCGAGATCGGCTTCTCCACGAGCACGTGCTTGCCGGCGGCGAGCGCGGCCATCACCGGTTCGAAGTGCCAGCCGCCGTTCTCGAAGCCGCCAGTGCAGACATCGATCACGTCGAGGTCGGGATGCGCGTCGAGCATGTCGGCGAGGCTCACGTAGGCCTTCACCTTGTGCAGGGCGGCGACCTCGTCGGCGCGGGCTTTGATGACGTCGCACACGGCGACGAGCGTGGAAAGGGGATTGTCCGCGTGGGCCTTGGCATGGATCTGGCCGATTCCGCGCAATCCGACGACACCGACTCGCAGGGGTTTCATGGGTTCGGGACTGAAGGGGTGAAAACTGGGCTCGTTGACGGCCGAAAGCGTACAGCAACACCGGGGTGGATGCCTTGACGGATTTACCAAAAAACAGCACGATCCTACCAAACATGAGCCCCCGGTCCCGACCCCCGCGCACGAGGATCCAGCGCCTGAAAGCCGAGGAAGTCTTCGAGGACCTGCGGCACCAGCTGCGCGTGATGCGGGTGCCGTCGCAAGGCGCGGGCCAGGTGCCGCACGCCCACGAGTTCGAGGAGCTGGTGGTAATCGTCGGCGGCCGCGCCACGCACCGCGTCGGCAACGAGGAGTACGAGCTCGGGGTGGGCGAGGTGTTCGTGGTGCTGCCGAGCATGAGCCACTGCTATCCACGCACCGAGGGACTCTCGCTGATCAACATCCTGTACGACCCGACGCGGCTGCGGCTGCCGAACTCGGACCTCGGCGCACTGCCCGGGTACCAGGCGCTATTCGAGGTCGAGCCGCGGCTGCGCCAGCGGGAGCGGTTCAAGAACCGGCTCAAGCTCTCGATGGAGGACCTCGGGCAATTCCTGAACATCGTGGCCGAGGCGGAGCGGGAGCTGGCGCAGCGGGAACTGGGCTGTCACTACATGGCCACCGCGCACTTCATGCGGATGATCGGGTTCCTGTCGCGCGCGTACACCGACAAGATCCCGCCGGTCGCGCGGCCGGTGACGCAGATCAGCAAGGTGCTCGGCCACCTCGAGCGGCACTACGCCGAGCCGCTGACAATCCGCGACCTGGCGAACGTGGCGGGCATGTCGCCGACGTCGCTGTTCCGCACGTTTCGGGCGATCATGGACCGCCCGCCGCTCGATTACCTGATCCGCATGCGGATCGACAAGGCGCGCCATCTCCTCCGTAGCGGCGGCCAGCGCGTGAGCGAAGTGAGCGCCGCGGTGGGCTTCAACGACAGCAACTATTTCACGCGCCAGTTCCGTCGCATCACCGGCCAGACCCCCCGGGAAGCGATGCGTCCCGACCGCGCCGACCTGGCTGTGCGCCGCGCCTGAAAACAGAACGATCCTGTCAGAGGGATCGAGGTTGGGGTTCACCACGAAGGACGCGAAGAACGCGAAGCCCAGGCCGTTCCAATCCGGGGCAGCCGCACGAAGAGGCGCAGAAGGCGCAATGGTGGCGCGCGTTGTCCCCAACGCGCGGCTCGCCTCGACGTTGCTCACCCCAAGCCTCAAGCCTGACCTCGGTCTAGACCTCGAGAGTCTACTTAATCGTCAACTGAATCACTGTGTCAAATCCACCCACTTTGAAGATCGCGTGCTTCGGTCCGATCGAGGCGCATTCAAGCTCAACCGTGTGAGCGTCGACCTTGATCTCCTTTTTGTCGCCGACTTTGAATTTCGTTCCATTAACGGCAGTGAGGATTTGGCCCTGTACCTGGAATACTCCGGAGATCTTCATTTGTGCGACCAAGAGCTGTAGCTCGATCGGGTTCATTTCGCCGCGCGGAGGATAAGTGAAAATGGCCGCCCGACGCTGCCCTTCTGCAATTTGCTCCGAGGTGATATTGGCGATGAGTTGGTCGCGTTGCAGGCTAGCGGCGATTCGCTCACCGGTGCTGCTGTCAGAATTCTGGATGGCGAGTTGAACCCACATGTAGGCAGCCACAGGGTCCGGATCGAGCGCCGTGCCATGCATGTAGAATTGCGACAGTCTTAGGATCTGGATCTAGGCTAAACTCGAAAGGGATATTGATGCGGCAAGGCACAACTTTCCCATGAAGTTGGGCGGGTCTGTATTCCCACCACAAGACGGCTTTGAGTGCGGCATCGCCGAAACGAGGATCAGTCGCGCTTTGAACTACAGCGTCGGCAGTGTGGCCGTCCGTCTTTACCGTAAGCTGAATGATGCACTCCCCAGTTACGTTGTTCTTCTTCAGAGCGGGAGGATATTCAGGGCGAACTCGGAACTTGGGGTCGGGCTTCTGATCAACCTGATCCATTTCGTAAACCTGCTCGCGGACTTTATTTGCGTGGAGCGGAGTGAGATTGTTTGAGGAGGCGCATCCGGCGACTAGAGCAGAAATAAAGGCAAGAGCACCCAACCTCCTCGTAGCATTCGACATAGCCAAGACACTATCAGAACGTCTGGAGCCGTGAAAGGCAAAGAATGTCGCCAACGATATGGCGAAGAGGTCGCTAGTGCTCCCAAGATTGCTCCCGGCATTTGACCGCAAAGGCTCGTGTTGGGTCGCAAAGCGTCGCGACTGAGAAAGACAGGAAATTCTTGCAACCTGCGCTCGAAGCGTGGTTAGTCGGTTCTAGACGCTTTCTGTCGCGTGTCCAAGATGGTCGGGGCGGCGAGATTCGAACTCGCGACCTCCTGGTCCCAAACCAGGCGCTCTACCAGGCTAAGCTACACCCCGCCGACCGCGTGCGCCGATAGGGACGCCGGATGCCGCAGTGTGTCAATGCTATCCCGGGCTGCGACTTATCCACAATGGTAGGTCGCGGAATGTTAATAATCTCTGCTTGCGTCGCCCCTGCATTCCGCTAGTCCTACGCTTCTAACCTTTCACCTATGGATACCATTTCTCGCGAAAACAACAGCATGCTTCCGGTCGCCGGCGTGATCCTTGGCGCGCTCGCCCTCATCGTGGGCGGTTACGGCGCCATCAAGGCGTCGAGCCTCCAGAAGACGGTCGCGGCCCATCAGGAGAAGGTCGACAAGGTCGACGGCATCGAGTCCCAATTGGGCTCCGTGTCGGCCTCGTCCGACAAGGCCACCAAGGACATCAGCTCCCTTTCCCGCACGACGCAGGACGCGTTCAACACCGTCGCCGCGGATCTCGCCAACATCCACGCCTCGATCGTCAAGCTTGAGGAGGCCCAGAAAAAGCCCGCCGCCGTCAAGGGCGCCAAGGGTGAGGTGGTCGCCGGTCCCGGCGAATACGTCATCAAGTCCGGTGACACGTTCGCGAAGGTCGGCCGCGCCCATGGTGGCTTCAGCGGCGCCGATGTCGCCGCGGTCAACCCCGGCGTCGATCCGAGCAAGCTGAAGGTCGGCCAGAAGATCAAGCTGCCGCAGAAGAAGTAACCTT
>CAZUQB010000114.1:0-7144 GCA_964622405.1 uncultured Opitutaceae bacterium | reverse complement strand
TGGCGATCTTGCCGCCCTCCTCGCCCTCGCCGAACAGGCCGCCGGCGGTGCGGGTGCGGTAGCGATTCCGCTCAATGTCCTTCTGGGCCTCGGCGGAGTAGCGCGTGAACGGCACCGCCAGGAGGCGGTCCTTCGAGATCGGCTTCTGGGTGATCTCGCAGATGCCGTAGGTGCCGTCGTGGATGCGCTTGATGGCGGCATCGATCTCCGACAGCGCCTCCTGCTCGCTCGAGACGAGGCTCAGCGCGAAGTCGCGGTCAAACGTGTCCGTGCCGGCGTCGGCCATGTGCTGGCCGTAGCTGGAGAGGTCGCCGCTGTCCTCCTTGCTCGAGCGCTTGAGGGTCTCCTCCGAGTGGAGGGTGATCCCGGCGGTGAGGTGGTTGCGGAGATCGACCAGGAGGCGGTGGAAGCGCTTGAACTTCTCGGGCACCTCGCGGTCGTCCTCGGGCAGGGGCGTCTTGGCCCGCTTCGGGTTGAAACCGAGGATGTCGGCCAGCGAGGCGGCCTTCACATGATGCGGCTTGGCCGGCTTGATCTCCTCCACGGGCTTGTGGGCGGCCTTCGCCGGGGCCTTGGCGGCGGCCTTGGTCTCGGCCGGGGCCTTGGTGGTCACGGTCTTCGCGATGGCGCGGACTTCATCGAGACTGAAGGCGATCGGCTTGGCCGACGCCTTGTGCTTCAGGATGCTGTCGCGCAGGGCGGACTTCTTGGAGGTATTGGCCATGGTAGAAGAGGCCGCGGCGGCCGCCGGCTTGGAGGCCGAGGCGGCGGCCCGCACGGAAGCCGAGGGCTTCTTCGACGCGGGCTTGGCAGTGGGCGCGGCGGGTTTTTTCGCGGTGGGTTTCGGTTTGTTTTTTGCCATGGGGAGAATTGGGGGAAGAAAGCTAGGGTTTCAGGGCCTCAACACAGCGGGGACAGATGTCGCCTTGAGGGGTGGTGTTGAGTTGCGGTACCCAGCGCCAGCACCGCGGGCAGCGCACATGGCCCAGTTCGCTGCAGGGGCGGACGTGGACCGTGGGAGTTGTGCCTTCGGTGGGCGTGAGGGAGACATCCGAGACAATAAAAAGTTCTGGCAGAAAGTCGCGGTGTTTTTGCAGGGCCTGCGTAGTTTCCGACCCGGCCGGAACCCCGAGTTTGACCGCCGCATCCAGCGACTTGCCGAGCTTGCCGGCCGCCCGCTGCGGCTCGATGGCCTCGTTCACCGCCGCCCGGACCTTCAGCAGGGCCGAGACCTCGGCTTCGACGGGGGCGTCGACCCAGGCGGACGGGATTTCCGGCCAGTCCTGCAGGTGGACCGACTCGCTGGAGTATTCCTGACCGGTCCGGGCGTAGCTCCACGCCTCGTCCGTCGTGAACGTCAGGATCGGCGCCAGCACCCGGACGAGGGCCTGGAAGATGTGATGGATCGCGGTCTGCGAGGAACGGCGCAGCGGCGCGTTCGTGCCCAGGGTGTAGAGGCGGTCCTTCAGGATGTCGTGGTACGTCGCCGACAGCGTGACCGAGCAGAACTGGTTGCAGAGCTGGTAGACGCGGTGGAACTCGAACGACTCGTACGCCGCCGTGCAGTCGCGGACCAGCGCCGCCGTCTGGTGCAGCGCCCAGCGGTCCAGCACGTCCATGCGCTCGACCGGCACCGCGTGGCGCGCGGGCTCGAAGTCGAACAGGTTCGAGAGCTGGTACCGGAAGGTGTTCCGGATGAGCCGGTAGGTCTCGCCGACGTGACCGAGGATCTCCTTCGAGATCGGGATGTCGTCGCGGAAGTCCTGCGACGAGATCCACAGGCGGATGACATCCGCCCCGTAGTCGGCGATGTAGGCGTCGCTGGTCTGCGGCTTCTCGTAGGTGCTGCTCTTGGAGATCTTGTTGCGCTCGTGGTCGACGATGAAGCCGTGGGTCAGGACGGCCTTGAACGGCGCCGCGCCGAAGGCGATCACGCTCGTCCACAGTGACGACTGGAACCACCCGCGGTGCTGGTCGCTGCCCTCGAGGTAGAGGTCGGCCGGCCAATGCGTGCCGCCCTGGGCGCGGCGGAGCACCGCGGCGTGCGACGAGCCCGAGTCGAACCACACGTCGAGCGTGTCGCGGCTGCACGTGAGCTCGCCCGGGGCGGGCCAGCCGGCCGGGAGCTTCACCCCGTCGAGGATCTCGGCGGGCGTGGCGTCATACCAGTAATTGGTGCCGCGCTGGGCGACCTTGTCGGCGATGGCGCGCACGACGCCGGCGTCGAGGTAGGCGTTCTTCTTCGCGTCGTAGAAGGCCGGGATCGGTACGCCCCACGAGCGCTGGCGGCTGATGCACCAGTCGGGCCGTCCTTCGACGGCGCCGCGGATGCGGGCCTCGCCCCAGGCCGGGATCCAGCCGTGCTGGGTGCCCATCCGGGCGATCTCGGCGAGCGCGGTCTCCCGGGTCTGGTTCTTGTCCAGCGAGACGAACCACTGGTCGACCGCGCGGAAAATGATCGGGGTCTTGGAGCGCCAGCAGTGCGGATAGCTGTGGGTGTATTTGGCCTTGGCGAGCAGCGTGCCGGTCGCGGCGAGCTTCTTCAGCACCGCCAGGTTGGCCGGCGGCTGGCGCTTGGCCGCGAGGTCCTCGACGGACTCGAGCGTGGTGAGCCCGACCAGGTCGGCCGGGATCTGGCCGTCGTCAACGTAGCGGCCGTCGTCCCCGACCGGGCAGTAGATCTCGAGCTTGTACTTCAGGCCCGTGAGATAGTCCTCCGCGCCGTGGCCGGGCGCGGTGTGGACGGCGCCGGTGCCGCTGTCGGTCGTGACGTAGTCGGCCAGCACGACCGGCGACGGCCGGTCGATGAACGGGTGGCGCGGCGCCATCATCTCGAGGTCGGCGCCCTTGCGGTGGGCGACGACGGGCGGGGTCCCCTCGATCTTGGCGGCGGCGAGCACGGAGCCCAGCAGCTGCCCCGCAACGAGGATGCGCTCGGCGCCGAGATCGGCGACCACGTAGTCGACGTCGGGGTGCAGGGCGATCGCCATGTTGGCCGGGATCGTCCAGGGGGTGGTCGTCCAGATGACGACAAAGAGCGGCTTGTCCGCGGGCAGGCCAAACTTGGCGGCCTCCGCCGCGGGCACGGGGAATTTCACCCAGATCGCGATCGCGGTGTGGTCCTTGTACTCGATCTCGGCCTCGGCCAGCGCGGTCTCGAACGGGATCGACCAGTACACGGGTTTCTTGGCGCGGTAGGTCAGGCCGCGGTCGATGAACGCGGCGAAGGTGCGGAGGATGTCGGCCTCATAGGCCGGCGCCTTGGTCTTGTAGGCCTGGTCCCACGCGCCGAGGACGCCGAGCCGCTGGAACTGCCCGGCCTGCCGGGCGATCCATGACTCGGAAAACGCGTCGCAGCGGGCGCGGAGCTCGGCCGTGGTGACGGTCTCACCCTTTTCCTGCAGCTCGCGCGAGACCTTCTGCTCGATGGGCAGGCCGTGGCAGTCCCAGCCCGGCACATAGGGCGTCTGGAACCCGCGCATCGACTTGTAGCGGTTGATGAGGTCCTTGAGGGTCTTGTTGAGCGCGGTGCCGATGTGGACATCGCCGTTGGTGAACGGCGGACCGTCGTGAAGCACGTAGGCCGGCCGGCCGGCGCGCCGCTGCTGGATGGCCTGATACAGCCCGATCTTCTGCCAGTGCGCGACGCGACCGGGTTCCCGCTGGGCCAGTCCGGCCCGCATCGGGAAATCGGTTTTCGGGAGCTGCAGCGTGTCTTTGAGTTCGAGCGCCATGCCAAAGAAAATGCGCGAGGCTAGGACGCGCACAGGGTGAGTCAAGGGTGCGGTATGGGGGCCAAACCGGAGGAACGCCGGACATCGGGCACCGAATGCTCCACGCCGAAAGACCCGGAACGCGCGTCACTTATTGAGTGACGCCGGGCGTTGGCCCGCGGGCACGCGGGTAGCCTCCTCAGGAGGCGGTCGTGACGGTGTCGACGAGCGCCTGCATGCACTCGAGTTTGGCGTGGGGGAGGATGCCGTGGCCCAGGTTGAAGATGTGGCCGTTCAGGCCGCGCATGGACGCGAGCAGGCGGGAGGTCTCGTGCCGGACGATCTCGGGCGTGGTGTTGAGCAGGACGGGATCGAGGTTGCCCTGCACCGCGACGGCGGCCGGCAGGGCGCGGCGCACGGCGGCCAGGTCGCAGGTCCAGTCGACGCTCAGCACGCGCGCCCCGGTGGCGGCCTGGGCCGCGAGGTGCGGGGCCGTGCCCTTGGCGTAGATGATCACGGGAAACCCGGCGGGCAGCGAGGCGATGAGCTGCCGGATCCACTTGAGTGAGGCCGCCTCGTAGTCCTGGCCGGCGATGATGCCACCCCAGGAGTCGAAGATCTGGATCGCATCGGCGCCCGCCGCGATCTGCATCTGGAAATAGGTCGCGAGCGCCGCGGTCAGGCGCTCCAGCAGGGCGTCAAACGTGCCCCGATCGGTGTAGAACAGCTGCTTGATGCGCTCGAACTCCTCCGAGCTGCCGCCCTCGACCATGTAGGTCGCCAGCGTCCACGGCGAGCCGCCGAAGCCGAGCAGGGCCTTCTGGCCCGCGAGTTCCTGCTTCAGGAGCCGCAGGGTGTCCGCGACGTAGCGCAGGCGCTCCGGCACCGCCGTCGCCGGGGCGAGGGCGTCCACCTGGGCCCGCGTGTCGAGCCGGTATTCCATCGCAATGCCGCCTTCGTCGCGAAACCGGTAGCCCTGGCCGAGCGCCTCCGGGATCACCAGGATGTCGGAGAACAGGATCGCGGCATCCAGCGCGAACCGGCGCAGCGGCTGAAGCGTGACCTCGGTGGCGAGCGCGGGGGTCCGGACCATCTCGAGGAACGATGACTTGGCCTTCAGCGCCCGGTACTCGGGCAGGTAGCGGCCGGCCTGGCGCATCACCCAGAGCGGTGGGCGGTCCAGCGGCGTGCAGGCACAGGCGGCAAGGAAGCGGTCGCGGGAAGTCATGAAATTTACGATCTACGATTTACGAGTTACGAATCGGGGAAGGCGAGCGGGGAGTTTGGCGCCCTGCGGCGCGGAAATTCGGGACTCGGGATTCGGAATTCGTGCTGGCGAGGACGGCCGGCGGTCCTGGGTCCCAACTCCGGAATCCGAAATCCGGAATCCGGAATCGATCTCATCCGGCCCAGTCCCGCGGTGGCAGGAATTTCTCATACAGCTGCGCCTCGGGCGAGCCGGGTTCGGGCTTCCAGTCGTAGTCCCAGCGGACCAGCGGCGGCAGCGACATCAGGATCGACTCGGTCCGGCCGCCGCTCTGCAGGCCGAAATGCGTGCCGCGGTCCCAGACGAGGTTGAACTCGACGTAACGGCCCCGGCGGTAGAGCTGGAACTGCCGCTCCCGTTCGCCGAACGGGGTGGTCTTGCGCCGGGCGACGATGGGACGGTACGCCGGCAGGAAGGCGTCGCCGACGGCGCGCATGAGGCCGAACGACGAAGCGAAGCCGAGTTCATTGAAGTCGTCGAAAAACAGGCCGCCGATGCCGCGCGCCTCGCGCCGATGCTTCAGGTAGAAGTAGGTGTCGCAGGCCTGCTTGAAGCGCGGGTAGAGTCCCGGCCCGAACGGCTGCACGGCCGCGCGCGCCGTGCGATGCCAGGCCGCCGCATCCTCCTCGAAGCCGTAGTACGGCGTGAGGTCGAACCCGCCGCCGAACCACCACGTCGGCCGCGCGCTGTCGACGGCTGCGACGAAGAAACGCACGTTCGCGTGGCTGGTGGGCACGTAGGGATTGCGGGGATGGATGACAAGCGAGACGCCCATGGCCTCCCAGGCCTGACCCGCGAGTTCGGGGCGATGGGCCGTGGCCGACGGCGGCAACGCCCGGCCCGTGACATGCGAGAAGCCGACTCCCGCCTTCTCGAACACGGCTCCCTCCGCCATGACGCGCGAACGGCCGCCGCCACCCTCGGGACGGGTCCAGGCATCCTCGCGAAATGACCCGCCGCCGTCCTCCTCGGTGAGCGCCGCACAGATCCGGTCCTGCAGGCCCAGCAGATAGTCACGGACGGCGGGAAGATCGGGGTTCATGACGGAGAGTTCTTGAGGGAAGCAGGCGAGGGGCAATGACCAATCGAGGGGGCGTTCGTCCGGGCTCCCGCGGTTTGGACTCTTGCCGGGTTTGCTATATTTGGCGTTCGACAGGCGTGCCGCCGCCGCCGTTGATCACTGTTTCCCAGCGCCTGATGACCTCGCCGATCCTGACCACCATTGCCGTGACGGGCTTCACCGTGGCGTTTTTCCACGCCGCGATCCCGACTCACTGGCTGCCCTTTGTGCTCGTGGCGCGGGCGCGGCAGTGGTCGCGGGCCAAGACGCTGGCGGTGACCCTGTCCGCCGGCTTGGGTCATGTGGCGCTGACCAGCCTGCTGGGTCTCGCCATCGCCTGGTTCGGCTTTCAGGTCGACGAGCGTCTCGGAGCGGCTTTTCCGTGGGTGACGGGATCGGTGATGGTTGCGATCGGCCTGTACTATTTCTGGCGCCAGTGGAGCGGTCGGGGCATCCAGCACCACCACCTGCTCGGCGGGCATCACCAGGCGAGTGACCATTGCGGTCACGAGGACGGGCACAGCCACTGGGACGAGGAACTCAAGGACAGCCCGCTGGGGTCGCGGGAGGCCGGCGATTGGGCGGCCATGAGCGGACTCTTCATGATGCTCACCCTGTCACCCTGCGAGGGCTTCCTGCCGGTCTATCTCTCCGGGGTGCAGTTTGGCTGGCACGGATTCATGGTGCTCAGCGCGATTCTGGCCGTGGCGACCCTGCTGGGCATGCTCATCTTCACCTGGCTGACCTTGGTTGGCCTGGAGAAAATCGAGGTGCGCAGCTTCGAACGCTACGAGTCAGCGTTGCTCGGCGGGCTCTTCACGGCCCTGGGCGTCCTGATCATCCTGCTGGAGCATTGAAGCGGCACCGCCGTTGAAGGCTGATGGTCGGAGATTGAAAGGTCCTTTGCCCGGCCGACGCGGCGCTCACGGCTGCAAGCCGTCCCACGCCTGTGCCCGGTGCGCCGCCCCTTTCAACCTGCGCCGATCCGCTTTCAGCCGCCGGGCTACTTCTTGATCGGCGCGGTCGGCAGGGAGAATTTGATGGCCGGTGAGCCGTCCTCGGCCGCCGCGGGCTTGGCGGCATCCGGCACCGGGGCCGCACTGA
>CAZUQB010000113.1:0-7155 GCA_964622405.1 uncultured Opitutaceae bacterium | reverse complement strand
TCGAGCGCATCAACCGCGAGCTCGGCACCCTCGCCGTCATCATCACCCACAACGCGATCCTCGCCGACATGGCCGACCGCGTGTTCACCCTGTCCGACGGACGCATTGTCCACGAGCGCGTGAACACGCGCCGCGGCTCCGTGCGGGAGCTCGCGTGGTAGGGACACGGACGCCATGAGCCTCCTCGACCGCAAGCTCCGCCGCGACCTGCTCGCGATCAAGTCCCAGGCGCTCGCCGTCGCGCTCGTGATGGCCTCGGGGCTCGCGATGATGATCATGACCCGGTCGCTGATCCTCTCGTTGGCGACGACCCGCGACACCTACTACGGCCAGCACCACTTCGCGCAGGTCTTCGCCCGGCTGAAGCGCGCGCCCAACGCCGTCGCCGACCAGCTCGCCGCCATCCCCGGCGTGGCGACGGTGCAGACCGGGATCGCGATCCAGGTGACGCTCGACGTGCCCGGCCTCGACCTGCCGGCGGTCGGCCTGCTGAACTCCCTGCCGGAGCGCGGCGAGCTGGCGTTGAATCGGCTCTACCTGCGCACCGGCCGCCTGCCCGAGGGCGGGACCACGCGGCGCGAGCTGGCGGTCGGCGAGGCGTTCGCCGAGGCCCACGGCCTGAAACCCGGCGACACGCTGTCGGCGGTGCTCAACGGTACGCGGCAGACGTTCACGCTCACCGGCATCGCGCTCTCCCCCGAGTTCGTCTTCGAGGCCCCGCCCGGCGCCGCGCTGCCCGACAACAAGACCTACGGGGTGTTCTGGATGCCGTACAAGGAGCTCGCGACCGCGTTCCAGCTCTACGGCGCGTTCAACAACGTCGCGCTCACGCTTACCCCCGGCGCCTCCGAGGGCGAGGTCATCGCCGCGGTCGACCGGCTGCTCGCGCCCTACGGCGGCCGCGGGGCGTATGGCCGCGAGAACCATCCGTCACACCGGCGGGTCGACGACGAGATCCGCGTGCTGCAGGGCCTGGCGATCGCCTTCCCGCTGGTGTTCCTGAGCGTCGCGGCGTTCATGACGAATTCGGTGATGAGCCGGCAGATCGCGCTCCAGCGCGAGCAGATCGCCATGCTCAAGGCCTGCGGTTTCAGCAACCGCCAGGTGGGTTTCCACTACTTCAAGTTCTCCCTGGCCATCGTCGTCGTGGGCATCGGCCTCGGCGCGATCGGCGGCATCCTGCTCGGGCAGCGGCTCGTCGGCATGTACCACCTGTTCTTCCGGTTCCCTCAGCTCGACTTCATGCTCGATACGCGCGTCCTCGTGACCGCCACGCTGGTGAGCGCCCTCGCCGCGTTTGTCGGCGTGGCCGGCGCCGTGCGCCGCGCCGTGCGACTGCCGCCGGCGGAGGCGATGCGCCCCGAGGCGCCAGCCAGCTACCGGCCCGCCCTCGCCGAGCGCCTGGGCCTCGCCCGCTGGTTCAGCGCGTCCTTCCGGATGTCGCTGCGCAACATCGAGCGGCGGCCGATCCGCAGCGCCCTGACCACCCTCGCGCTCGCGCTCGCGACCGGGATCCTGATCGTGCCGAATTCCTTCCGCGACGGCATCGCCTACGTGATCGATTTCCAGTGGGACCTTGTGCAGCGGCAGACGGTCACGCTCTCGCTCGTCGAGCCCGGTCCGGCGCGAGCCATCCACGCCCTGCGTCACCTGCCGGGCGTGACGGCGGCCGAGCCGTTCCGCTACGTGCCCATTGAACTGCGGGCCGGCCCCGCGATGCGCCGCCTCCTGCTGCAGGGCCTGCCCGCGCAGGGCACGCTCAGCCGGGTGATCGACTCCGGTCCCCGCCAGCTGATCCTGCCGGAGCGCGGCATCGTGCTCTCCGCCAAGCTCGCCGAGGTGCTCCGAGTGGGGCCGGGCGACGAGATGACCGTGAAAGTCCTCGAGGGCGAGGAGCGGGAGCTCCGGGTGCCGGTGGTCGGCCTGGCGGAGGATTTTGCCGGCACCGCGGCGTACATGGAGCTGTCGGCCTTGAACCGCCTCCTGCTCGAGGGTGACCGGATCAGCGGCGCGCATGTGGTGGTGACGGCGGGACAGTGGGGCGAATTCCTGCGCGCTGTTAAGGAAACCCCGCAGTTTGCCGGGTGCGTGATCAAGGCCTCGGTGCGCGAGGGCTTCCGAAAAACCACGGCGGAGAGCATCGGACTGATCCAGAAAATCTACATGCTCTTCGCGACGATCGTCGCCTTCGGCATCATCTACAACAGCGCCCGCATTTCCCTCTCCGAACGCGCCCGCGAACTCGCCACGCTCCGCGTCCTGGGCTTCACGCGCGGCGAGGTGGGGGCCGTCCTGGTCGGCGAGCTGGTTCTGCTCACGCTCATCGCCCTGCCCTGCGGACTGCTGCTCGGGTCGGCGTTTGCGGCCGGCATCATCACGACGGTGAACACCGAGACCGTCCGCCTGCCGCTCGTGCTCACGCCGGCGAACTACACGTTTGCCGTCCTCACCGTGGCCACGGCTTCGGCATTGTCCGCGCTACTCGCGGCGCGCAAGCTGGCCGACATCGATCTGGTCAGCGCCCTGAAGGCTGTTGACTGAATTTCATTCCCATGAGCGATCTCCCCCCACCCTCCGCTCCCGCGGCAAGAAAGGCCGCCGCTCCCACGTGGCGGCGCCGCCTGCCCTGGCTGGGCGCGAGCCTGTTGCTGGCGCTGATCGTCGTCGGCCTCTGGCCCCGCGCGCTGCCCGTCGAGATCGCGACCGTCACCCGCGGCCCGCTGGTGGTCACCGTCGACGAGGAAGGCATGACCCGCGTGAAGAACCGCTATGTGGTGTCGGCGCCGGTCGGCGGCCAGTTGCGCCGCATTGACTGGAAGGCCGGGGCTCCGGTTGAGGCCGGCAAGACCGTGCTGGCGACGCTCGAGACGAGCGGCGCCGACTTTCTCGACGCGCGCAGCCAGGCGCAGGCCGAGGCCCGGATCCGCGCGGCCAGCGCCGCCCGCGATGCGGCCCAGGCCCAGCACGAGCGCGCGGGCGCCGCCGCCCGCCTCGCGGCCTCCGATCTCGCGCGCCTCCGCCAGCTGTACGAGCAGAAGGTGCTTTCGCCGCAGGAATTCGACGCCGCGCAGATGCGCGCGACCACGGCCCAGCAGGACGAGCGGACGGCCGAGTTCAATCGGCGGGTCGCCGAGCACGAACTCGAGCAGGCGCGGGCGCTGTTGGTCCGCACTCAGCCCGGCGGCGATGTCGAGCCGCTGCAGATCACGGCGCCGGTGGACGGCCGCATCCTGCGGGTCTACCAGGAGAGCGCGCGGGTGGTGCCGCCCGGCTTCGCGCTCATGGAGGTCGGCGACCCCACCGACCTGGAGGTGCGGGTCGAGGTGCTGTCACGCGACGGCGTCGCCATCCGTCCCGGCGCGCGGGTGTCGCTCGAGCAATGGGGCGGCGCCGAGCCGTTGAACGCCCGCGTGCGGCTGGTCGAGCCGTCGGCCTTCACGAAGATCTCGGCGCTCGGCGTCGAGGAACAGCGCGTCTACGTCGTCGCGGACTTCACTGATCCGCTCGCCAAGCGCCCCACCCTCGGCGACAGCTACCGCGTCGAGGCCCGCATCGTCACCTGGGAAAACCCCAGCGTGCTCCACCTCCCGAGCGGCGCGCTCTTTCAGCTTGGCGGTCAGTCCCAGGTCTTCGTGCTCGACGGCGGCCGGGCGCGCCTGCGTCCCGTGAAGGCCGGGCACACCAACGGCGTGAGCGTCGAGATCACCGATGGCCTCCGGGAAGGCGACCGCGTGGTGGTCTATCCGGGCGACAAGGTGATCGACGGCACGCGCGTCGCCCCGATCGAGGTCGGCGTCCGTTAGGGAAACAGCCACTCGGAGGTCCAGCCCGCGGGGCCACGCGTGTAGCGTTCGCGGTCGTGATGGCGAAACGCGCGCTGATGCCAGAACTCGATCAGGTCCGGCACGACCCGGCGGCCCGACCAGAACGGCGGGCGCGGCACCGCGCCCACGCCGAACTTCAGCGCCATCGCGGCCACCGCCTGCTCGAGCACATAGCGCCCGGCCATCGGCTTTGACTGGTGCGAGGCCCACGCCCCGAGCTGGCTGAGCCGCGGCCGCGTGGCGAAATAGGCGTCCGCCTCGGCGTCCGACACCGGCTGCACCGCGCCTTCGATCCGCACCTGGCGCTCGAGTTTCGGCCAGTGAAAACACAGGGCCGCGCGCGGGTTCGCTTCGAGATCGGCAATCTTCGGACTCGTGAGATTGGTGTAGAACACGAAGCCCCGCGCATCGACCGCCTTGAGCAGCACCATCCGCACCGTCGGGCGCCCGCTCGCATCCGCGGTGGCCAGCGACATCGCCGTCGCGTCGGAGACCTCCAGTGCCTTGGCCTCGGCAAACCACTCCTGAAAACGGATGATCGGGTCGATCTCGCTCATGGTCCGGCAGGATAATCGCCCGCGACCACCCCTGCTCCGCCCCGGTTGCTGAACCCTGTGCATCGGTTGCAGCGCGACCGTGAGGATTTTGACTTGGCGCAGGCGGCAAGCCGCCGTTGCGTCACCTTGATGCCGAGCCGTCCCGACACGATCGTCGCCCCCGCCACCGCCGCCGGCACGGCGGCGCTGGCTGTGGTGCGCGTCAGCGGTCCCGACGCCGCGCTGCTGGATCGCGCGCTCTTTCCCGGTGCAACGCCTCCACGGACCGCCCGTCACGCGGATTATCGCGACCACCGCGGCAAGCTTGTGGACGACGTGGTCGCGACGTTTTATCCCGGTCCCCGCTCCTACTCAGGGGAAGATCTGCTGGAGATCTCGTGTCACGGCAGTCCCTTCATCGTGCAGACGATCCTCGAGGACCTGCTCGCTCGCGGCTGCCGGACCGCGAAACCAGGGGAATTCACGGAGCGGGCGTTTCTCAACGGCCGGCTCGATCTGAGCCAGGCCGAGGCCGTGATGGATCTGATCCAGGCGCGCAGCGAACGGGCGCTCACCGCCGCGCAACAGCAGCTGCGCGGCGCCTTGGGCCGGACGATGAACCAGCTCACCGACCGCCTGCTCGGCGTCCTGGCGCGCGTCGAGGCCTACATCGATTTTCCCGACGAGGATCTGCCGGCGGAGGACCGTGCCGCCGTGCAGACGGCTCTGGAAGCCATCTGGAAGGACACCGATCGCCTGCTCGCCACGCGGCACTACGGCGAGATGCTGCGGCATGGAATCAAGACCGTGATCGTCGGTGCGCCGAATGCGGGCAAGAGCAGCCTGCTGAATCGCCTGGTGGGCCGCGAGCGCGCGATCGTGAGTGCCGAACCCGGGACCACGCGGGACTTCATCGAGGAGCCGATCGTGATTGGTCCGCACAGCCTGCGGTTGATCGACACCGCCGGCCTGAATCCGAGGCCCGGGACCATCGAGCAGCTTGGCATCGCAAAGTCGCTTGAGCGCATCGCGGAGGCCGACCTCATCTTGCTGGTGATCGAAGCCGGCCGGCCCGTGCCGGACTTTCCGCAGGCACTCATGACCCGCCTTGATCCCGGGCGGTGCATTGTGGTCGTAAACAAGATCGACCAAGCCCCTGCCCCAACTGGGAATTTAATTGCAAACAATTTGCCTATCGTGGCGATCTCGGCCCTCACGGGCTTGGGAATCGAGCAACTGGTCGCTCGCATCACGGCATTGGCTGACGGGTTTCAGGTTCCGGACTTGGAGGATTCGATCGCCATCAACGCCCGTCACGCCGACGCGCTATCCCGCGCCAAGGACGGCCTGAGGGACGCCCTGGCAAAGCTGGCAGAAGGTGGCCCGAGCGAACTCCTGGCGAGCGATCTACGTGGAACACTCGACGCTTACGGCGACATCATCGGCAAGGTGGATAACGAGCGGATGCTGGATCAGTTGTTCGCCACATTCTGCATTGGGAAATAACTCTTTGCGTTGATTTACAATAAGATACCGTTCGACGTAATTGTTTGTGGCGCTGGACATGCCGGTGTCGAGGCCGCCTTGGCTGCTTCCCGGATGGGCGCCTCTACCCTACTCCTGACTGGCAACATCGACACCATCGCCCAGATGAGCTGCAATCCGGCGATTGGCGGCCAGGCCAAGGGCCAAATCGTCCGGGAAATCGACGCCTTGGGTGGCGAGATGGCGATCAACACCGACGTGACCGGGATCCAGTTCCGCCTGCTCAATGAATCCAAAGGTGCCGCGGTCCAATCACCCCGCGCCCAATGCGACAAGAAGGCTTACCAGTTCCGGCTAAAGCATACCCTCGAACTTCAGGCCAACCTCCAGCTGTTCCAGGCCACGGTGACGGGACTCATTTACCAAGGACAGAAAGTCGTCGGCTGTCACACCAACCTCGACATCGACTTTCTTGGCCAGACCGTGGTGGTCACGACCGGCACATTCTTGCGCGGCCTGATGCACATCGGGCAAAACAAGAACGAAGGCGGACGCCTCGGTGACTTTAGCGCCAAGAGCCTCTCGGCTAGTTTTCTCGAGGCCGGGATTACTTTGGAACGCCTCAAGACCGGAACGCCGCCACGACTCCTGGGCCGGAGCTTGGACTTCTCCAAGATGACCGAACAGAAAGGTGACGAGAAACCGACCTTCTTTGCCTTTCACGACACCCGCGATGCGGAGGAATTGTTCCATGTGGAACATCGTGGTGAGCGCCGATTGGGTTGGGCGCCTGGCAGCGAGCAGGTCTCTTGCTGGATGACTCACACGACGCCCCAGACTTCCGAGATCGTCCGGTCAAATCTCAAGAAGTCGGCGATGTACAGCGGCGAGATCGTTGGAGTAGGGCCCCGGTATTGCCCGAGTATTGAGGACAAGTTTGTCCGTTTCGCCGACAAGCCCCGGCATCTGCTTTTCCTCGAACCGGAGGGTAGGGCGACGAACGAGTACTACGTCAACGGGCTGTCAACAAGTCTGCCATTCGATGTTCAACTCGACCTGGTTCACAGTATTCCTGGCCTAGAGCAGGCGGTCCTGCTCCGGCCCGCCTATGCGGTCGAATACGACTTCGCCCATCCAACCCAACTCTTTCCCTCGCTTGAGTCTAAGAAAGTCGAGAATCTCTTCTTTGCCGGCCAGATCAACGGAACTTCCGGCTATGAGGAAGCCGCCGGGCAGGGGTTGGTAGCCGGGGTAAACGCTGTGAATAAGGTGCGAGGAACTCCGCCGATGCTCATCCAACGGCACGAGGG
>CAZUQB010000112.1:0-7226 GCA_964622405.1 uncultured Opitutaceae bacterium | reverse complement strand
TGGAGAAAGCTGCCGGCGACCTCCTCCGCGCTGCACATGCGCAGCAGCGGCACGGTCCGGTCGACGAGCCGGGCGAACCGCCGGTCGCGGTCGTAGATCGCCTTGGTGAGCCCGGCGTAGACCATGCCCGGCGCCACGATGTTCGCCGTGATGCCGTGGGGCGCGAGTTCCTGGGCGATGATCTTCATCAGCATCAGCTGGCCGCCCTTGCTGGCACAGTAGCTCGCGCCGTGCGGCCACGGCATCTCCTGCACCCAGCTTCCGGTGAAGAGGATCACGCCGCGCCGGGCCCGGCCGCGGCGGGGATTTTTCATCATGAGCCGCGCCGCCTGCTGGGCCACGAGGAAGCTGCCGGTGAGATTGACGTCGAGGGTCCGCTGCCACGCCGCCGCGGTGACCCGCAGGAACGGCTCGTTGGTCACAGTGCCCGCGTTCGAGATCGCGACATCCAGCCGGCCGAGGAAGGCGACCGCCGTCCGAAGCGCGCGCGCCACCGACGCCGCGGAGGTCACGTCGCAGCGCACATACCGCGCCGCCGCCGGACTCAACCGCCGGGCCACCGCCCGGCCCGCGCGCTCCGGCAGCCGGTCCCCCAGCACGACCCGCGCCCCTTCCGCCAGGAACCGCGCCGCAACCGCGCGGCCGATGTCGCCGCAGCCGCCCGAGATGAACACGCCCTTGCCGGTGATGCCTTTCATGAGAGTGATGCTCGCGGGTCAGGCCCCCGACAACCCGTCGGCCGTCAGGGTCAGGCCGCGGCCGACTACCGGGACGTGCACCACCGCGGCCCCGCCGAGCTTCCGGTAGCACGTCGCGAAGCTGGCCGGATCGAGCGTCTCGCACGCCGCGATCTTCTCCTTCGGCCGGTCCCAAATCAAATGATGGTGCGGCACCACGGCGCGAGCGTCGAGGTGCCACGCCAGCAGGGCCGCCTCGGCGGCGTTCATGTTGCCGACCGAGCCATTGATGCACAGCGTGGCCAGCGCGAAGGCCGTGCCCGCCAGGCCGCGGTGAATCCGCGGGTCATAGTCGGTGTCCCCCGTGTGATAGATCCGCAGGCCGCCGAACTCGAGGTTCACGCCGATCGCGTCGGGCACCTCCCAGCCGGGCACGCCGGCCTCGTGGCGCGCGACGACCCCGGTGACGCGGCCGCCGGGTATCTCCACCGTCTCGCCCGCGCCCAGCGGAACGATCTGCCTGGTCGTCAGGCCCCACGTGACCGCGCGCGCCATCGCGCTGCGCGGCATGATGAACTTCACCCCGGGCCGGCGCCGGGCCAGTGCCGGCAGGAAACCCGGGTCGAGATGATCCTCGTGCCAGTGGGTGCTGATCACGATGTCGGGCGCGGCCTCCTCGGGTACGACCGGCGGCGGGAACGCCCGCCCGATGCCAAACACCTCGCGCACAAAGTCGGAGAGGTACGGGTCGATCCACACCTGGACACCCGCGGCGTCCTTGAACACGAATCCCGATCCGCCGAGCCACCAGACACCCAGGCTCCCGGCCGTCACGGGACGGTCGGCGATCTGGCGGGCCAGGGATGGCGACGGGGAGGCCATGCTCACTTTCGCTCCGAGACGCGGCGGGTGATGCCCGGCCCGGCGAGAAACTCCGGGCGGAGCGAGACGCCCAGGCCCGCGCCGAACTCGGTGAGGATGGCCCGGCCCTCGCGCACCGGCACGAGCTCGGCGACCACGTCCCGGTAGTAGCCTTCGCAGAAACCGCGGACCGTCTCCATGATCATGGCGTTGGGCATCGCCGCGCAGAGATGAAGGCACGCGAAGAGGTTCACCGGACCGGTGCAATCGTGGGGCGCGATCGGCAGGTGGTGCGTGTCGGCCAGGGTGGCGATCTTCACCGCCTCGCTCAGGCCGCCCGTCCAAATCACATCGGGCATCACGACATGCACCGCATCGGCGTCGAGGATCCGGCGGAAGGCATGGCGCGTGAACAGCCGCTCGCTCACGCACTGGGGCACGCGGGTCTCGCGGACCAGCCGCGCGAGGTCGGGCGCGCTCTCGGGCTGGGTGATGTCCTCCATCCACATCACGTCGTAGGGCTCGAGCGCCCGCGCGATCCGCAGCGCGCTGTTCACGTCCCAGCGCGAATGGCCCTCGACCGCGATTTGCATCCGGTCGCCCACGGCGCGGCGGATCTCCTGGATTGTCCAGAGCCCGCGTGCCAGGTCCTCGGGCCGCAGGTCGTGGCCGACGGGGCCCACCGCCGACCAGCCCGCGGGGCCGGTGACGGCGCTGACGCTGAGCTGCGGCGCGAACTGGTCCCACGGCCAGACCTTCATCGCGGTGATGCCCTGCGCCAGCAGCGACTCGGCGAGCTGGCCGGGCGTGCGGAGAAACCCGTCCTGATCCGCGTACCGCGGCGTGTTCACGCAGGTGTTGTACACGCGGATGGTGTCGCGCGTCTGCCCGCCGAGCAGCCGCAGCGCCGGCTGCCCGGTGTGCTTGCCGAGGAGATCCCAGAGGGCGAGGTCGACCGCCGAGGCGGCGCGCAGCTCGGCGCCGGCGAAGCCGAAGAAATTCGCGTACGAGAACAGCGCCTGCCAGAGCCGCTCGCGGTCAAACGCCGACTGCCCCAGCAGCAGCGGCGCGGCGAAGTCGTGCAGCACGGCCTCGACCGCCGCGGGCACGTAGTACGTCTCGCCCAGGCCGACGAGGCCGTCGTCGGTGTGCACGTGCAACCAGAGCAGGTTCGGGTGCTCGGCCGAGCGAAAGGTCTCGAGGCGCGTGATCTTCATGGCGGTTCAGCCCTTCTTCCGGCGCTTGGGCGCCGGCGCCGCAGGCTGCTCGGTGCGGCCGAGCCGTTTCTCCCACCCCTCGGCAAACACGTTGAGGTAGGCCTTGGGGTCGTACGGATGCTCGCGGGCCACGTCGAGGTTGAGCGCGACGCCGAGACCGGGTCCGGTCGGCAGCGACAGGTGGCCGTTGGCGGGATCAATCGTCGGGGTCCACGTCACAAGGTCCCGCGTCCACGGGTCGTTGAACGGGTCGAACAGCTCCTGGATGAGGAAATTGGGCACGCAGGCGGCGAGCTGGAGGCAGACCGCGGTGGCGACGGGGCCGCCGCTCTGGTGGGGCGCGATGTAGCTGCCGTGGGCCTGGGCGAGGCCGGCGACGGCGAGCGTCGGGCCGAAGCCGCCGAGCGACATGGGCTCGGGCTGGAAGATGTTGACGCCCCCGCCGACGGCCAGGGTGTAGAACTGGCCGACGGTGTCGTACATCTCGCCGGTCGCGACCCGGATCGGGCACTGGAGGGCGACGGCGTTGACCGGCTGCTCGCGCTCGCGCGTGGTCGGCTCCTCCCACCAGTAGAGGTCCAGCGGCGCGAGCTTGCGCGCGGCGCGCAGCGCGTCGGCCTCGGTGAACCGCCCGTGCACGTCGATCAGGATCCGCAGCGCCGGGTACTTGGCGCGCAGCGCGGCGAGGATGTCGTAGGCGAGCTGGAGCTCGGCGTCGTCGATGAAGCCCTGGGCCGTGCCGAACGGATCGAGCTTCAGCGCGTGGAAGCCCTTCGCCACGACGGCGGCCGCGGCCGCCACGAAGTGCTCCGGAGTGCGCTCGGTGCGGTACCAGCCGTTGGCGTACCCGAGGACCGAGTCGCGCATGCGGCCGCCGAGCAGCTGCCAGACCGGCACGCCCAGCGACTGCCCCAGCAGGTCCCAGCACGCGACCTCGATCGCCGCGATCGCGGTGCGGTGGATGTGGCCGCCGTCCAGGGAAACGCTGTCGAGCAGGCGCTTGGCGAGGCGCGTGATGTGCGCCGGGTCCTGCCCCACCGCGAGGTGCTCCAGCTCGCGCACGGCGGCCTCCGTGGTCCGGATGAAGCCGTTCAGCGTGCCCTCACCGAGGCCGACCAAGCCGGAATCGGTGTGCACCCGGACGAACAGCCAGTTTTTCCAGCCGGCGCTGACGGTGATGGTCTCGAGGTGGGTGATGCGCATGGGAAGAGGTTCAGCGAAGCAGTCTGCGCGCGGCGGCGGCCACGTCGGCGGCGCCCAGCCGGTAGCGTTGCACGAGGTACGGGATCGAGCCGCTCGCGCAGAAACAGTCGGGGATGCCGATCTTGTGGAGTTTCACCGCCAGGCCCGCCTCCACCGCGAGGTCGGCGACAGCGCTGCCCAGGCCGCCGGTCACGACATGGTTCTCCGCGGTCACGACCCGCGGCACGCGGGCCAGCAGCGCGGCCACGCGCTCCCGGTCGAAGGGGGCGATCGTCGCCACGTGCAGCACCGCGGCCCGGACGCCCTCGGCCGCCAGGGTCGCCGCGGCCTCGAGGGCGCGGCCCGTCATCAGGCCGGTGCTGACAATCGCGACGTCGAGCCCGTCGCGCAGCAGCGCCGCCCGGCCAATCTCGAAGCGGTGGGTCGCCGGGTCGAGCACGACGGGCACCTGGCCCCGCAGCAGGCGGAGATAGACCGGGCCGTCGTAGTCGGCGACGGCCTGGGTGGCCTGCGCAATCTCGGTGGCGTCGCAGGGATCGATCACCGTGAGATTCGGGATCGAGCGCATCAGCGCCAGATCCTCGATGCCCTGGTGGGTGCCGCCGTAGCCGGTGGTGAGACCGGGCAGGCCCGCAACGATCTTGACGTTGGCCCGGCCGAGGGCGGCCCCGATGGCGATGAAGTCGTAGGCGCGCCGGGTGGCGAACACGGCATAGGTCGTGGCGAACGGCACGTAGCCGGTGCGCGCCAGGCCGCACGCGCAGCCGACCAGGCTCTGCTCGGCCATGCCCATCTGGAAGAACCGCTCCGGGAACTTCTCGGCGAAGACGTGGATGTCGGTGTATTTCCCGAGGTCGGCCGTCAGCCCCACGATCCGCGGGTCACGCTCGGCCGCGCGCACCAGGGCGTGCCCGAACGGGGCGTTGGCCGTCACGGCCGCGCCGTCGGTCGCCGAGGTGAGGATGCTGCCGGTGACGCCGCGCGGGGCGCTCATGGCACGGCCTCCTCCAGCTGGCGGCGGGCAACGGCCCAGTCCTCGGGCGCGACCCGGATGAAGTGGTTCTTCTCGCGCTGCTCAAAGAGCGGGACGCCCCGCCCCATCAGGGTGTCGAGCACGATGGCGTGCGGCCGGCCCGGCCGGGTGCGGGCGGCGGCGAGCGCGGCGAGGATCGCCGCGGGATCGTTGCCGTCGACGCGCTGCGTGTCCCAGCCGAAGGCCGCCCACTTCTCGTGGAGCGGCTCGATGCCCATGACCTTGGCCGGCGGGCCGTCGGCCTGCTGGCGGTTGCAGTCGATGAAGGCGTAGAGGTTCTCCAGCCGATGGTGGGCGCCGGCCATCGCGGCCTCCCAGGTCGAGCCCTCCTGGCACTCGCCGTCGGAAAGCAGGTTGAACACCCGCGCGCCGCGCCCCGCCAGCCGCAGGCCCAGCGCCATGCCGACGGCCTGGGTCAGGCCGTGGCCGAGCGAGCCGCCGGTCAGCTCGACGCCGGGCGTGGTCTCCGGCGCGGACATCTCCAGCCGCGAGCCGTCGGCGCCGTAGGTGTCGAGTTCCTCCAGCGGAATCACGCCCGCCTCCGCGAGCGCGGCGTAGAGCCCGATCGCGTAGTGGCCGATCGACAGCACGAAACGGTCGCGGTCCGGCGCCGCGGGCTGCCGCGGATCGAAGCGCAGCTCGGAGAAGTACATCGTCGCCATCAGGTCCGCGATGCCGAGCCCCTGGCCGACGTAGCCCTGCCCCACGATCTCAGCCATGCGCAGCACATGGCGGCGCAGGGTGTGGGCCCGCCGGCGGATTTCCGGGAGGTCGGCGCTCATTGCAGTTCCTGGCCGCCGGTGAAATTGAACCGCTCGCCGGTCACGTACGCGGCCTCGTCGCTGGCCAGCCAGACCACGGCCTGCGCGACCTCGGCCGGGTCGACCCGCCGGCCCATCGGCAGGGACTTGGTGCGCGCGGCGACCAGGCTGTCGAGGTCCTGCCCCGTCACCCGCGCCAGGTCGCGGTCGAGCGCGTCGACCATGCCGCCGGTCATGCGGCCGGGCGCGATCGTGTTGACCGTGATGCCGTGCGGGGCCCACGCGATGGCGGCCGACTTGGTGAGGCTGTCGACCGCGGCCTTGCTGGCGCCGTAGGTGGCGAAGAGCGGCACGCTGAGCTTGGAGGCCGGCGTCGAGATGGTGATGATGCGGCCGAAACGGTTGGGCAGCATGACCTGCGCGGCGGCCTGCATCGCCAGGAACGCACCGCGGGTGTTGACCGCGAACACGCGGTCGAACCGTTCCGGGGTGAGCTCGAGGAGCGGATCGACGAGGCAGATGGCCGCGCAGTTGACGAGGATGTCGAGCCGGCCGAATTCCTCGACCACCCGGCGCACGCCGGCGGAGACGGCGGCCGCCTGGGCGACATCGAGTTCCAGGGCGATCCCGGCGGCCGGGGCCGCGAGGGCCAGCGTTTCCCGCGCGGCCGCGAGGTTGAGATCAGCCACGGCGACCTTGGCCCCCTCGCGGGCGCAGGCGAGGGCCGCCGCGCGGCCGAGGCCGCTGCCGCCGCCGACAATGAGCGCAATGCGTTGGGACAGCTTCATGGCTGGTCGGGTCGAGTGGGGATAACTGCGCCGGTCAGGGAGGCCGCGCACGGACGCGGCCCGGGGAAAACCGAGGCCCCATTCAGGGCCCGGGCGGCAGGACGCTCAAGAGCGGAGTGGCGCCGGTTTCTGAATATTGATTCGCGGCGGTCAGGCGCCGGCCCGCACGCGGGCCAGCTCGGCGCCCCAGAGCTCGGCCTCGCCCGGCCAGCCGTGGGCCGTGAGCTGGTCCGCGATGACGGCCTCGGTCGGCTCCTCGACCCGGTGGCGCGGGTCGCCCGGCAGGTCGGGGCGCACCGCGCGCGCCAGCGCCCAGCACGCCCACGCCCGCCAGCGGCGCTGGTCGCGGCGCGGCGCCGCCAGGCGGTCGGCGTAGTGCTGGAAATGGACGCGTGGGTTGCCGAGAAACACCCCGGGCGGCGTGTGCGTGATGAGCCAGGCCATCGCGGCGTACGGCAGTGGCCAGTCGCGCAGGACCGGTTCGTCTCCCCGCAGGTCGGCGCCGAAGGCGCGATCGAGGCAGAGCAGCGACCGCGCCGCGAAGCCCCGCGTCCAGAGCGCCTGCCCGTACTCGAGGCAGGCGAGGTAGAACTCGGCGCCCCGGTCCGCCTCGCGAAAGCGGTGCAGCGACCGCCAGTCGAGTCCCGGCCGCGCCGGCGGAAGATACGGACAGGGAGGGGGCATGG
>CAZUQB010000111.1:4284-7238 GCA_964622405.1 uncultured Opitutaceae bacterium | reverse complement strand
ACGGCGTCAACTGGACGATCACCGGCAGCTTCGAACTGTCGGCCTTTGCGATCGGAGGACGAAGCGGTCGCTACGTCGTCGCGGGCGTGATCGGCGACATCTGGACCTCGCCCGACGGTCTGGCCTGGACTCACGTGCCGGGCCGGCCGCTCGAGGCGGCGGGCCCGCCGTCGGCCCTCACCGTGATCGGCAGCAGGTTCGTGGGCGCGACCTTTGGCGGGAAAATCGCGACCTCCGACGACGGCGTGAACTGGTCCATCGAGGATTTCGCGGCCTCGGGCATGATGTGGTACATCGCCACCGGCGGAGACCAGGTGGTGGCCGTGGGCAATGCCGGCGCGATCTGGCAGGTGGGCACCTCCCGCTTCGTGAACAACGCGACGCGCGCCCGGGTCAGCGCCGGCAGCGGCGCACTCATCGCGGGCTTTGTCGTCGATGGCCACGAGCCCAAGACGATGCTCATCCGCGGGGTCGGGCCGACCCTCGCGGACTACCAGGTGGCCGAGCCGCTCGCGGCTCCCACGCTCAAGGTGTACAACAACGCCACCAGCCAGCTCATCGCGACCAATCGCGGCTGGCAGAACGCGCCCGATCCCACCGCCCTCGCCGCCGCCGCCCGCCAGGTCGGCGCCTTTGCCCTGAAGGCGGGCAGCGCGGACTCCGCCCTGCTGCTGACGCTCCCGCCGGGGATCTACTCGGCCAATGTGACGAGCGACACCGGCGCGAGCGGCGTGGCGCTGGTCGAGGTCTACGAGGTCGGGGCGAACGCCAGCCGGATCATCAACATGTCCACCCGCGCCAACGTCGGCACCGGGGCCGACGTGCTGATTCCCGGGCTGGTCATCGGCGGCGACGCCCCGCGGCGCGTGCTGGTCCGTGCCGTCGGCCCGACCCTGGCTTCCTTCGGCGTCGAGAATCCCCTGGCGCGTCCCGTGCTCACGCTGCTCAGCGGCCAGACGGCGCTGGCGACCAACCAAGGGTGGGACAGCACCACCAACGCCGCGGAGATCGCCGCGACGGCCCAGCAGGTCGGCGGCTTCCCGCTGCCGGGCGGCAGCGCGGATTCGGCGCTGCTCGTGACGCTCAACCCGGGTATCTACAGCCTCCACGTGACCGGCGCGAATGGCACCAGCGGCGTGGCGCTCGTCGAAGTCTACGAGGTGCCGTAGGCTGGGGAGGGGAACTGGGAGTTGAAAGTTGAAGGTTGAAGGCCGGAGATCGTCGGCGATCACCGGCTGCGCCCTCAACTTTCAACCGCCGCCCTTCAACTCCCAATCCCAGCTCAGGTCTTCTTCTTGTAGACGGTGGCGGGGTCGAACAGGCGCTCGGCGGTGAACTGCAGCTTGAGCGCCGGATCCGCGAGGTCGGAGAGGCGGCGGTAGAAACAGGACTTGTAGCCGTTGTGACAGGCCGCGTTGGCCGAGCCGGTCTGCTCGACCTTGATCAGCAGCACGTCCTGGTCGCAGTCCGTCCGGACTTCCTTCACGTGCTGGACGTTGCCGGATTCCTCGCCCTTCACCCAGAGCTTGTTCCGCGAGCGGCTCCAATAGGTGGCCTTCCGCGTTGCGAGGGTGTGCGCGAGCGACTCGGCGTTCATGAACGCGAACATCAGCACCTCGCCGGAATGGACGTCCTGCGCGATGCAGGGGATCAGGCCGTCGGGCCCGAATTTCGGCTGCAGCGTCGTGCCAAGCTCGATCTCGGCGGTCGTCGTGCGGGCGGGGAAGACGTAGGTGCTCATGGGAAAGGGCTCAGGCGGCGCCAAGCTTGCGCAGGTAGTCGTAGGTGTAGAGGCCGGTGCGGTGGCCGTCGCTGAAATCGAAGCGGATCGCGTAATTGCCGACCTTGGCCCAGCCGACGACCTCGACGCCGGGGAAGGTTTTCGGGCCGTCGCCGCCATACTGGTGGCCGAAGATGTCGCGCTCCCCCTGGGTCTCCGCGCTAGGCGATGCGGCCCGGAGTTTCTCGGGGTGGTAATAGGTTTCGACGCCGTCATCCCATCGGATGGCGACCTCCGTGCCGATCAGCTGGATTTCAACCGGGGCGTTCATGCGCAGGGCGGAATGAGTAGCGTCCTTCAGCCCGGGGTGAACAGCAAATTTCGACCCCGCCGCCCGCCCGGGGCGCGGACCCGGGGTCCGTTGCAATTTTCGCCGACCTTTCCAGATTGCCCGCATGTCCTCCGCTCCGCCTGCTGAACTGCCCCATATCGTCGTGATCGGCGCCGGTTTCGGCGGGCTGTCGTTCTGCCAGCATTTTCCGGCGCACCTCGCGCGGATCACGGTCGTCGATCGGCAGAACCACCACCTGTTTCAGCCGCTCCTCTACCAGGTCGCCACCGCCGGGCTCTCCGCGGTCGACATCGCCCAGCCGATCCGCGCGCTCTTCGGCGAGCGGCCCAATCTCTCGGTCATCATGGCCGAGGTCACCGCCCTCGACCTGGCCGGCCGCCGGGTCGTGCACGCCCGCGGCGAGCTGACCTACGACTATCTCGTCGTCGCCGCCGGCGGCCGCACCAGCTACTTCGGCCATCCGGAGTGGGAGCAATTCGCCCCGGGGCTCAAGACCCTCGATGACGCGCTCGCGATCCGGCGTCGCATCCTCCTGTCCTTCGAGCGCGCCGAGACCGAGCCCGACCCGGTGAAGCGCGAGGCCGCCATGACGATCGTCGTGATCGGCGGCGGGCCCACCGGCGTCGAGCTCGCCGGCACGTTCGCCGAGCTCACCCGCACGGTCCTGAACCGCGACTTCGACCATATCGACCCGTCGAAGGCGCGCGTCATCCTCCTCGAGGGCAGCCCGCGCGTGCTGGCCGCGTACCCGCCGGATCTCTCGGCCAGTGCCCAGCGCCAGCTCGAGCGTCTCGGGGTCGAGGTGCGCACCGCCACGCGGGTCGAGTCGATCACCGAGGGCCGCGTGGTCGCCGGCGGCCAGGAGCTGCGGGCCGACAACAT
>CAZUQB010000111.1:0-4184 GCA_964622405.1 uncultured Opitutaceae bacterium | reverse complement strand
TGCAGGGCGAGCGATTCGCCCCGGCCGGACGCGAGGCTTTCGCCTACCGGGACAAGGGCAACATGGCGACGATCGGGCGGTCGTCCGCCGTCGCCGAGATCGGCCGCCTACACTTCGGCGGCTACCCGGCGTGGCTCGCCTGGCTGGGCGTGCACCTGCTGTTCCTGATCGGCTTCCGGAACAAGCTCTCGGTCCTGCTCCAGTGGACTTACTCGTACTTCACGTACCGGCGCGGCGCCCGGGTGATCAGCGGCGTGTCGGGCCCACCGGCGCACTCGGCGTAAGGGCGGCCGCTGGGCGCGGCCGCAGTTGAAGGTTGATGGCCGTCAGTTGAAAGCCAGGCAACGTGGGTCCGTGGGAGTCTGATCGTTGCAGTGACGGTCCGGCATGGCTCGCCCTTCAACTTTCAACCGTCGGCTTTCAACCGCCCGGCCTCGCCGAGGCCGGGCCCGTCACGACGGCGCGTAGGTGTTGTAGCCGTCGGCGGTCGGCCGGTGGTTTTCCTGCCACCAGCGCCGGACCACCCAGGATTCGACCACGGCTTCCACGTCGGGCGGGAGATTGGCGTGCACGGCAAACTTCAGCGCCGCGCCCGACCAGGCGCGATTGAGGCGCACCTTGTAGACGAGCCAGGAGCAGCCGAAGGACTGGGTGTTGCCGTGCTGCCGGCCGTCCGGCACCGGGATCAGCTGGACCTTCTCGCCGTCCACGCTCGCCAGCACCTGCACGATCTGCACCACGGTCGGGGCGTACTTCCATTCGGCGTCACCGCGCCGGAGCCGGATCACGACCGCCAGGATGGGCTGGTCGCCCGCGAGCGCCGGCAGCGTCGCGGCATAGGTGCTGGTCTTGCGGGTGAGGCCCTTCGCCTCGAACTGCGCGGCGTCGACGAACCGGACGTCCAGGCGCGCGTCGGCGGCGACGGCCTGCAGGGCCAGCGGCAGGCCGAGCGGGGAAAATTTCGCCGCGACGTTGGCGCGCGGCGGCAGGCGCTTCGCCCGCGCGCTGGCCGGGGTCACCTCGAGCATCAGGGTCTCGAACGGGCGCAGCCACACTTCGACCGTGTCACCGGCCCGCCACTCGCGCCGTCGGCCCGGGCGCAACTCGGCGCGGTCGGGGAACAGGGCGGTCACGTGATATTCGGCCGCCGGGTCCGGCGCGAGTCCGAGGCTGTCGTCGAGGCGGAGCGTGACGGCCCGCGCGGCAAAATGCGCGTTGTGCAGGAAGACAGCGGCCCGCGCGCCGCGACCGTGCGCGTAGCCGTAAGCCTCGTTGCGGAACGGGTCGCCGCCGACGGACCGGCGCTGATGGAACAGTTCCGCGTGGTCGCGGGCGTAGCGGGTGAGCCACGCCAGGAATTTCACGTCTACCTCGGTCAAATGGCGCAGGTTGCCCCAGAGGTTGGGGAAGAGCCGGCTGCCGCGCCCGAGGTCCATCACGAGGCTCTCGCGCCAGCGCTCGCCACCCATGAAATTGCCCCAGCGCGTGTCGGACAGCCAGACCCCGAGGCTGTCCTTCAGGCGCGGCGGGATGTTCCGGGCGTGATAGGCATTCTGGTCCTGCGCGAGTGTGACGGAATCGCGGTAGTACAGCGTGGGCGTCGAGCTGGTGCCGGAGCCCTCCATGAACAGGCCCGACTCGAAGATCGCGTCGCCGTGCAGCGCCCAGAACGGCGAGCGCAGGCCCCAGTACCACATGATGAACACGTCCGGCGCGATGGCCCGGGCCCGGCGGGCGAGGCCGATCAGCCACTCGTGCATCGCCTCGGTCGAGTATTTCCCGGGCAGGTGGCCGTGGCCGGCGTGATCGCACGCGTACGAGCCGCCGTCGAACTTGAGGAAGCGCACGCCGTTTTTCCGCACGTGGTGCAGCACGCCCCGCGCGAGGATGTCCTGGTAGCGCCGCTCACCCATGCAGAACGTGAGCCCGTCGGCGCCGAGCGGGTACCCTTCGCGGTAAAGCTGCGTGGGAGGTTGGCCGTCGGCGAACGCCGGGGGATAGTCCCAGCACGACTGCAGGCCCCAGCTCGTCGCGAACCACAGGCCAAACTTCAGATGCAGCGCGCGCACCTGGCGGATCACGGCGTCGGGACCATGCGGAAACGCCGTGGGCTTGAACCGCGTCAGGTCCGACGCGGCGTCCACCCAGCCGGTGTCGAGCGTGAAGTAGTCGAAGGTCACGCCCTTCCGCTTCAACTCCGCCAGGTGGCCGAGCACCTCGAGCGCCTGCTCGTCGTCGAGCGTGGGGCAGGCGCCCCACTGGTTGTTGATCCCGAACGGCGTGTAGATGCCGATCATGCCCGGCCGCGGAAGGGACCGGGCCTCAAGGTAAGACAGGAAATGCTCCCGCGCGGCCCCGGCAGGCGCGACACTCAGCAGCGCGACCTGGCTGCGGATCTTTGCGCCAGGCGCGAGCCGCCGTCCCGGGTGGTGGAGCAGTTTCACCCGGCCCTGGTCGCCGAGGTTTTCGCCCGACGGGTGCTCGATCGCGGCAAAGGCCTCGCCGTCGAGGAACAGCGGCTGGCCCGCGCCGCCGTCCGTGAGGGCCCCGGCGTACGGGAAATCCTCGAGCTCGATGTCGAGGAGGAGGAGCTCGCGGTCGCCACGGTTCTCGAACTCGATCCACTTGCGCCGGGTCGGGCCGTCGAGCTCCAGGTGCAGCCGCACCTCATGGCCGGTTCCGCGGCTGCGCAACGCGATCACGGCGGCGGTGGTGCCGCGGGTCCGCAGGCCGACGACCGCAAAATCGTCCACCCGGGAGAACGGCTCCGCCACGCGGTCAAGCGCGCCGGAGAACACGAGTGCCAGCGTGGCGGCGCCGTCCGCGACCGTGCCGCGCCTGGTGAGCCGGTTCTCCCAGGCGAAGCCGGCGGGCGTGCCCTCTTGCCAGCGGAACCGCCAGACCAGCTGGTCGGTCGCGAGTTCGAGCACACCCGTCGGCTCAGCCGCGGGCAACGGGGCAGGGAGGGGGCGGGCCTTCATCGGGCGACATCTTGGCGCCCCCATCGACCCGGGCACAGGCAAAAGCGACGGTCGCCGCATTTGTGGTTCCCAACCCCGCCCCGATTCGCCCGCGCCAGCGTTCGCCCCGGTCTGCATCTCGGCACCCGTTTCCTCGCGCCCGCGGAGGCCCGCTTCCCTTATCCGATCCCACCCCTGAAGCCGGACCTCGCCCCACACCTCATTCTCGCCCCCGGTCTCCGCGCTCCAGAAATTCACCCATCGTCGCCTTCGCCCTGCATCCCGCTTTCCCGCCAACCTCCTCCCGGCTCGTGTCACGTATTGAGTGACACGCCCCCTGCTCGAAGGCCGGTCGGGTGGGAGTCATGCATTGAGTGACCCGGACCTCGCCCAAGGTTCAGCTAGGCGGTTGTCACCCAATGAGTGACAATGGGGCATGCACAATCCCTACTTTCACCCGAGCCTGCGGCCGGCCATCGAGATTGCCGAATTGCTCGCCCGCGAGGCGAGCCGGTCGATTCGGCAGGACTGGCGGTCCCGAAACCGCTGGCGCCGCTACGACCAGACCCTGCGGCCGGGAATCTACACGCCCCTCTGGAACGCCTTGGCCGCTGAGGTTGACCGGCTGCTGATTCGCCATGGCACGAAAGCCGAGCTTGGCCGCTATCTCGGCGTGCCACGCCAGCGGGTGCACGACTATCTCAAGGCCCGCTCGGCCATGCCGGACGCCGAGCGCGTCCTGCGCCTCGTGGCCTGGGTCGCCGCCCGCCATGAACACGAGGGGCGCCGCTCGTTCACCGCATCCGGCTCGCGCCGGCCCTCGGCCGCGTCACGTATTGAGTGACACGGGGGCCGGCCGTGGAGTGGGACGGGAGAGAGGGGCCGGAGCGGACGAGGGCTTGGCTGAGGAGCGGAGGCAAGGTGGACGCCGATGGCGGAGACCTGGGAAGGACCCGGGTCAGGCGGCTGCCCGGGAGGCGGTGAAGTCCGGGATCCGGGGCTGCTGGGAGGGTAGGGCGATTCAGGAGTGGGCGGCGAGGAGTTGGGGTCCGGGAGCTGGGCGGGGCGGGAGCAATGGGTGGCGAAAGGATCGCAACGGATGCGGCGCTCGCGGGACGCCGATGCGCTAGGGTGGCTGCGCCCGTCGCCTGACCGGGGTTGGTTCACTGATTCGCCATGAACACCCGCCGTGAATTCCTCAAGGCCGGCCTCGCCCTCGGGGCC
>CAZUQB010000110.1:0-7314 GCA_964622405.1 uncultured Opitutaceae bacterium | reverse complement strand
TCCGCCTGCCCGAGCAGCTCGAAGCCGCCTGGTCGGCCGGCGCCCGGACGATCTACTGCGAGTTCGAGAACCCCAAACACTACCGCGACACCGTCGTCCGGTTTCGTGAACTCCAGGCCACTATTCTCGAGACCTCGACTTTCCATCTTCCAACTCCCAACTCCCAACTCCCATCGACGACGACGCCGGCGTCGTCGTCGATCTGGGTCGCCGCCCCGCGTATCTTCAAGCCGGGTGAGGAGTGGATCCTGCAGCAGGTGCGATCCTGCGAGGCTGACGGCTACCTGGTCCGCAACTACGACCACCTCTCGTTTTTCGCCGGCGACCGGAAGCGCGGCGATTTCTCGCTGAATGTCGCGAACCAGCTCACGGCCGACTATTTTCTCCGGGAGCACGGACTGGAGCGCGTGACCGCGAGCTACGACCTGAACATCTCGCAGCTCGATGCGCTGCTGCAGGCGGCTCCGGCGGAGTGGTTCGACCTGACGATCCACCAGCACATGCCGATGTTTCACATGGAGCACTGCGTGTTCTGCGCGTTTCTCTCGACCGGCAAGGACTACCACGACTGCGGCCGGCCGTGCGAAAAGCACCGTGTCGCCCTGCGCGACCGCGTGGGCGCCGAGCTGCCGTTGCGCGCCGACGCCGGCTGCCGCAACACGGTCTTCAACAACCGGGCCCAGACTGGCGCCGAGTACGTGGCTCGCCTGATGGAACTGGGCGCCCGCCACTTCCGCGTGGAGTTCGTCAACGAGGACCCAGCCGAGGTGACGCGGACCCTCACCCAGTACCAACGCCTCCTTCGCGGCGAAATCACCGGCGGCGAACTCTGGCGCGAGCTCAAGCTCATCAATCAGCTCGGCGTCACCCGCGGCCAGATGGAAGCCGCCCCGCAAATCATCCAGCGAAAGAAGTGAGGGGTCGTCTGGCGCAGATAGGACTTGGGGCACACCAGATTGGCTAAGGAACCGGCGTGCGAACTCGGGTGAAATCCGAGTCTTCCACGAGTTGTGGATGCGGGGTGTACGATCCGACTTGAGGCACTATCACTTGCACTCCATGGCGCCTGGCCAGTTTGAACGCTGGAATCAGGTCGGTGTCGTTGGAGGCGATTAGGATTCGGTCGGCGTATCGGTTCAGTGAGAGCGTTGCGACATCGATGCCCAGCCTCATGTCGACGCCCTTCTGTTCAAAGCGGATTTCGTAGTCACCCGCGCCAGGGGTCCGCGGGCCGCTGCCTGCAAGGCTCCGCACGTAGGTCTCGGTCAGCGCCCAACCGCGGGCCCTAGCCTCGCCACATCGCAATGCCACATAGTCGAGTTTACCCAAGTCCGACAGAAACTGCTCACGAGCGTGAGCTGCGGGAACTTGCGCGTAATCGATCACCTGCTGGGTGACCGGATGTGTTTGCCGGCCCTTGTACGGGCGAGAGTCATAGTAGAAGATCCGCAGCAGCTCCTCGTCCGGCTCCTTTAGCGCGAGGGCATTTCGATAGATCACGTCGGCCAGAGGCCAGCGGACTCCCAATGCCGAACCGACGGCCTTTGAGAAGAAACCTCCATCAATCAGCAGTGCGATTTTCATGATGGAAAAGAAAGACCCACTACCTTGCGGTAGTGGGTGGTTTTTGCCCGCCTACGGGCGTTGCGGTATTAAAGTCTCTGCGAACTAGGATGCGTCCTAGGTTGTTACTGTCAACGAGCGGATCGATCCGGCCCGGTGCCGCAAGTTTGGCAAAGGAGGAGACCATAGACGTGGTGCTTTGAAACTAGACGCACCAGATCGCCATACCGCCTATTGCCTGGCTCAAAATACGCCAAATCGATTAATCCAGGCGTCGCTGGCCGACCATTCGAAGGCACAAAGTGCAGGAGACCACCGCGCACCTTAAGCGGTACCCGATCCCGTCGCAGTTCTGGCTTACGCCGTGTCACGTATTGAGTGACACAGCCGGAGGTCGTCCGGACCTGCTACTTGCGCCCTGTTACTTCGCCCCTCCGCGCCCAGCGCGGCCCGCCGCCTTTTCCAGCGCGGCGACGTCGATCTTGATCATTGTCATCATCGCTTCCATCACGCGCTTCGCCTTGGCGCGATTGCGGTCCTTGAGCAGCTGCTCGAGGCGGACCGGCACAATCTGCCACGCCAGTCCCCAGCGGTCCTGAATCCAGGCGCAGGCCATTTCCTTGCCGCCGTTCCGCTTGATCTTCCCCCAGATTCGATCGACCTCGGCCTGGTCCTTGCAGTGGATCTGGAATGACACCGCCGGGTTGAACTTGAACTCCGGCCCGCCGTTGAGAGCGAGAAACTCCATTTTGCCGAGAGTGAATTCCACCGTCAGGACGTCGCCGGCCTTGGAGTGCGGGGTGTCGGTGGGTGTCCGGAAGATCCGGTTGATGCGGGAGCCGGGAACCAGCGAGACATAGAACTTGGCCGCCTTCTCGGCGTCGCCATCGAACCAAAGGCAGGGAGTGATCTTTTGCATGGGGTGCCGCCAAGCTGGCTAGGTTCCAGCCGGCCGCAAGCGTCACCTGCCGATGCGGATCAGTCCACCTTGGCTCCGGCCTCGATCAGCAGTTCCCGCAGGATTGAACGATGACAGCGGTTGGGATCCTCGCAGTAGCAGCCCACCGAGAAACTCGCCGACCGCGACAACGCCGCCAACAACGCGAGATCGTGCTTCGCCGTCGGCGCCGCCATTTCCGCACGGTACTTCCGGACAAACTTCGACCAGGCGTCCGGCGTCTTCGCTGCCAGCCCCAGTTTCACCGTCGCATCGCTCGGCGCCAGGTTTGGGAACCAGACGTCATACCAGTCCTGCGAGGCGAACTCGGACTTCGGCACGCCCCGCGGCGGCCGCCGCACGGTGCCAATCCTTAGCCCCTCGCCCGCACCACGCGGAGTTCCCAGCCGGACAACCTTCACGCTCATGCACTCAAGCTGGCGAACTCCGCCGAGATGTCCAACGCATCGGGGACTGATGGGAGACAGTAGTGGTAGCTAGTACCATGGGTGCAGCGCCGGCATTCTAGCTCCCAACTCCAAGCTTCTAGCTACCAACACTAGCTCCGCCTCAGCGGAGCCGCCATCAGCACAATATTGGGAAACTGCGAATGCCCGCCCTGAACGGAAAACCCGAGTGATTCATAGAGCGCGATCGCCACGGGATTGTCGCGAAACACGAAGAGGGAATAGCCGTCGATGGGGAATAGCGAGGGTGCCTCCTGCATCAGCGCCATGCAGAGGGTTCGACCGTAGCCTTTGCCCCGTTGACGCGGGTCCACCACAATGCGGGCGAGGTGCGCGAAGGCCGGTTCGCGCAACTTAAGCTGGCCGAAGCCGACGAGGCCATCGGCCGCCGACTCGAGCGCAAAGCTCACGAAATCTCCGCGGGTGAGATCGGCCCAGAACTTATCCGGATTGTCCGGCCAAACCGCATTGGGACCAGCCCAGCGCTTCAGGCTCTCCAAGTCCGGCGACCACGACAGCGCCGTCGCGGCATCGGCCGGTACCGCCCGGCGCAGGCTCGCATTGGAAGGGTGACTCATCGCGGAAGCAGAAATTGGAAGGTGGCGCCCTGGCCTGGTTCGCTGCTGCACGTGATGCTGCCACCGTGGGCCACAACGATCTCGCGGGCGATCGCGAGACCCAGGCCGGCGCCCGTCTGGCTCTGGCCAGGAGCGCGATAGAATCGGTCAAACACGTGCGGCAACACCTCCGCTGGGATTCCCGGACCCTGGTCCCGCACCCAAAACTTCACAAAACCCAGCGGCGCGGACGAGGCGCCCAGCGTCACTTTTCCACCGGCCGGGGAGAACTTCACGGCGTTGGTCAGGAGGTTGATGAACACGTGTCTCACGCGGGCACGGTCTACCGTCACGCTTTCGGTCGCGACCGCCGGATCAACCTCCAGCACAAGCGATAGGCCCGCCGACTCGACGAGTGTTCGCGCCTCGGCCGCAATCTCGTCCACCAAGCCGGCGATGCCGACCGCAGAGCGGTCGAGCGATGACGCTCCCGCCTCGAGCCGGGCGAGGTCGAGCAGGTTGTCCAAAATGCGCAGTAGCCGGTCGGCGTCGTCGCGCGCAGTCTCGAGCAGTTCCTGCTGCGTCGGCGTGAGGCCGATGATTTTCTGCTCCAGCAGTAGGTACACCGCCATGCGCAGGCTGGTCAGCGGCGACTTGAGCTCGTGGCTGACGGTTCCGACCAGATTCGTCTTCGCGTCGTCGAGCAGGCGGAACTTCGTCACGTCCTGGAGGATGATCGCGGCACCCGTGAACTCCGTGAGTTTGTCACCAATCGCCAAAATCCGCGGCAGATAATGCCGGTCCTCCCGCGCCACCCGGAGGGTGACCACCTTCGCATAATCGGTCGGCAGGTAGTGGGTGCCAGTCGCGAGCACCTGCGCGAGAGGTTCGGCGACGCCGGGCGGGAAGCCTTGGGCAAACTCGGTCATCTGCGCGAGCTGCTCGGCCGCCGGGTTGCGCACCTCGTGTGTGCCGTCGCGTGACACCACAAAGACCGGATCCGGCGCCGAGGTCAGGGTCGCCTCCATGGTGCGCTGGGTGCGCAGCACCTTGGCCAGCGTGGCGTCGCGATAGGCGCGCAGGTGGACCGCCATGGCGTTGAACGCCTTCGCCAGCTGGCCGAGTTCGTCCTTCGAGGTCACCGGCACTTCGCGGTCGAGGTCGCCCCCGCCCAACGCCACCGCCGAGGTGGTGAGGGCCTGGATTGGGCGCAGGAAGGCGTCGGTCATGCGCCACGCGAGGTAGAAGAACAGCAGGACGGCCACGACCATCGCGCCGATCATCAGGCGCAGGGACTGGTCGATGCGCGCCTTCATGCGCTCCTCCGCGCCGTAGATCTCGCGATGATCGCGTTCCAGCAGCTGGTCGAGGGTGTGATTGACCGTGAACGCTGCGGTCTCGGTTTCCTTCATCAGGTCCAGTCCGCCAATCGACCCAAGCCGCAGGGTGTCGTTGCCGCACCGCACGAACGCCTTGAACTGGGTGTCCAGAGTGTTCAGCAGCGCCGCGCGCTCCGGCTCGGGCTGGGCGACCAGTTCGTCATTGAGGCTGCGCTGAAATCGGGTGGCTTGGTCGGCGAAGCGCTGCCGGGCCGGGCCGAGCTGGGTGTCGTCGCGACGGGCGTCGCCCAGCGCCAGGCTCATCTGCGCGGCGCCATCACGAAGGTCCTGCACCACCCGGATGGACCGGAAGTTTCGCGCGAAAATCGCCTCCACCGAGTCCCCGAGCTCCTGGCTCAGGCGCACCGCGTAGACGCATACGACCAGGAAGAGCAGGAGGAGCGGGAGGAGTCCGAGGGTGAGGCGGGTACGGAGCACGACGGGAGAACGAGGAACCGGTAGAGATGAGGGCGGAAAACGGCTCAGGGCGATCAGCGGGGGAAGGACCGCTTTACAGGGCGCGGGATGATGGGGCTGGCAGACCGCAGAAAGGTCACCGGGTTCGAGGGGTCGACCGGGCCGCTCACAGCAGGCCGAGCTTCTGCCGCTTGCGGTAGAGGGTGGCGGGATCGATGCCGAGGGTCTTTGCGGCGTCGTCCAGATTACGGGAGACGGCGAGGATTCGCCGGATGTGCTCGGCCTCGAGTGCGTCGATGGTCACCCGGGCGCCGACCGCGACATTCGGGTCGGCCTTTACCCCGAACTCCTCGGGCAGGTCGTGCAGTTCGATCGTCTCACCCGTCACGAGGATCGTCGCGCGCTCGATCACGTTGCGGAGCTCGCGCAGGTTGCCCGGCCAGCGGTACGCGGCGAACGCGGCCGCCACGTCCGGCGAGAAGGCCGTGACTTTCTTGCCGAGGCGGACCGAGAAGAACTTCCGGTAGCTCTCCGCCATCCGGGCGAGATCGCCGGGACGCTCGTGCAGGCCGGGAAGGGCAACCGTGATGACGTTCAGCCGATAATAGAGATCTTCACGGAAACGGCCGGCCTTCACCTCGTCGGCCAGCGGACGGTTGGTGGCAGCGATGACCCGGACGTTGGCCCGGCGCGGGCGGGCCTCGCCCACCCGCTCGTATTCGCGCTCCTGCAGCAGGCGGAGCAGCTTGGGCTGGATTTCCAGGGGCAGTTCGCCGATTTCGTCGAGGAACAGCGTGCCACCGTCGGCAGCGGCGACCTTGCCGGCGGAATCGGCCACAGCGCCGGTGAAGGCGCCCTTCACGTGGCCGAACAGCTCGGACTCGAGCAGTTCACGGGACAGGCTCGGGCAGCTGACGGTGACGAAAGGGGCGTCGCGCTGCGGGCTGCGCCGGTGGAGCTCACGGGCCAGCACGCTCTTGCCGGTGCCACTGGGGCCGAGAATCAGGATGCTGGCCGGCGTGTCGGCAGCCTTGAACGCGATCTCCAGGGCCCGGCGCGTGGCCGGCTCGGAGGACTCGAGGTCGACAGGCGGCGACTCGCGGGCCAGTTCGCTTTCCAGGGAACGGACCCGGGTTTCCAGCGCCCGGTTCTTCTCGATCTTGGCCAGAACGCCGCGGATCTGGTCCGGCGTGAACGGCTTGGGCACAAAGTCGTGGGCGCCGCGGCGCATGGCCTCGACCGCGGTCGCGATGTTGGCGTAGGCGGTGACCATCACGACGGCGAGGCCGGGCTGGATCTTGAGCAGCTTGGCGAGGACCTCGAGACCGTCATCGGACCCGAGTTTCACATCAAGGAACACCGCGTCGAACGCCTCCTCCTCGAGGAGCTTCTGCGCCCGGAGTCCATTCGGGGCCTCGGCGGCGGTGTGCCCGGCGGTTTCAACCGCGATGCGCGTGGTTTTCCGGATGCCCGGTTCATCGTCGACGATCAGGACGCGCATGGGCGGAAGTCTTGGTTCGCGCGCAGTGGGGGGCCAATCACAAAAGCCAAGGCGGGGCCACCGGTTAGGGCAGCCCCGCCAGGTCCAGCTTCAACTGCCACCCGCAGGCTAGGCCCACAGGTGACTTCATGCTCAAAGACCGGGGTGAAAGCGCCGGGTTCCATCGGACAAGTGAAGATTGGAAGTTAGGCGATGGGAGATGGAAATCAGGTGGAAGTGCAGGTGCTCTACTTGCTTGTCATCCTGAGGGCCGCCGAAGGATCCCATTGGAGGCGGTCGAAGCCTGTTGCTCAGTCTCACTGGATCCTTCGGCAGCCCTCAGGATGACAGAGGCCAGGCGCGGCGGATTGGCAGGTTACCAACGCGCGGGCGGGATATCGGTGATAAGTCGCGGTCCTCCCCCCTCGTCCCGCTGATTTCCTGATACTTGCGACCTGTTACCTGTCCCTTGCGCCGCGCTCCGCGCGGCGCGTGACGATTTCTTTTGTGGAGT
>CAZUQB010000109.1:0-7399 GCA_964622405.1 uncultured Opitutaceae bacterium | reverse complement strand
GCAATTCCTTCCTCGGCGCGTTCTTCCGGGTGTCCCCCTTCCTCAAGACCTTCGGGATCTCCGAGGAGCAGTTCCAGAAGGTCGTCCGGAAGCAGTACGAGAAGAAGTTCGCGCGCTTCGGCGAGGCGGTCGTGCAGTCGAACATGACGGTCATGACCGAGGGCTTCTCGCGCGTGCAGGAGATCCGGCTCGGCCGGCCGGACGACCCGGACCGCTCGTCCATGCGCAACCCCCTGCTCGCGCCGAGCGTGAGCCAGCCGATCATCCCGACCGCGGGCTGCGCCTCGGCCGGCTGCGGCAGCATCCCGGCCCCCGCCCTGCAGGCCGCGCGCGCGCCGGTCCAGGCGCTCGCCAAGTTCGACACCGAATTCCGCTCCGGCCTCGGCTATCACCAGCCGGCCGGCGCGCTGGCCTCCGTCGGCGTGATGGCCGCCGGCACCGGCGCGACGCAGTCCAAGTACGTCGCCCGCCGCGAGACCCCGGTGTACATCGCCGAGAACTGCACGCAGTGCATGGAGTGCATCACGGCCTGCCCCGACACGGCGCTGCCCAACACGGCGCAGGAGGTGACGACGGTCCTCAAGACCGCGATCAACAACTACGTGACCGACGCCGCCGACCGGCGCGCGTATGGCACGGAGCTGGCCGGGCTGGAGCAGCGGGCCCGCGCGAAGATGAACGAGTCGGTCAAGGCCAAGAGCGGCGTGCCGTTCAAGGACATCATCCGCGACGAGGTGAACGCCCTCGCCGGCGTCTCCGCCGCGGGCAAGGCCCAGCTGGTCGGCATCATCGCCAAGCTCCCCCTCGCCTACAACAACGTGCCGGCCATCTTCCGGTCGCTCGAGGCCAAGACCCCGGGCGCCGGCGGCCTGTTCTCGATCTTCGTCTCCGACCTCTGCAAGGGCTGCGGCGAGTGCGTGCAGGTGTGCGGCGACCACGATGCGCTGCGCATGACGCGCGAGACCGAGGAGCTGAACGCCGAGCTCACGACCGCCCAGGTCTTCTCGCGCCTGCTGCCCGACACGCCCCAGAAGTTCCTCGGCCTGTACAACGACCAGGACGCGGCGAATTCGCGCGAGGCCGCGCTGCGGAACCACCTGATGGTGCGCCGCAACTACGAGGCCCTCGTCTCGGGCGACGGCGCGTGCGCCGGCTGCGGCGAGAAGAGCATCCTCCGCTCCGCCGCGAGCGTCACCGAGGCCTACATGCGGCCGATCTACCACCGCAAGGCCGAGCGCCTCCGCGCCAAGGCCGCGCGCCTCGAGCAGGAGGGCGTCGCCAAGCTGGCCGCGCTCAAGGCCCGCAGCGAGGACGAGTACCGGCTCTTCCACCGCACCTACGCCCACGTGGTCGTCGGGCTCGGCGGCGAGAACGACGCCGACACCGCCAAGCGCATCGCCGCCCACGAGGCGAAGCACGGCGCGATCACCGACGACCAGCTCATCGGCGGGCTCGTGGCGGTGATGCGCCAGGACGCGTTCAACCACCAGGAGCTGCAGGCGATCGACGGCCGCCGGGCGAACGGCATGTCCGTGATGATGATGGGGGCGAGCACCGGCTGCAACACGGTCTACGGCTCGACGCCCCCGTCGAACCCGCACCCCTATCCCTGGATGAACTCGCTGTTCCAGGACGGCGCCACGATCTCGTGGCTGATGGCCGAGTCGCTGATCGTCTCGCACGCGCGGCGCTCCGTGGCGCCCGAGCGCCTGGCCGACGCGCTGCTCGACCGCGCGGCGAAGGTCGCGAGCGAGGCGGACTATTTCACCCTCACCCACCTCGACGACGCGCTGATGACCGAGCAGGAGATCCGCGAGCTGCCGAAGGTCTGGGTGGTCGGCGGCGACGGCGCCCTCGGCGACATCGGTTTCCAGAACGTCTCGAAGGTGGTCCTGCAGAACCGCCCGAACGTGAAGATGCTGATGCTCGACACGCAGGTGTACTCCAACACCGGCGGCCAGAACTCGGACTCGTCCACCATGCTGGGCGGCTACGACATGAACCAGTTCGGCGTCGCGTCGCAGGGCAAGCTGATCGAGAAGAAGAACGTCGCGGAGGCCTTCACCAGCGGCCACGGCTCGCCGTTCGTCGCGCAGGTGTCGATGGCCAACTCCGCCAAGCTCTACAAGGCGATCCTCGACGGCCTCGAGTACCGCGGCACCGCGTTCTTCCAGGCCTACACCACCTGCCAGCCCGAGCACGGCGTCGGCGACAACATGAGCGCCGACCAGGCCAAGCTCGTCCGCGACGCGCGCGGCATGCCGGAGTTCGTGTTCAACCCGCGCCGCGGCGAGACCTCGCAGGAGGCCTTCGACCTCAAGGGCAACCCGAGCCTCGACCGCGACTGGTGGCGCGCCAAGTACGCCTCCACCGGCGAGGAATACAGCTTCGGCGTCGCCCACTGGGCCGTCACGGAGAACCGCTTCCGCAAGCACCTCAAGGCGGTCAAGGACGAGGACGCGGCCAAGCTCACGCTGCTCGACGACCAGCTGGTGTTCATCACGCAGGACGACGTCATCCACCGCCGCGTCTTCAACCCGGAGCACCGCAGCTTCGTCCCGAACTTCGGCTGCTACATCAAGGTCGAGGAACAGGGGAAGCTGAAGTGCTACGCCGTGACGCGCCAGATGGTGCTGTTCGCCGTCGAGCGCCGGAAGGCGTGGCGCATGCTCCAGAGCAAGGCCGGCGTCACCAACAAGGACTACCTCGCGCAGAAGGCCTTCCTCGCGAAGGTGGACAAGGGCGAGATCCCGCTGGCCGACGCCAAGGCCCGCGTCCGGGAGCTCATCGCCGCCGAGGTCGCCGCCGTGAAATAGGCGGCGGCCCGGCCCGCGGCCCGCTGGAATTCCCGCCGGTCTTTGGAACCGGCCGGTTGCCGCTTGCCGCCGGCGCGGTTTTCGGGCGGGATGCGAGATCGTGAACCCCCGTCACGATGACGCCGCGATCCTCGCGATCGAGCGGCCGCACCCGAGCCTCTGGACCTACTACCTCCTGTCGGCGCTGATCATCCCGCCGCTGTTCCCCATCCTCGTCCTGCCGCTCTACTTCCGGTACCACACGATGCGGTACCGCTTCACGGCCGAGGGCATCTCGATGAGCTGGGGCATCCTGTTCCGGCGCGAGGTCATCATCAACTACGCCCGGATCCAGGACATCCATCTCCGCTCCAACCTTGTCGAGCGCTGGCTCGGCCTGGCGCGGGTGCTGATCCAGACGGCCAGCGGCAGCTCCGGCGCCGAGATGACGCTCGAGGGTCTCCAGGAGTTCGAGGCCGTGCGCGACTTCCTGTACGCCCGGATGCGCGGCGTGAAGGACCCGGCGCATCCGCCCGCGGCGTCCGGCACCGCGGCCCCCGGCGGCGAAGCGGAGCTGGCCGCGGCGCTGCGCGAGGTGGCCCGCGAGCTCCGCGAGGCGCGCCTCGCCCTGCAGGCCCGAAAGGACGGCCATGTTTGACTGGATCCGGCAGCGCGTCCTCTGGTTCATGCGGGTGCCGCACGACCCGGAGCCGCCGGCGGGCGCCCCGGAGTCGGTCCGGGTCTTCCGCGCCGGCCAGAACTACTACCGGCTGCGCGTGGCCCGCTGGCTCCTGGCCCAGGTCGGCGCCGTCGTGGGCATCTGCTTCTCGCTCGGGTTCCTCGCCTGGTTCCGTCACGAGGTCGAACTCAGCCGCGACCTGCCCCCGCCGGCGGCGGTGACGCCAGTCCCGGCCGCAGCAACGGACCAGGGCACCCCCGCCGGGTCGGCCAAGGCGAAGGCGCGCCGCCAGCGCCCGCCGGTCACCCGCGCCGACCTGCAGCGGCTCGCCCAGCGCACGCCCGACTGGGCGCTGGTCGCGATCGAGATGTTTGAGGTCGGCGGCATCCTGCTGTTTCTCGCGCAGCTGCCCGTGACCTTCGCCGCGGTGCGGCTCGAGTACGAGCTGCACTGGTACATCGTGACCGACCGGAGCCTGCGGATCCGCACTGGGCTGATGCGGCTGCAGGAGTCGACGATGAGCTTCGCGAACCTGCAGCAGGTGGAGGTGCAGCAGGGGCCCCTGCAGCGCCTGCTGGGCCTGGCCGACCTGCGCGTGCAGTCCGCAGGCGGCGGCAGCGCCCATCCGGAGAAGCCCGGCGAGGACTCGCTGCACACCGGCATCTTCCACAGCGTCGTGAACGCGGAGGAAATCCGCGACCTGATCCTCGAACGCCTGCGCAAGTTCCGGCAGGCGGGCCTGGGCGACCCCGACGATCACCATGCAGCCCCGGCGCCCGCGGCGCCGGTCCCGGGCGACGCGGTGGCCGCGGCGCACGAGCTGCTGGCCGAGGCGCGGGCGCTGCGGACGGCGCTGGCGTCCTAGCCGCGACGGAGCCGGAGCAGGCGCTCGCCCGCCGCGTGGAGCGTCGCGGGCTTCTTGGCGAAATTGAGCCGCACGTAGCGGTTCTCACCCGGGGCGAAGAAGCTCGAGCCCGGCACCGGGGCGACGCCGATCTCCTTCGTCATCCAGTGCGAGAACTCGATGTCGCTCGCGTAGCCGAACGGCGAGATGTCCACCATGACGAAATAGGCGCCCTCCGGCCGCGTGTAGCCCAGGCCGGTGCGGTCGAGGTAGCCCAGCAGGATGTCGCGCGACTGGGCGTACTTCGCGGCGAGCTCGGCGTAGTACTCGGGGCCGAAGTTGAGCGCGGTCACCACCGCGTGCTGGAGCGGCGCGGCGGCACCGACGGTCAGGAAATCATGCACCTTCCGCGCCTGGGCGATGATCTCCGGCGCGGCGTGCACGTAGCCGAGGCGCCAGCCGGTGATCGAGAAGGTCTTCGAGAGCGACGAGCACATCAGGGTGCGCGACGCCATGCCGGGCAGCGCGGCGAAGTAGGTGTGGCGGTGCGGCGGGAAGACAATGTGCTCGTAGACCTCGTCGGTCAGGACGAACACGTCGAACTCCTCGGCCAGCGCGGCGATCTGCAGCAGCTCCTCGCGCGTGAAGACGCGGCCGCAGGGATTCGACGGGTTGCACAGCACGAAGGCCTTCAGTCCGCTCGCGAATGCGCGCCGCAGCTCGGCGGGGTCAAAATGGTAGTGCGGCGGGTGCAGCGGCACATGGACCGCCTGCGCGCCGGTGAGGATGGCGTCGGCGTTGTAGTTCTCGTAGAAGGGCGTGAACAGCCCGACGCGGTCGCCTGGATCGCAGACGGTCATCATCGCCACCATCATGGCCTCCGTGGCGCCGCAGGTGACGACAAGGTCGCGGTCGGCCTCGACGGGCACGCCCACGAACCGCGTGAGCTTGGCGGCCAGCGCCGCGCGCAGCTCGGCCGAGCCCCAGGTCACGGCGTACTGGTGCCGGCCCGCGTCCATCGCCTCCTTGCCCGCCTGGATCAGGGCCGCGGGCGGATCCCAGTCGGGGAACCCCTGCGCGAGGTTGATCGCCCCGTGGCGCGCGGCGACGCGGGACATCTCGCGGATGAGCGACTCGGTGAAGACCGCGGTGCGTTGGGAGGTGCGGGGCATGCGAACGGAGGAGAAGGGAGCAGGGAGGAAGGAACCGGGAGGACTCCGGCGACGGGCCGGTGCACGGGGCGGGCTCAGGCCGCGGTCACGGGATCCTCAGTTCCATCCCGACGCGCAGCGCGTCCTCCTTCGGGAGCACGTCGCGGTTGGCCTCGTAGATGTCGCGCCAGCGGGAGCGGTTGCCGTAGTACCGCTGGGCGAGACTGAAGAGCGTGTCGCCGCGGCCCACGGTGTGGCGGCGGCCCGGGGCGGTCGGCTTGGCCAGGGTGCCCGGCTTGGTGGGCGCCGGGCGGGTGGTGGCCAAAGAAAGGCCCGGGCGCGAGGCGGGCACGGGCGGGGCGGACGGCGGAGGTTCGACGGGCGCGTAGGTGATTGGGGAATCCTCCTCGGGATTTGCCGCGGGCTGGGCCGGCGTGTCGGCGGTGAGCGGGGCGGCGGGCTGGAAGGTGATGGCGGGGCCGCCCGGGTTGTCAGCAGTCTCGAGGGTGCCGCGCGAGCGGACCGGCGTGGCGTTCGCGACGCCGTCGTGCAGGGCGGCGAGCTCGGCCTTGAGCCGGTCGTTCTCGCGGAGCAGGCGGTCGATCTGGTCCTGCATCTCCAGCCGCTCGGCCTGGCTCTCCATCACGGCGCCGGGCAGCGTGCGGGCGTACTCGCGCTTGGCGGTCTCGATCAGGCCGCGGACATAGACGGCCTGGCGGGAGTTGGGCTGCAGCTCGAGGTATTTCCGGAAGTGGTAGTAGGCGGCGACGGGGTCCTTGACGTGGCGCAGAAGGATGAGCCCCGCCTCGAGGTGGGACTCGGGCGCGGTGTCGTCGCGCTTCGAGATGAGCTTCAGGTAGGCGTTGAGCGCCTCCTGCGTGCGGCCCTGCCGGGAAAGCTGCTGGCCCTGACGGTAGAGCGGCTCGTCCGTCTCGGCCGCGAGCGTCAGGCCGTCCCCCCGGTCACACCCGGCCAGCACCAGCAGCGCGAGCAGCGCCAGCAGGGCGGGAATTTTCACGGGTTTGTGCATCGCGGACGGTGAAAGGGATTGAACGGTAAAAGGTTCGCCGTAAATTCCGCACTCTAGCGTTGCGACTCAAACCCTAAATGGCCCTCCAACCGAAATCCGCCCTGGCCCGCGCCCGGGCCTGCATCCGGATTGAGTCCGAGGCCCTGCGCGACACGGCGAGGAGCCTCGGCGCGGAGTTCGTGGCGACGGCGCGCGCCGTCGAGGCGACGGTGCGGTCGGGCCACAAGCTGATCTTCTCCGGCGTCGGCAAGTCGGCGCACATCGCGGAGAAGCTCACGGGCACCTTCAACAGCACGGGCGTCTCGTCCTGCTTCCTCGACGCGACCCAGGCGCTGCACGGCGACCTCGGCCTGTGCTCGGAGGGCGACCTCGCGATCCTCCTCAGCAACAGCGGCCAGACCGAGGAGGTGCTGCGGCTGATCCCGGTGCTCAAGCGCTTTGGCGTGAAGCTGGTCGCGTTCACAAGCCACGCGGAGTCCGACCTCGCGCGGAACGCGGACTTCCGCCTGGTCTACCGCGTGCGCCGCGAGGCGTGCCCGCTGGAGCTGGCGCCGACGGCCAGCACGACGGCGGCGCTGGCGCTGGGCGACGCGCTGGCGATGGTGCTGCTCGAGGCCCGCGGCCTGACCCGCGACGACTTCGCCCGCTTCCATCCGGCCGGCAACCTCGGCCGCGTCCTGCTGCTGCGCGTGCGGGACATCATGCGGACGGCGGACCGGCTGCCGATCGCGCCGGACACGGTGACGACCCAGGACGCGATCCTGGCGATGACCAAGGCCAAGTCCGGCTGCATCGCGCTCGTGCACCCGAAGACCGGGCGCCTGTCGGGCATCCTGACCGACGGCGACTTCCGCCGGAGCGCGCTGACCGGGCCGGATTTCCTCGGGAAGCCCGTCTCGA
>CAZUQB010000108.1:0-7406 GCA_964622405.1 uncultured Opitutaceae bacterium | reverse complement strand
CGCTGATCGCCGGCCTGGCGGTCGGACGGCTGGCCGGCCCGCTGCCGCCATCTGCTCTGCTAGGCGGCGCCGCCCTGGCCACGGGCGCAGCCGTTCTTTCGGCCTGGCGAAACTGGACCGGAACGTGGGCGGTGGGCATCGTCGCCGGCATGTTCCTGGCGGGTTGGGCGCGACTGGCCCAGCAGCCGGCCCGTCCGACGGAGTGGTCCCAGCTGCCGCCCCGCGAGGCGTGGCTCACGCTGACTGTCGAACGCCGGCTTGGCACGCGGGAGCCGCAGCGTGCCTCGGGGCTGGGACGGATCGAAGCCGCGGAGGCTCCCCTGGCCGACCTGGCCGGCCAGCGCGTCCAGTATGCCCTGCGGCTGGCGGCCGGGGAGTGCGTTCCCCTGCGCGGGAGCGTCATCCGCGTTCGCGGCGTGCTGGCCGCGCTTCCGTCCGATCCCCCGGCCGCCTCGTTCGACGCCTACCTCGCGGCGGCGGGCGCGAACTTCCGGCTGACCCGCGGGCGCCTACTCGCGGAGGTGCGGCCCGCGTCCAGTTACGAACACTGGTGTGCCCGGCGGCTCGACCAGCTCTCGGCGGCGCTCGGCCACGGGGTCGAGGCCAAGCGTCCACGGCTGGTGGCCATCCTGCGCGCCATGCTCCTGGGCCAGCAGCAGGCGCTGGCGCCGGACCAGGCGACGGCGTTTCGCCAGACCGGGACGATGCATGTGTTCTCGATCAGCGGGCTGCACATCACGGTGATCGCGGGCAGCCTCGGCGCACTGCTGGCGCTGTTGCGGCTGCCACGCTGGCCCCGGCTGCTGGCGGGACTGGCGGTGCTCTGGCTGTACGTGGACATCACGGGCGGCGCCCCCTCGGCGATCCGGGCGTTCGCGATGGTGGCCTTCGTCCAGGTTTCGCTGGCGCTGCGGGTGCCGCGGCAGCCGCTGCCGGCGCTGACCGTCGCGGCGCTGGGCGTGATGCTGCTGTCACCCCTGGACCTGTTCAGCGCGAGCTTTCAGATGAGCTATGCGATCGTGCTGGCGCTGCTCCTGCTGGGGCTGCCCCTGGCCGAGCGGTGGCTGGAGGCGACCGACCTGTTCGCCGACCTGCCGCGGATCACCTGGCGGTGGCATCATCATCTCCGCCGCTGGCTCTGGCGGAGCGTCGTGGGCGCGGTCGCGATCGGGGTCTCAACCTCGCTGGTCGGGGCGGTCACGGGCGTCGCCTTCTTCCAGCTCCTCACGCCCGGCGCCCTGCTGGCGAACCTGTGGCTGGTGCCGGCGTCCTCGCTCGTGATCGTCTTCGGGGCGATGGCGCTGCTCAGCTCGCTGGTCGGCTTCGGCGCCGGCACGGTGCTGGCCAACCATGCCGCAGTGCTCGTGCTGTGGGGCATCGAGCGCGGCATCGGCGTCATGCAGGGCCTGCCGGGCATGTGGCTGACCGCGTCGTTTCGTTGGGAGTGGCTGGGGCCCGTGGGCCTGACCCTGCTGCTGGCCACGCTGGTGGCGGGGTACCAGGCGCGCTGGCAGGGAACGTGGCGCGGCGCCTGGGCTCCGTTTGCCCTCGTGGCGCTCCTGCTCGCCCTGGGGGTCCGGCTGGGTTGAGGCGGGCCGCGCTTTTCGGTTTGTGGAGCCGTTGGCCGGCGTGGTTAGGTTTCGGGCCATGAAGAGCGCCTACGAACTCGCGATGGAACGCCTGGCCAAGTCGGACCCGGACTCGGGTCGCGCCCTGACGCCGGAGCAGAAGGCCCGGCTGGCCGAGATCGACCGGGTCTACCAGGGAAAGCTCGCCGAGCGGGAGATCTTCCTGAAGAAGCAGCTCGACGAGGCCCTGGCGGACCAGAAAGCCGACGAGGCCGAGAAAGTCCGCAAGCAGCTGGTCAGCGAGCGCATCCGGCTCGAGGAGGAGCGCGAGGACGAGAAGGAGCGGGTCCGTCGCAATCGTTAGGGCCGTTTCAAGCAAGGGTGCCCGCCTTGCGGCTGCGACCCCCGCCAAACCGGCCTATTTCTTCACGAACTCGAAGTCGGCCACCATCACATGATGGTCGGACGCGGGAGTCGGCACCACGCGGTGCGAGACGCACCGCAGCTGGTTGTTGTAGAAGATGTGGTCGAGCACGAACGGCCGGCGGCGCCAGGTGATCTCCGTCTGCTGCACGGTCTGGTAGCCGCACTGGGCGAACTGGTCGACGAGGTTGCGGTGATTCGTGACGTTGAAGTCACCGGCGAGGACGGTCGGGCCGTGCGAGTCGGAAAGCTGCTCGGCGATCATGTTGCGCTGGAACGGATGCGCGGTGCTGCTCGAGTTGAGCATGAAGAACGCGAGCAGGTGCGTGTTGAGCAGCTTCACCTCCCGGCCCTGGATCGTGGTGTACGCGCCAATCAGCAGGCGGTCGGTCGGCGTGGTCTTCTTGCCGAAGAACTCGAACTCGATCGGCGGCGACGGCAGGTCCATCCGCAGGTGGCCGTAGAGCGGACCGCGGGAGAAGATGGCGAGGCCGAGCCCGAACGGCAGCTCGCGCGGGTCAGCGCGCGGGTACGAGAACCAGCTGTCGTAGCCGGGCAGCTCCGCGTGGAGCCGCATGTAATTCGGCGGCGGCTTGAGCTGCACGCCGCCCGGCAGCGCCTTCTCGACCTCCTGCAGGAGGATGACGTCCGGGTTGTGGGAACGAATCTCCTCCAAAGTCGACTCCAGGCGGATCGGCGCGCGATCGGGATAGGTTTCATCCCAAATCTGGCCGAACTGCATGTTAAACTGGATGACGCGGAACGTGCTCATGGTCTGGGGCGCGGGTTCAGGCGGCCGGATCGATCACGTCGTGGAATAGAAAATGGGGTATTTTCCGCGTCCATCGGTGTCGCCAAACACCACGGACGGGGGCTGGTGCTGGGGGAAAATTCGCAGCGCCCCCGGGAGGCGGCAAACCAATTATTGTAACGGGTCGGCCGGGTCTCACTCCGGCTCCGCGGTGCCCTCGACCACCCAGGTCCGGGCAGCCGGCATCTGGTGGAAGAACTCCCGCAGCGCCGCGCTAAGATGCTCGGCATACCGGAAATGCGCGCCCATGCCGGTGCGGAGCTCGGCCTCGTAGATGAACTTGTCCACGTGGGTCGAATGCTCGAACGGGGTCTGCGCCCCCAGCAGCAGCGAATAGAGGTACGCCGGCGAACCCCGCTGCAGCAGCGTCCGCGTCAACTCCAGCTGCTCCTTCAGCAGCACCGCATGGTCCGAATGCTTGATCTCTTGCGGCAGGTAGAAGCCGCCCTGCACCAGCGGCGAAAACCGGTGGCCCGTGCGGTGACGGTTGAGGTCGCGCAGCTCGGCCAGCGCCATGTTGTTCCAGGCAAAGGTCACCCGCGCCCGCCGCGTCGCCAGACCCTGGTGCCCGTAGCGGTTCGCCCGGTGGCGCAGCGCCTCGGAAATCGGCTGGGTTTCGGGCAGCCACGGCGGCGTATCCCGGTCCACCTTCACCCAGACCTCGTCGTCCAGCGGCTCCGCCGACAGCCGGTCCAGGCCCAGCTTCAGGCTGGCCGCCAGTTCCTGCTTGGCCTGCTCCTCATAGGAACGCTCGGCGTTGCTGTGGCTCAGCAGCCGGGGCGAGATCTTCAGCAGCTCGGACCGGATCAGTCCGGCCGCCGCCCGCGCCTCGGGCTGCGGCAGCGAGTCGAGGTGCTTCACCGTCATCGCCCACATGCGCGACGACTGGACCAGCCCGAGGTTGGTGCGCGTCGCGAACGGCACGAAATAGCGCGCCCGGTCGAGGGCGTAGTTCTTGCGGAGGCGGGTCACGACCGCCGGTTTCGCACCGGCCGGCACACGCACCAGCTCCGGCTTGGCCGTCGCCAGCAGGTCGAGGCGGAGATACTCGGCGTTGTACGCCGCGAACGCCGCCGCCATCACGTCGCGCCAGCGCGACGCCAGGTCGTCCGGGACGCCGATCTCCTCCGGCGCCGGCAGGTTCGTGGCGTCCATCGCGATGTACCGCGTGCTCGACTCCTGGCCGTCGGCCATCGTCGCGATTTCAAAAATCTTGTACGCAAGCCACATCGAGACGCCGTCGAGCGCGATGGCCAGGCCGCCGGTGAGCCCGCCGATCGAGGCGTGACCGTAGTCGACGAACTTCAGGATCCGGTCGATCGAGGCGTCCGGGTTCGTGACATCAACCTTGGCGAGGATGGCCGCGAGGCCCTCGTTGCTGCGCGAGTAGCGCGCGAGGACGGAGGCGAGGAGCTCAGGGGTGACCTTGGGCAGGTCGGCGGCGGTCGGCGGCGGGACAAGGGCGAGTCCGGTGACTTTCATGCGGCAGCGCGACTGAGGCACTAATCGGCCCCGGAAACAAATTTCTTTTGCGGCAGCCGACCGAAAGCCCCGCGAGCCCGGTCAGCGGCCGGACAGCCAGCCGCCCAGCGGGCCCTGGTAGAAGCCGAGGACCACCGTGCCCGCCGCCAGCAGGCCCAGCACCAGGCCGGCCGCGAAGCCGACCGGCGGACGGGCGGGCGCCGCGGGGGCCGGGTTCCAGTCGGCGAAAAACGCCGCCCGGATCCAGCCGAAGTAATAGTAGATCGAGACCACCACGCCGATCACGGCGACCGCGAGCAGCCCATAGTGTCCGGCGCGGAAAGTGGCGATGAAGATGAAGAGCTTGCCCATGAACCCCGCCAGCGGCGGGATGCCCGCGAGCGAGCCGAGGCCGATCGCGAGGACCAGCGCGAGGAACGGACGCTCCTTTGCCAGGCCCGCGTAGTGGCGCAACTCCTGGTCGGCGTCATCCGGTCCCCCGACGTGCGCCATCACCCCGAACACCGCGAACGAGGCGAGCAGGTAGGCGAACAGGTAGAAATAGACCGCGCCGTAGCCGAGCGGCACCGTGGCCGCCGACACCACGCCGAGCAGCAGGAAGCCGGCGTGCGAGACGCCGGAGAGGCCGATCAGGCGCTTCACGTTGTGCTGCGTCAGGGCGGCGAGATTGCCGAACAGCAGCGTGGCCGCCGCCATCAGCGTGAGCACCGGCAGTGTCAGCCAGATGTACGGGGCAAAGGTGCGGGCCAGCATCAGCAGCACCACGAAGCCCGCGGCCTTCGAGCCCACCGCGAGGAAGGCGGTGACCGGGGTCGGCGCCCCCTGGTAGACATCCGGCACCCAGATCTGGAACGGGAACGCGCCGATCTTGAAGGCCACGCCGGCCAGCACCAGGACGATGCCGACGCTGGCGAGGAAATGGTGGGGATTCGCGGCGAGGAAGGTGTTCAGCTCGTCGAAGTTCATCGCCGACGCCGTGTGGGCGGGCAGCGACGGGTTGCCGGCCACGCCATAGAGGAGGACGATGCCGAAGAGCAGGATCGCCGAGCTCAGCGCGCCCATGATCACGTACTTCAGGCCCGCCTCGAGCGACCGGGCGCTGCCGCGGAAATAGCTCACGAGGATGTAGAACCCGACTGTTACCGTCTCGAGCGCCACGAACAGCATCACGAAGTGATTGCTCTGCGCCAGCAGCATCATGGCCGCGGCCACGATCAGGACGGTGTGGTAGAATTCCGTCTGCGCGACCTTCTGCCGGGCGACCGTGATGGTGCCGAGGAGGCAGACCAGCGCGGCGGTGAGGAGGAAGAACACCCGCATGACCTGCCCCTCGTACGAGTGGTGCAGGAGGCCGTTGAACGAGTCGCCCTCAATGTAGCCGACCCAGAAGCTCATGACCTGGCTCGGGAGGATGGCAAGGACGCCGAAGAGGGCGACGCCGGGCAGCGAGGCGTGCAGGCGCTTCGGGAGCAGGATCTCCAGCACGAGCAGCGCCAGCGCCACGCACCCGAGCAGCAGCTCGGGGAAGATGGTCATCCAGTCGTTGTTGGCGGCGATGGCTGGGAGGGCGGTCAAATCCATGGCGACGGAAAGGCGTTACTTCGCGGCGGGATTCGCCGGCGCGTACACCGCGGCCAGCGTGGCGTTGAGGGGCCGGCTGATCGACTGGGGCCAGAAGCCCACGAGGAAGAGCGCGCCGAGGAGGATCAGCGCCGGGAGGCGCTCGCTCCAGCGGAGGTCCGCCGGCGGGTGCGCGGCGGTGACCTTGGCCAGGGCGTCGGTCGGCGGCCCGAAGAACACGCGCGCCGCGGCCCGCAGGCCGTAGATCGCGGAGATCACCACGCCGGCGACGGACAGCACCGTGAAGAGCGGCGAGAACTTCCACGCCGCGACAAAGATCGCGAGCTCGCCCCAGAAGTTGGCGAAGCCCGGCAGGCCGACGCTGGCGAAGGTGCCGGCAACGAAGAACGCGGCGAGCACCGGCGTCTTCTGCGCCAGCCCGCCCATTTCCTGCAGGTCAAAGGTGTGCGTGCGCTGGTGGATGCTCGTCGCGAGGAGGAAGAGCAGCGCCACCGACAGACCGTGGGCCACCATCAGCAGCACCACGCCGCCGACGCCGAGCGTCGAGCAGGTGGCCACGCCGAGGAACGCATAGCCCATGTGCATCACCGAGCTGTAACCGACGACCTGCTTGAGGTCGCGCTGCGCCATCGTGATCAGGCCGACGACCAGGACGTTGCCGACCACCGCGAGCAGCGCGAGCAGCCAGCCCCAGTGGGCGACGCCGGCCGGGAGCAGCGGGAGCGCGATCTGCACGAGGCCGTAGAGGCCGAACTTCTTGAGCACGCCCGCGTGCAGCATCGCCGCCGAGCTCGGCGCGGCGCCGTACCCGAGCGGGGCCCAGGTGTGCAGCGGCCAGAGCGAAACGAGGATGCCAAAGCCGAACAGCAGCAGCGCGAAGATGTTCTGCTGGAGGGTCGCCTCCAGCGGCTGCGAGGCGATGATCTCGCGCAGGGTGATCAGATTGAAGCTGTGCGCGCCGGACGCGCCGCTCTTCACGTAGAGCGCGATCAGGCCCAGCAGCGAGAGCATCGCGCCCAGCGTCAGGTAGATCGTCATCTTCATCGCGGCGTAGCTGTTCTCGCTCGGGCCGCGCGTGCCCCAGACGCCGACCATGATGAACGACGGGATCAGGGCCAGCTCGTGGAAGAAGTAGAAATAGAAGATGTCGACGCTCGCGAACACGCCCATCAGGCCCGCCAGCATCACCAGCAAGAGCATCAGGTAGATCTTTAGCCGCTCGGCGCCGGACTGGATGGCGTAGAGCCCGGCGGCGAGCCCCACCAGGCCGGCCAGCACGAAGAGCGGGAGCGAGATGCCGTTGAGCCCGAGCGTCAGGCGGATCCCGAGCTGGTCGACGCCGGTGGAGTACGACCGCAGGAAGGCGTAGCCCTGCTGCTGGGCGGCGGCGCCGTAGTTGCACCACGTCCAGAGCGAGAGCAGCGCGGGCACGGTGAAGCCGACGTAGGCCAGCCGCACGGACCAGCGCTTCGGCAGGCCGAGCGCGATGACCAGCGCCACCGCGAGCGGCGTCGCGATGGAGAGGAGGAGGGGATCGAACG
>CAZUQB010000107.1:0-7413 GCA_964622405.1 uncultured Opitutaceae bacterium | reverse complement strand
GGCCGCGACCTGATTCGCATGTTTTTTTCCTCCAAGACCAAAGGATACTACGTCGAGCAGACGGATCACTCGGTCCTGCTTGCCCGCACCTCGTCGCTTACGGCTCCGATGGTGATCGAGGAACTGCGCCGTTGCCCGATGGGCGACCCGGACGTGGTGGCCGAGACGGCGAGCGTGATCCAGCCGAAGGCGAGCTCGAGCGGCTACATGAACGCGACGTGCTCGGTCTATCCGGCCAAGCGCTTCATCCGCCGCGCCTCGCTGGAGCTGAAGCGCGTGAAGGAGCCGGCCTATTTCGCCGAGCTGTTCTCGTCCCAGTTCCGCCTCGACCTGGAGAAGTACACGATCCACGTGATCAACTCGAGCGACGGCTCGGACATCGATTTTGCGACGACCAGCCAGAAGGAAGTGATCTTCTGCGGCCTGCCGTCGGACGAGGTGGTGGTGGCGCAGGACCAGCTGCTTTCGCTCGGGTTTTACCCGGACCAGTTGGAGCTGGGCACGGTTTCCACGCTGGGGGCCCTGGTGGACTACTTCGCGTTCACGAAGTCGAAGACCCCGACGCTGGTCCTGGAGATCGGCACGGACACGACCCATTCCTACATTGTCTCGGCCTCGGGCGTGGAAGCCTCGCGCCTGATCCCGCAGGGCCTGGATGCCATGGTGCCGATCGTCCAGAAGGAGCTGAACCTGAAGGACGAGGAGTCGGCCAAGAAGCTCTTTTACTCGAACACCTTCAACTTCACGAGCATGGGGCCGCTGCTGGTGAAGAAGCTCCTGAAGGAGCTGCAGTCGTCGATCGGCTTCTATGAGGTCCAGACCGGCCAGTCGGTCGGCCAGGTGATCTGCACGCAGCTGCCCGAGAAACTCAGCTGGCTGGCCGGGGCGATCGCCACGGCGCTGTCGATTTCCGTGCCGAAGCTGGAGCTGGTGCCGTGGCTCCAGGCGCGCCAGATCACGCTGTCGGACAATGCCGCGCGCACCAATCTTGATGCCAGCTGGCTGGGCCTGCTCAGCCTGATGATCACGAAGGCATCCGCCCCCGCCCCCGAACCCGTGGCTGCAACCAATGCTGTCCCTCCTGCGAAAAAAGACTGAAGGCGGTTCGCATGCCTCGGCGATGCGCCCGTGGCATCCGAACATCCGGAACGCCGCCAAGCTGCCCGACACCAAGGTCGTGCGGACGTCGTTCTTCGTGAACGGCGTCGCGATCTTCACCACGGTCGGCGTGCTGCTCTGGTTCGCCTTCCAGGAATACAAGATCCACAGCCTGAACCGGCAGATCGGCGACTGGCAGGCTCAGATCAACCGCGACAAGGGCGACAGCGACCGCTTCATCGCGATGTACGGCAAGTTCAAGGACGAGCAGGCGCGCATCGCCGAGGTGAGCAACTGGGTGGTCTCCCGCCCGCGCGCCTCGGAGCTCATCCTGTACCTCGCCCACACGCTGCCGGAGCAGATCGCGTTCGACAACTACGACCAGGGGGAAAAGGGCATCAACCTCCGCTGCACCGTGCGCGGCGCGCCGGATGAGGCGGCGGGCTACGCCACGGCCTACCTCGATCAGCTTCGGGCGGATCCCAAGCTGGCGAAAATTTTCGGCGAGATCGCGTACTCCGGCGCGGGCGTCGGTCGCGACCCGCAGACGGGCCGCCTCTCGCTCCAGCTCTTCCTCAAGTTCGGTCCTCCCGGGAAAGGGGCGAAGAAATGATCTCCAACGAACAACTGGTCGGCTTCATCAAGTCCCAGCCGGTCGGCGTGGGCTGCGCCGTGCTCACGATCCTGCTCGGCGCCGGCATCTACCTGCGCAACGACAAGGTGGGCGAGTCCGAGGCGCTACTGGACCAGAAGATCACCCAGGGTGAACGCATCGACGCCAACCTGAAGAACGGCGTCGAGCTCCCCGAGCAGCTGGCGGCGCTCGCGAGCTCCCGCCAGCAGGTCGAGGCCCGGCTCATCCGCGCCGACGAGCTGGCGAAGAACAAGCAGTACTTCTACAAGCTCGAGTCCGAGACCGGCGTGAAGCTGATCGAGATCAACCAGAGCCCGGTCCCGAACGCCGTGCTGGCGGCGAAGACGATTTACCTCCCGATCGGATTCTCGGTCGCCGTGCGCGGCGACTACCCGCACCTAATCGACTTCCTCCAGCGGTTGGAAAAAGGCCAGCGGTACTGCCGCGTGATCTCCGCGAACCTCAGCCTGCTGAGCATGACCAGCAAGGACCGGGGCGCGAGTGAACTCACGCTCAACCTCGGGCTCGAACTCCTCGGCCAGCGATGAACCTCTCCCGCTTCATCTCCCTCGCGCTGGCCGCCCTCGTGGGTGCGACCGCCGCCGTCGCCAAGCCCGCCGCCGTCCGCAAGGCGCCGGACTCCGACCTCGCGGCGAAGGAAATCCGCCGCGCGGTCGTGGACGGCGCCGCCATTCTCGCCCGCATCGACCCGCCGCCCGCCCTGCCGGCCGAGCTGCCGCAGCCGTTCAGCCCGCCCGGCTTCGAGCGCGAGCTGCCGTCGGAGACCAAGACCCAGGGTCCCGCCCAGGCTGGCCCGCCCAAGCCCGCCGGCGACCGCGAGCTGCTCGCCGCCGTGGCGCCGCTCGTCGTGCCCAGCGGCACGTTCTTCTTCGGCGGGGACCGCTATCTCCAGTTCAGTAAAAAACGGCTCAAAGTGGGCGATAAGCTCATCGTTTCCTACGAGGGTCAGGACTGTACGCTTGAACTGGTCGCGATCGACTCCACTAACTTCACGCTCCGCCTCAACCGCGAGGAAATCACCCGACCCATCAAACCAAGAAAGTAACAATGAGAAACCGTAAGCTCCTAACGTCAGTCTTGCTGTTTACCGCGGTGCTTGCGACCGCCCGGAGCCAGCCCGCTCCCTCATCGACCAGCGCGGGAACGACGACCGACCAGGCCCAGGCGGCTCCTGCAGCGGTGATCAAGGCCGACGAGACGCCCGCCGCCCCGGTGGTGACCCGGGCGAAGGAGGCCACCGGCGCCCCCAAGGAGACTCTCTCGGTCGACTTTCCCGACACCGACATCCGCGAGATCGTCCGCAACGTGGCGGACCTGTTCGAGCTGAACCTCGTCATCCCGGATTCCCTGCAGGGCAAGGCCTCCATCAAGCTGCGCGACGTGACCTGGCGCCAGATCTTCGAGGTCGTGCTCAAGCAGGTGAACTACACGTTCATCGAGAAGGACGGCATCGTGAAGATCGTCGCGATCAAGGATCTCCAGGAGGAGCCCTACCTTACGAAGACCTTTGGCTTCGAGAACGTCTCCTCGTCCAAGATCCTCCCGCTGATCATCCCGATGCTCACGCCCAAGCGTGACGCGACCCCGGCCGGCCCGAACGGGCAGGGCGGCACCCCGGCCCAGCAGGGCGGCTCGATCGTGAACAGCGAGCTCTCCAACGAGCTCATCGTCACCGACCAGTCGACGGTCATCGCCCGCATCGGTGAGATGGTGAAGAAGCTCGACGCCGAGCCCAAGCAGGTGGTCATCGAGACCAAGTTCGTCGAGATCTCGAGGGATGACGCCAAGAACCGCGAGGTCGCGATGGGCTACAAGAACAACAAGACCGGACTGCAGGGCGGCACCGGCTTGGCCACGCCCATCGTCTCGCCGTCCGGCCTCAACGGTTTTCCGTTCACCCTCGGCACCGGCGCGGTGCAGGGTGGTTCCCCTTCCGCCGTGTTCAACCAGAACGAATTCAGCGCGCTGCTGAATATTTTGAACGCTGCCACCAATGTCCGGATTGTTACAAATCCGACAATTGTGGCGATCAACGGCAGCAAGTCCGAAATCAAGATCGGACGCGACATTCAGTTGGTTACCATCACGACTGTCGCGTCGGGCAGTTCACCGGTGATCACCGCCAGCGCGGGTGACATCAAGTTCGTCGGCATTAGCCTCGAAGTGACGCCGCAGATTACCGGCAGCAAGCTGATCGCCCTCAAGATCAAGCCGGTGAAGAGCAGCGTATTCGCCGAAAAGGAATACAGCGGTAACAAATTCTACGACATCGACAAACGCGAGGGTGACTTGAACATCATCCTCCGCGACGGGCAGACGGCCGCCATCGGCGGTTTGGTGGACAAGTCCACCAATCGTACGCAGACCAAGGTTCCTCTCCTGGGCGACATCCCGCTTTTTGGAAATCTATTCAAGACCACGAAAGATGTTACGAGCGAAACTAACCTGGTGATCTTCATCACCGCCAGTGTGCTAGAGCCGAGCAAGATGAAGTATGACGCGGTGCTGTCGCGCGACCAGATCGATGGTCTAGACCTCACGAAGCGCGACATCCTCGGCAAGAACTACCAGCGCTCCGACGAGGAGAACGCGCTGGTGGAGGAGGTCGGCGTGGTCCGCCAGAACAACCAGGACTCCGAGGCCATCCAGCGCCTCAACGCCCGCCTGCACGAGGAGAAGAAGACCAAGAAGTAATTCACGGCCCGCTCTTCGATCGATTCACCGCCGCCGACCCCCGGGTCGGCGGCGGTTTGCTTTACATACTTCACATACAATTGGAGATTCCTAACCTAGCTGTGAAGTTTCAGGAGGTTGTCCCCCTGGCGCCGGCCAAGGAGAGATGGGTTGGAAGAAGAAAAACCTAACCCGGGAGGCACCAGAAGGATATTCACAGCAGAGCACGCACGGCTCCGCGGAATGGAGCAGGCATCGTCCAGTTATTCGTGGAGGAGGGGCAGACGCTGAGGCGGTCCGTAAATGGGTGGCGCGGTATCGTGGCCAGGGCCCCGGCGGCCCGTAGGATCGCTCGTCGCTGCCGGCCCATAGCCCAACCCGCATTCCGATCAGCCGACGCCAAGAGGTTTGGCGTTGGCGGGAACAGGGCCTGACCTACGCCGAGATCGGCGTGCACACCGGTCTGTCCGAGTCCACGCTGAGCCGAAGCCCGCGGGGCCATCGACCCGGCCCGCCAGCACCACCAGCGGTGCGGTACGAGCGCGCTCATCTAGGCGAGTTGCTCCACCTCGCCACCAAGTAGTTCGGCCCTATTGAAGCTGTCGGACACCGTATCGCCGTGGACCGGCGCGACCACGTCCGCGGCGCCGGCTCGGAGTGCGTCCACAACTGCATCGATGATCACTCGCGGATAAGCTATGCGGAGGTTCGACCCGATGAGAAGTGCGAGACTGCCGTGGCCTTCCTCGAAGCTGCCTTGGCTCGCTATGTGACCTTGGGCGTCACCACGCAGCGCGGAATGACCGACAACGGCAGTTGCTACCGCTCCGCGGCGTTCCGCTAGGCCTGCGCCAAACACGGCCTCAAGCACCCCTTCATCCAGCCCTACATCCCAAGACCAACGGTAAGGCCGAGCGCTTCATCCAATCCGCCCTGCGCAAATGGGGCTTACCCCAGCCATATGCTCACTCTCAGGACCGCCAACCGGCTCTAGCTAGAGCGCTGGCTCCATCAATCCAACTGGTTTCGCCCGCACAGATCACTGCACCGCTTGCCACCCATCACCCGGCTCAATCTGCAGTCCAACCTCCTGACGACTCACACCCAGAGGAATAGGCGGTACGTTTGACGGACGGACCCATTCGCCACTCGTACCGGAACTCCGGTAGTCTGCAGGGTCGATCTTATTGCCGGTCCTTTGCTCAATGGAGTCCTGCTGCACGCTGCAGCGGCAAAAGAAAGGAAAATAGCATGAACGCACAAATGAGCCGCCTATGGGCAATCTTGACCCTAGCAATAGGCCTTGGGCATATCGGGAAAGCACAAACCCAGAATGTCTATGGTCATGTCAACATCCACGCAGACGTATCATACACCAATTCGTCGGATTCGACCATGAATCACGATCGGGTAACTTATACCATCAATGATGACGGAGTGGTAAGTTCCTATTATACCTACGACTATCCGAAGTACAGCGACGGATCCGGTTACATCTACAGCTATAACGAATATCTTTATGGAGAAGGGAAAGGGTATGTCTTCTGGATATCCGAGAGAGTAGATGAGAATGCGCGCATTGGATCTTGGTCAGCAACTACGACAGTGATGGGTGCATTTTACAATCGAAGCACCAGGTCGTGGACTGCTACGCAACTGGGTCAATACTCTGGAAATCCATACATTTACAATATTACGCTTAACCTAGATTCGATTTCGTGGCAAATAAACAACTCCACATACAGTTACTCAATAGCGACCCAAGTGCTCAAGCAAGAGTTTGTGCCGGGATCGTCGGCCGTATTTGCAAATCTCTCAACTCGAGGATATGTCGGAACCGGAAATAATGCGATGATTGGTGGATTTGTTGTCGGCGGGTCTGGAACAAAGGACGTATTGGCTACAGGGATCGGGCCTTCCCTGGTTGCATATGGTGTCAGCAATGCAATTCTCGATCCTAATCTGGACCTCAAGAACTCAGGTGGGAGCACGATAGCAAGTAACGATGATTGGGGTAATGCTGCGAATGCTAGCGCTATTTCGGCAACTGGTTTCGCCCCAAGTAATAGTAAGGAAGCGGCAATCCTAAGCACGTTGTCAGTTGGCTCCTACAGTGTGATAATTGGAAACGGCGGCACTGGTAATAACGGGCTTTACGAGCTATATGATATTTCTGGCGGGACGAGTGTGAGATTGGTAAATGTCTCGACTAGGGCCTATGTCGGGACCGGTAACGATGTGCTAATTGTTGGTTTTGTAGTTAGTGGAGGAAACAAGCGAGTGTTAATTAATGGTAAGGGGCCATCGCTGTCGAATTACGGAGTGACAGGAGCAATGTCGAATCCGACTGTCACCCTATACGATGTCAACGGGACTGCGATAATTACAAACGACAATTGGAAAGATGCATGGAATTTCGAGGCGATCAATGGCACGAGCTACAAACCGTCAAATGACAATGAAGCGTCCATCTCTGAGGTTTTGGCTCCGGGCGTCTATACTGCAGTGTTGTCAGGTGTCTCGTCAGGCACGGGTGTCGGGTTGCTAGAGATTTTCGAACTGTAGGAGTACCTCAAAGATCACGTCTGGCCTCCGCCGCGATTGATGGCGGAGGCCTTTTCGTGGCGAGTGGCAATACGTGCTGTGGTGACGTATCGAGGTTCGCAGCGACGAACTATGCGCGATTTGCAGCTGCTTTTGCGGGTGATTTTCCAGTCATTTGGTTAGCTGAGAGCCTGTTTTCTGATTCGAGATTGTGCGTCAGATATCTGGGTGCATGTGGCTTGATGATACGACGCAGCTGAGGTGCTAGATTTCCATCACGGGATGCTGGGAGCGCGCCAACCTTGGTCTTCGCCAAAGAGGGCTGCCGATGGGCCGGGCTTGCACGCGGGAGGCCGGCGCCTAGCTTGGGGCTCCGCCATGAGCGCCACCCCCACACCCGCCGCGGTCCCGTCCAAGGCCCACGCCTTTGCCAGCGTGTTCGG
>CAZUQB010000106.1:3560-7427 GCA_964622405.1 uncultured Opitutaceae bacterium | reverse complement strand
TCTGCGACTTCGAGATCGGCGCGTTCCGCTATCCCGTGCCGCTGCAGGACGACCCGGTCTACGGGGCGAAGATGCTGGGCCCGTACGCCGACGGCCGGCTGGCGACCCTGATGGCCATGTACGTCAACCGCGCGACGAAGCACCGGGCGGAGGCGATCGACTTCCTGCACTTCATCACGAGCGTCGAGGGCAACCAGATCTTCACCGACGTGAGCACCTGGCTGCCGGCGGTCGTCGGCGTGAAGGCGTCGGAGTACTCACGCCAGTTCCTGCCGATCTACGACGGCTACATCTGGTCGCTCGACGGCGGGTTCCTGAACCTCTCGGGCGACGACACCGTGGCCCAGATACGCAACAACTTCTTCCAGCTGTGGGGCCCGAACGGCAACGCCGAGAAGTACCGCGCCGCCCTCGACGACGGCATGAAGCCGCGGATCATCTCCGACTTGAACCGCGAGATCCGCATCCGCGTGCAGACGCTCACGCGCGAGGACGCCGCGGCTGCCGCCGCGCAAGTCCTCGCGCCCGGCGCCGCCCCGGTGGCGCTGCTGCCGGCCCGGCTCGAGGGCCGGACCTACCAGATGATCACCACGGTGCGCGCGGCGGAACAGGAGGCGGCGAAATGAGGGCCCGTCGCGCCTGCCTGGCCCTGCTCGGACTGCTGCTCGCGGGCCCGGGCCGGGCCGCGGACGCGCCCGCCGCCCAGGCGGCGTGGGAGCTGATCGCCGCCTACAAGCCCGAGCAGGCGCTCAGGGCATTCCAGGCGGTGACCGGCGGCGACCGGCGCCGGAACCAGTTCGGGGAGGCGATGGCGCTGCTGGCGCAACCCCTCCCGGTGCCGGACCGGGTGGCGCGCGGGCGGGCGCTGCTGGCAGGCGTGGCGGCGGGAGCCGACGACGACCTCGCGCTGGCCGCGCGCTTCTACCTGGGCCGGGTGGCGGAGTTCCAGGCGGAGCCGGCGGATCCCCGTGCGGCGGCGGCCCAGTTCGAGCAGCTGATCGCCGCCCATCCCGACTCCCGCTGGGCGCAGGCGGCGGTCGCCCGCCTGGCGATCCTGCGCCTGTACACGGCCGCGGGTCCGGACCAGCCGGCGGCCAGGGTGGCCGAGGCCGAGCGGCTGGTCGCGGCGGCCCGGCAGCCGCAGGCGGTCGCCGACGTGCACCTCGTGATCGCGGACGCGGTGTTCCATTACCGGCTTCCCGACGCGCAGGCGCTGCCCCACCTGCTGGCGGCGGAGCGGACCGCGGTGCTCGACCCGACGACGCGCGCCGACGTGCTGGTGCAGATCGGCGAGGTGGCGCGGCTGACGGGCGATCGCGCGCTGGCGGAGAAGTTCTACCGGACTTTCCTGCAGGAGTATCCCCGCGACGCGCGGCAATTCCCGATCCGGCAGCAGCTCGCGGGGCTGGCGCCGCCCGCGCCGCCGCGCTGAGCGGGAGAATATTCGCGCGGTGATTCCGCCGCCTTGAACAATCGCACAGCCGCGCCTTGCGAACCCGGCGCTATAGTCTACATCGCCGGGGCCCGCATGAAGTTCTCCCGGCAGATGATCGGCTTCGCCCTGTTGGCCGTGGCGTATGTGATCGCCGCGTTCCTGGTGTTCCGGCGCACGGCCGAGGAGGTGCGGGGAGACCGCGTGACCATCCGCTTCTCGCAGTGGCAGCTCGAGGGGACGGTGCGAAAGGCCTTTGACGCGATCATTGCGCGCTACGAGCAGCTCAACTCGCGCGTGCACGTCGTCCACCTCGCGGTGCCCGACACCGTCTACCTGCCGTGGATCCAGACCCAGATGGTCGGCGGCACCGGCCCGGACATTGCCGAGTACGTCTGGATCTGGCCCGACATCGCGCGGCGATTCCAGCCGCTCGACGAGGACGTGATGAAGCCGAACCCGTACAACCGCGGCACCCCGCTCGAAGGTGTGCCGTGGCGGGACACCAACATCGACGGCTTTTCCAACGACGACAGCTACGTCAAGTCTCTGAGCCACTACTACGGCGTCACCGTCACCTCCCACGTCAACCGCATCGTCTACAACCGCGCGCTGCTCCGGCAGATCACGGGCTCGGACCAGCCGCCGCGGAACTACCGGGAGTTCGTCGCGCTGTGCGCCCGGATCCAGGCCTACGCCAAGGCGCACGACCTCAACCTGGTCCCGCTCGGGGCGTCGCAGGACACCTATCCGTTCCTGACCTACATGGTGATGGGCACGATGGGCGCGGGGCTGTCGGAGCGGCTCGATGTCCGGCACCGCCTCCAGATCTACCAGAACCAGCTCGCGTCGCAGTACCTGCGCGGCGAGTGGAGCTTCGAGACCCCGGAGCTGCAGGCGGGGCTGGAGGTGCTCGAGCATCTTGGCACCGTGGCGACGCCGGGCTTCGTCCAGCGCCGCCGGCACACCGCGCTCGCCGACTTCGTGGCGCAGCGGACCGCGATGGTCGTGATGCCCAGCTGGGAGGCGAGCAGCCTGCCGCTGATCTGCTCGTTCGACATGGGCGCGTTCCCGTTTCCCTATCCGCTCCAGGACGACCCGGTCTACGGTCACCTCGCGAAGGGCCCGTACGGCGAAGGTCCGCGCACCTCGGTGATGGGACTCTACCTCAACCGCGCGACGAAGCACCGGGCGGAGGCGATCGATTTCCTGCAGTTCCTCACCAGCGTCGAGGGCGCGCAGATCTTCACTAACGTGAGCAACTGGCAGCCCGCCACCGTGGGCGTGAAACCCTCGGGCTTCGCCGCGCAGTTCACGCAGGAGACCGAGGGCTGGGCCTGGGCGGCGAGCTACGTCGGCATCACGATCGACGCCGAGCAGTTCCTCCGCACGCGGTTCAGCACGCTCTGGAACGCGAACGGCGGGCTCCGGGCCTTCCAGGCGGAGGTGAAGGCGGGCCTGGCTGCGCGCATCCGCGACGATCTCCGCCGCGAGGTGATCGGCGGCGTCCACAATCTCCAGCGCGAGGACAACATCGCGGTCGCCGCGTACTTCGCCACGCCCGCCGACCGCCGGCCGCGCAAGCTCGAGCTCGCGACGCTCTCGAACGAGATCAAGGTCTACCAGTTCGGGCGCCTGCTCGCGGCGCCGGACCCCGCGAAGCCATGAACCGCCCGCCTCGCCTCCGTCTGTTTCGCCGGCTGCTGGTCGTCGCGTTCGCGCTCGCCGCTGCCGGCCTCAGCCGCGGCGGGGAGCTGGCGGCGGGCTGGGAGGCCCTGGCCAATTATCGGGCCGAGGCCGCCCTGAAGACCTTTGCCGCCGGGGAAAAGTCCCCCGATCCCGCGGTCCAGCGCGAGGCGCGGTTTGGCCGCGGCGTGGCTCTCCTGACCCGGCAGCCGGTCACCGCCGGCCAGGTCGCGGAGGCCCGCGACCTGTTTCGCGCGCTGGCGGAGAGCGGCGCCGACGAGTTTGCCTTGGGGGCGCGCTTCTACCTGGGACGGATCGCGCAGCATCACCAGGAGACGCCCGACCCGGACGAGGCCGCGCGCCAGTTCCGGCAGTTGCTGGCGGAGCACCCGGACTCGGTCTGGGCGCAGTCGGTGCTCAGCCGCCTGGCGCTGCTGCAGCTTTACGCGCTCGACCCGGGCTTCAGCCCGAACCAGCGGATCGCCGCCGCCGAGCAGCTGCTCAGGCAGGCCCGGGCGCCGGCCGCCGAGGGCGAGGTGCACATCGCGATCGCCGAGGCGATCTTCTACTACCGGCTGCCAGGCGTACGGGCACTGCCGCACCTGCTCGCGGCCGAGCGGCTCGGCGGGTACGACCGGGTCGGACGGGCCGACATCCTGCTCCAGATCGCCGAATTGTCGCGCCTCGCCGGCGAGAAGCAGCAGGCGGCGAAGTTCTACCATCTCTTTCTCGACGAAAACCCGCGCGAC
>CAZUQB010000106.1:0-3460 GCA_964622405.1 uncultured Opitutaceae bacterium | reverse complement strand
TTGCCGCCGCAGCGGTACCCCGGAAAAATGCTGGGCCGGGACTTTTGATACCGCCGCAACTGCGACCTTGTTCGGTTCGGTCTGCGCTTTTTGTGCGTTCTTGCGGCTAATCCTTTGGTGAAACTGCTCTAGGCAAGGGCCGTTAGCCGTCCCGGCAGACGCAGCGGCTTGAAATGCCACTCCGGAATCAGCGTGGGACTCGGCGCGTCGGGCAGGTCGGCGAAGTTCTTGTCGCCGACGATCTGGCCCGGGCTCACCACGTGCCAGTCGCCGTTGTAATAATGGTGCGGGCCGAAGGTGTTGAACGTGCTCGGCACCAGTTCCACGCGGAGCCGATGCGGGCCTGCCGCCAGCGGTGTCGCCGGCGACAGGACCCAGTCGGGTCCCCACGCCCAGCCGGCCGGCTCGCCGTCCACCCAGGCCCGGATCGCGTCGCCCACGGGGCCGTCGAGGCGCAGCTGACGGGCCGCAGCCGGCAGCGTGAAGGACGTTTCCGCCACCAGCGGCCGGTGCAGGAAGGGATACCCGGCCGAGGTCAGCTCGGCGTCAGGCGCGACCGCCGCGATCCGCGCGACGAACGGACCCGCGGTCCGCTGCGTGCCATTCGGCCCCGGAGTGTATGGGGTCCGGCTGTGCACGGTGAACCCGCCCTTGAGCCAGACGTAGGGCTTGGCGGGGAACTCGCGCTCCGTGCGGAAGCGCAGCTCGTGGGTGCCGTCGGCAAGGGCGTCCAGCCGGACCAGCATGCCATCGTAATCCGGCGCCAGCGCCAGCGGCCGGCCGTCGAGGCTCGCGCCGGCCAGGTCGTCGGCGAAATGCAGGTGCAGCCCGACCGGCGTCACGGTTCCGAACGCAGTCTCGAACCGGGCCGCGTACTCCCGCGGCGCGGTCCGGTCCGGCTCGATCAGCCAGGCGTTTTCCGGCCGGGCCGGCACGCTCCACGTCAGGTTGGTGAACGCCGCCGGGTCCGTCGCCGGCGGCTCCGGCCTGGCGGCGGCCGCCTGGGCGACGGGCGCGTCGAGGCGGGCGCGCAGCGAAGGCGGAACGAGCCGCTCGCCGGCGGCCTGCAGGCGCGCGCCCTCGTCGACGAGCACCCGGGTGTAGGTGGCCTGTCCGAGCCGCAGGCGGCCGGACTCCAGCCGTCCGTCCGACTCCAGCGTGCGCTCGTCGGTGACATCGTAGGGAACGCCGGCGGCCTTGAGCTGCTCGAGCCGCGCGAGGAACGCGCGGTTGATCCGACCGGCCGGCGTGTCGGGGTAGGTGGTGGCGACGTGGAGATTGGTCTGCCAGAGCTCCCACGGCTCGTATTCGGCCATGAGCCCGCGGTAGGGCGCGACGACGAGCGTGTCGGGGACCGCCGGGGGCCGCGCGGCGAGCTCGCGGGTGACGCGGGCGAGCATTTCCGGGAACGCCTCGCGCCAGGTGAGATGCAGCGGTTCCGACGGCGGCCAGTCGGTGAGCGCCGGCGTGTCGAGCCGGTACTGGCTCAGGTGAAAGACAAAATCGGTCAGCCCGTTCCGGCCGAGCCAGAGCACGTAGCGCTCGAGGTCCTCGGGCGTCGCGCCCCAGCCGGCGCCGCCGAAGCACTCGACCATGCAGCGGCCGGTGCCGAACTGCCGCGCGGCCGCGGCCGCCTGGCGCGGGTAGTAGTCGAGCGCCGGGTAGCGCTCGAGCGCGTCGATGCCCGGGAGGCTGAGATGGCGGAAGATGCGGTGGCAGGATCCGACCATCGGGAGCTGGAAGAGCGGGTGCTCCTCGCCCTTCACGTGACCGATGAACTGCTTGCCGTGGCGCCGGCACCACGCGAGGTACGGCGCGAAGAAGCCGTCGATGAGCGCGTCGGTGACGGCCTCCCAGTACTTGACGCGGACCTCCTGGTAGCCGTCGCCCCGGGCGAACACCAGCGGCAGCAGCCTGGCGAAATCGGGTCCGAGCGCCGCGCGGAGCCGCTCCGGCATGGACGCCGTCCACGGGATGCCGGCCACGTCGGGAAACGGGTCCTTCAGGATCCCGGCCTCGGGCTCGTCGGCGAAGAAGGCCTCGACATACTCGAACGCCTCCGGCGTGAGCCCGGTGCGGTAACGCTCGTGGATCAGGTCGAGGAAGTGGCCGAGCACGCGCGGCTCGAGCGAGTCGACATAGTTGGTCCGGCGCGGCGTGAGGTGCCAGGTCCGGGCGCCGGCGGTGCCGGCGGGCACGAGGCGGTTGGCCGCGTCGGTGGCGAAGGACCCGACCGAGTCGGGCGCGGCCTGCGGCGTGAGGTCGAGTCGCAGCGAGGCGCTGTCGGGGAAGCGCGCGAGCACCTGCCCGTCGCCCGTGCCGCTCGGCCAGCCGTTCTCGTCGTAGAGCCAGAAGCGCAGCCCGAGTTCCTTCGCGTGCAGGATGCAGTCGTTCACCTGCCGCAGATAGTCCGGGCTCATGTACGGCGGCCGGCCCGGATAGAACCGCGGGTGGAAGACGACGCCGTGCAGACCCGCGGCCCGGAAGTCCGCGAGCTGGCGGCGCAGGCGGGCCTGGTCGAGGGCGCCGTTGATGGACCAGAACGTGTAAAAACGCGGGGTGCGGTCGGCGGGGGCGGAGGACATCGGGGAGGCGCGGACGCTACGCGCTCCGCCGGCCCCGAGGGAAACGGAAAACGCGCCCCGCGGTGAACGTTCACCCCGCCGCCGCCCGCCCCGCGGTCGTGTCACTTATTGAGTGACACGGCCAGGGGTGAGGCACGTGGCCCCTGGTCCAGGGTCCCATGGTTCCCGCCGTGCGGTCCGAACCGAATCCCGAATTTCGAAACCCGAATTCCGCGGCGACCAAAGGCCGCCGGCCCCGCTCCTGTTGCCTTGCCAGCGCGGCCTGGCGGAGCGACAAGAGGGATCCGCGCCTCCGGCCATGAACGACAACCGCAACTACGACTACTCCCGCGGCAATTTCGGCCACCGGGCGGAGTTCGGGGTGATCGTCGACTGGATCCCGGAGCGGGCCCGCGTCATCGACCTGGCTTGCGGCAACGGCTCGCTCATGAAGCTGCTCCGCGAGAAGAAGGGCGTGGAAGTCGAGGGCCTGGACCTGGCGCCGACCGGCGTCGACTTCTGCCTTCGCCACGGCCTGAGCGCGCGCGTGGCGGCGATCGACCAGCGTGCGAGCTACGAGCGCTATGCGGACCGGCAGTTCGATTTCGCGGTGTGCAACGTGACCGTGCAGATGGTGATGTACCCCGAGATCCTGCTCGCCGAGATGAAGCGCATTGCCCGCTGGCAGATCGTGTCGTTCCCGAACTTCGCCCACTGGAGCAACCGCGTCGACCTGCTGACCCGCGGCCGCATGCCGCGGCCGATGATCTTCGGCTACGACTGGTACAGCACCGGCCATATCCACCACCTCAGCATCGCCGACTACCGCGGCTACTGCGCGGCGAACGGGCTGCGCATCCTGCGCGAGGAGCACCTCGACCGCTGGCGCTGGCTGG
>CAZUQB010000105.1:0-7560 GCA_964622405.1 uncultured Opitutaceae bacterium | reverse complement strand
TACAGCAAGGCGCACGACGCGCGCATCGCGGCTGCGGCGCCGCAGGGCTTCGAGCTGCGGGGAAAGAACTTCTCACTGGCCGGCCCGCGCTACTACGCGCGCTTCCGCGAGCTCTGCACCAGCGTCGTACGCGACGACGGGGTGGCGTATTTCAAGTTCGACGGCATCGGGTCCATCGAGGCCACCGGCCGGATCGATCCCGAGGCCGGGCGCGACTTCGACGCCATGCTGCGGCTCGTCCACGACCTCCGCGCGCTCCGGCCCGGCATCTACATCAGCCAGACCACCGGCACGTGGCCGTCGCCGTGGTGGCTCTTCCACGTGGATAACATCTGGCGCGACGGCTACGACTTCGGCTTCGCCGGCGTCGGCAGCAAGCGCGAGCGGTGGATGACCTACCGCGACGAGCAGACCTACCTCAACGTCGTCGGCCGCGGACCGCTCTTCCCGCTGAACTCCCTCATGGTGCACGGCATCCTGTTCGCGGCGAAACCCGCCGAGTTGAGTGCGGACGCGAATGGTGAGTTCCGCCGCGAAGTGCGCTCATACTTCGGCAACGGCACGCAGCTCCAGGAGCTCTACCTCTCGCCCGAGCTGCTCTCGGCTGGAAACTGGGACGACCTGGCGGCCGCGGCCAAATGGGCGCGGGCCAACACCGCCACGCTCCGGGACGTCCACTGGATTGGAGGGAACCCGGGCAAGCTCGAGCCGTACGGCTGGGCCGCGTGGTCGCCGGCGAAGGGCCTCGTGACCCTCCGCAATCCGTCCGACCAGCCCGCCCGGTTCGCGCTGGAGGCGGGCGCGGCGTTCGAGCTGCCGGCCGACGCGGCGAAAGAATTCCGCGTCCAGAACCCCTATGCGGACACCCCGGCGCCGTTCGCCACGCTGCGGGCCGGCGAGCCGGTGACGATCACGCTTCAGCCGTTCGAAGTGCTGGTGCTCGAGTGCACGCCCGCGACGACGCCCTGAGATGAGCGAACCCGGCAAAGCGGTCTTCCTCAGTTACGCCTCGCAGGATGCCGGGGCGGCGCGGCGCATCGCGGACGCGCTGCGCGCCGCCGGAGTGGAGGTGTGGTTCGACCAGAGCGAACTGCGGGGCGGCGACGCGTGGGACCAGAAGATCCGGCGGCAGATCAAGGAGTGCGCGCTGTTCATGCCGATCATTTCCGACACCACCCAGGAGCGGGCCGAGGGATATTTCCGCCTGGAGTGGAAGCTGGCGGTCGACCGATCGCACCTGATCGCGGATGACGCCCATTTCCTGTTTCCCGTCGTCATCTCCGAGATTTCCGAGGGGGCCGCGCGGGTGCCGGACCGGTTTCGCGATGTGCAATGGACGCGACTGCGCCTGGACGAGACGCCCGGCGAACTGGCGGCCCGGGTGGCGAGGGTCCTCGGCGGTGGCGCACCTGCGGCCGCCCGGACGACGGAACGCTCGGCGGGTTCTTTGCCGGCGGCGCGCAAGGGCCGGGCGGCCTGGATCACGTACGCCTGGGTTGCGCTGGGTTTCACCTTTGCCCTGGCCTACGGCCTGAAACCGCTCTGGCGCTCACTGTCTCATTCGAGCGAGCCCGCGCAAGCCGGCGGCGCGCCCCTGTCCGAGGCCCGCAAGCTGGTGCGGCAGGCGCGGGCTTTGGTGGACGACGACCCGATGGTGGTGCGCGAAAATTTCCTGACGGCCAAGCGGCTCGGCGAACGCGCCATCGAGCTCGATCCGGGCGACGCCGAGGCCTACGCCATCGCGGCGCGGGCCGCGGTCCAGCTGATCCGCGATTATCAGGATACCCTGCCGGCCAGTCTCGCGACCGCGCGCAGTCGCGCCGAGAGCGCGATCCGGCTCGCCCCGAAGTCGCTGGAGGCCGCGCTGGCCCTCGCGGAGGTGAACTTGCAGGGCGGGACCCGGCCGGGCGAGGTCGAGCAGTCACTGGTGAAGCTGCTGGACGCCTGGCCCGACGAGCGCCGCGTGCTGCGGCTGCTGCAGCTTGCGGCGTTGCAGCAGGACCACGTGGACGAGGCCCAGAAGTGGATCGATCGCGCCACGGCGCTGCCCGGTGGCGATCCGGAGTCCCTGAACGCACGAGCCGGGATCTTTTGGGCGCGGAACGACTACCCACAGATGGCGGCGGCCTTGGAACAGTCGCTGGCCCAGCGACCGACGTCGGGCGCGTACCATTTCAAGCTCATGCTATTGGTGTGGGGCTGGGGCGACTTGTCGGCTGGCGGCGAATGGGTCGACAAGATGCCGGTCTCGCTCCTCCAGGAAGATCGCATCGCCGACCTGGCCTTTCTCGCCCGGTATTGGTCGCGGCAGCCCGAGCAGGCGCTCGAGATCCTGCGGCGGTATCCGCGGCCCTTCTTTGAGCAAGGAGCGCTCTTTGTCTCCACGAATTATCTGGCCGGATGCTCACAGCTGCTCGCGGGGCGGCCGGAGGCCGCGAAGGTCGAATTTGCGGCGGGACTGAAGGCGATCAACGAGCGCCTGGTCCAGGAGCCGAGCAACCTGCGTCTTCTCTTCGAGCAAGCCCGGCTCCTGGCGCGCCTGGGCAGAAGGGCGGAGGCGGAGCAGGTGCGCCGCGTCCTCGTGGAATTGGCCGGCCCCAACGACGCCTCAACCCGCCGCCCGGAGCTGAGCTTGCTGCTGGGCTCGCCGGAAGAGGCCCTTGCGATGTACCAGCACGGCATCGACCTGAACCGTTCGCGGTGGCCGATCCGGGTGAATGAAATGCGCTTTGACCCGATCTTTGACCCGCTTCGACCGGACCCGCGCTTCAAGGCTATCATCGCCCAGGGTGAAGCCAAGCTTGCGGCGCTGCGGCAACCCGGCGACGCCCCGGTGGATCCAAAATAGCTGGCTGGGCCGATGGGCATCGACGGCGCCCTCATTGGCCGGAGAGGGAAGGGCGGCGTGAATTGTCCCACCGCCCGAGAAAACCGGGTCCGCTTCGCAGCCTTCGTGGTAAATGGGGACCGGTAAGGGTCTCTGCGCGGACGGTCAGGCCGGAGTGCCGTTCGACGCTTTGGCGTTGCGGTGCAAACAACCACTCCGCCAACGTTCGCCTTCTCCACGGAATTTCATGAACTATCGCTCTGTGTGCGGTGCGGTGCGGGTGGCGGCCTTGGGCCTGACCTTGGCCGCGTGTTCTAATCTGGCCGGTGTGGCTGCCACCCGGACCACCACGACCCCGGTCGTGGGTCTCCGCGATGCGAGCCCGCGCGTGCACGCGCTCGTCGGCGCCCGCATCGTCGTCGCGCCGGGCCGGGTCATCGAGCATGGCACGCTGGTGCTGCGCGACGGCGTGGTCGCCGCCGTCGGCGCCGAGGTCGCGGTGCCCGCCGACGCGCGCGTGTGGGATGTGACCGGCTGCACGCTGTACCCGGGCTTCATCGAGAGCCATTCCACGCTGCTGCTGCCCGAGGCGCTCAAGCCCGCGGCGCCCGTGCCACGCGACGAGTCCGGCGAGCGGCCGCGGCCCGCGTCGCCGGCCATGCCGGTGGCCGGGGTTCACTCCACCAACCCGCGCGTCATGCCGGAGCAGAGCGCCCTGCGCCAGCTGACGCCCGACCCGAAGGGCGTCGAGAAATTCCGCGCGCTCGGCTTTACCGTGGCGAACATCGCGCCGGAGCGCGGCATCTTCCGCGGGGCGAGCGCGCTGGTCAGCCTCGGGACCCTCGGACTCAACAGCAGCGTGGTCCGCGAGTCCGCCGACCAGGAAATCGCCTTCGAGATCGGCAGCTACGAGTCGGGCAGCTATCCGACGTCCCTCATGGGCGCGATCGCGCTGACGCGCCAGACGCTGCTGGACGCCCAGTGGTATGCCGCGACGCAGGCGGCGTACGCGACGCATGCGGGGCAGGGCGTGGAGCACCCCGAGGTCAACGAGTCGCTGGCCGCGCTGGGCCCGGTGGTCGGCGGCGGCCAGCTCGCGATGTTCCAGCTCGAGGACGAGCTCGACGTGGCCCGCGTGCTGAAGATCGCCGGCGAGTTCAAGCTCAAGGCCGCGCTGCGCGGCGTCGGCACCGAGTACCGCGTGCGGCAATTGCTCGCCCAGGCCAAGGTGCCGGTCGTGATTCCACTCGATTTCCCGGAGGCCCCCGAGGTCGAGTCCCCGGACAAGGCCGTCGACGTCCAGCTGCACGAGCTGCAGCAGTGGGACCTCGCGCCGTCCAACGCCGCCCGGCTCGCCGAGGCCGGCGTGACGTTCGCCTTCACCACGGCAAAGCTGCGGCGGCCGGAGTCAGAATTCTGGCCGCGGCTGCGGCGCGCCGTGCACCGGGGCCTCGCGGAGGACCAGGCGCTGGCGGCGCTCACGACGGTGCCGGCTGCAATGTTCGGCGTGGCCGCGACGCACGGCACGCTCGATGCCGGGCGGGCGGCGAATGTGGTCGTCGCGCGCGGCGATCTGTTCAAGGCCGACGATGCCGCGATCGAAATCGTGTGGGTCGACGGCGATCCCTACGAGCAGGACGCGTGGCAGAAGCTCGACCTGCGCGGCACGTGGCAGGCGACGTGGATCGGCGCCAAGGGCCCGGCCGAGTTCGTCGTCAACGGCCGCGGTGGCCGTCTCCGCGTCAAGGCCGGCGAGAAGAGCGGCGCCGCGTCCCAGCCAGACCGCTCGGCGCTGCTGGTGCAGCTGCCGGCCGAGCTGTTTGGGGCGACCGGCGGCCTGGCCCGGCTCGCCGGCACCGGCGCGGGCGACAACCTGACCGGCACGGGTGAGCTGCCCGACGGCACGAACTTCCGCTGGACGGCCCACCGGAGCGCCGCCGCCAAGTCCGAGCCGACGCCGCCCGCCAAGGACCAGGCGATCGCGACCTCGGACGTTTACCCGGCCGGTTCCTTTGGCCGGAAGGCGCCGCCGGTGCAGCCCGAGCACGTCCTCATCACGCACGGCACGGTCTGGACCAGCGGCCCGGCGGGCGTGATTGAGGATGGCGACGTCCTCGTCGAGCGCGGCCGGATCGTGCAGGTCGGAAGGAAGCTCACCGCCCCCGCGGGTGCGCTGGTCATCGACGCGACCGGCAAGCATGTCACGGCCGGCATCGTCGATTGCCACTCCCACATCGCGATCAGCCGCGGCGTGAACGAGGGCGGCAGCGCGGTGACGCTCGAGGTCCGGATCGGCGACGTGATCGATCCGACGGACATCACCATTTACCGCGACCTGGCCGGCGGCACGACCGTCCTGAACGTTCTCCACGGCTCGGCCAACCCGATGGGAGGCCAGAACCAGGTGCTCAAGCTCCGCTGGGGCGAGGACGCCGAGGGCCTGAAATTCGCGGGCGCCAAGCCCGGCGTGAAATTCGCGCTCGGCGAGAACGTCGTCCGGGCCCACACCACCGCGCCGGCGCGCACGCGCTACCCGGTGAGCCGCATGGGCGTGCCGGAGATCATGCACGACGTGTTCAACCGCGCGCGGGAGTACGAGCGGCTCTGGGCCGACTATCGCGCCGGCAAGGCGGTGCTGCCGCCACGCCGTGACCTGCGGCTCGAGGCGGCGCTCGAGATTCTCAACCACGAGCGGATCGTTCACATCCATTCGTATCGCTCGGACGAGGTGCTGACCTTCATCCGCCTCTCCGAGCAGTTGCACTTCCCGGTGGCGACGTTCCAGCACATCCTCGAGGGCTACAAGGTCGCGCCCGAGATCGCGAAGCTCGGAGCCGGCGCCTCGACGTTCGCCGACTGGTGGGCCTACAAGTTCGAGGTCTACGACGGCATCCCGTACAACGGCGCGCTGATGCGGCGCGCGGGCATCGTGGTCTCGTACAACTCCGACAGCGCCGATCTCTCGCGCCGGCTCAACACCGAGGCCGCCAAGGCCGTCAAGTACGGCGGCGTGCCGCCCGCCGAGGCGCTGAACTTCGTGACGATCAACCCGGCGCGGCAGCTCATGATCGACGACCGCGTCGGTTCGCTCGAGCCCGGCAAGGACGCGGACTTCGTGATCTGGAACGGCAGCCCGCTGTCCACGATGGCGCACCCCGAGCAGACGTGGATCGACGGCCGGAAGTATTTCGATCGCGACGAGGATCGCCAGCTGCGGCTGGCCGCTGCCGCCGAGCGCGGCACGCTGCTGCAGAAGGCCCTGGCCGAGCGGCAGAAGGCCGTCGCCCGCGGTCCCGCGCCCGAGGCGGGAGCCGATGGCCCCGACGGTGGCGGGGGCCCGCGACCGCCCGGCGGCGCGGACGAGCACGGCGAGTACCGCGCGATCTACCACAACGGCGCCGATGCCCACACCTGCCTGCAGGAAGAGGGAGGTCACCAATGAACACCCGTCTCACGCTTTCCCTGGCCGGCCTGCTGGCCGCGCTCACCCTGCACGCCTCGACGGTGCTGCCGGCGAAACGTCCCGCCGGTCCCGTGCTGCTGCGCGGCGGCGAAGTTCACACCGTCAGCGGTGCCGTGCTGCCCCGGACCGACGTGCTCCTTGCGAACGGCAAGATCGCGCAGATCGGACCGAAGCTCGCCGTCCCGGCGGGCGCCGAGGTGGTCGATGTCGCGGGCCAGCGAGTGTATCCCGGCTTCATCGCCGCGAACACCACGGTCGGCCTCGACGAGATCGGCGCAATCCGCGCCTCGCTGGATTCCTCGGAGATCGGGGCCGTCAACCCGAACGTGCGCGCCCAGGTGGCGTTCAATCCGGACAGCGAGATGATCCCGGTGGCCCGCGCGAACGGCATTCTCACGGTGTGCGCGACTCCGGTCGCGACCAACGAGGGCCAGCCCGTGCCCGGCCTGCTGGCCGGCACGTCGTCGCTGATGCGGCTCGACGGCTGGACGTGGGAGGAGATGACCGTGCGCGGCGCGGTCGGCGTGCAGCTCTACTGGCCCTCGCCGGTCGCCGCCCAGCGCGGTCCCGCGCCGGCCCCGGCCGCCGCGGAGGAGGCGCGGAAGCGCTATGCCGACCAGGTGAAGCTCGTCCGGCAGGCGTTCGCGACCGCGCGGGCCTACCAGCGCGCCAAGGACGCGGCCGGTGGGAAGATCGCCGAGACCGACCTGCGCTGGGAAGCGATGCTGCCCGTCTTGCGCGGCGAGCTGCCGGTCTTCGTCCATGCCGACGACCTCAAGCAAATCGCCGCCGTGCTCGACTGGGCGCGGGAGGAGACCGGCCTGAAGCTGGTGCTGGTTGGCGCGCGCGACGCCTGGCGTCTCGCGGACCGGCTGAAGGCCGCGGACATCCCGGTCATCATCGACGGATCCTCCGTCCTGCCCGCGCGGCGCGACGACGGCTATGACGACGGCTACGCGAACGCCGGCCGGCTCCAGGCGGCGGGCGTCCGGTTCTGCATCGCCAGCCCCTCGTCCGAGTCCGGCGGACCGGCCAACGCCCGCAACCTGCCCTACGAGGCGGGCATGGCGGCGTCGTTCGGCCTGCCGCCCGACGAGGCGCTCAAGGCCATCACGCTCTATCCCGCCGACATTCTCGGCGTGGGCGCCGAACTCGGCTCGATCGAGGTCGGCAAGCGCGCGACCCTGATCGTGACCGACGGCGACCCGCTGGAGATCCCGACGCAGATCAAGCAGGCCTACATCGACGGCGCCCGCATCGAACTGCGCAC
>CAZUQB010000104.1:0-7602 GCA_964622405.1 uncultured Opitutaceae bacterium | reverse complement strand
CCGCTCAGCTCGCTGAGGAGCGGCAGCCACTTGTGGGCGTACTGGACGTGGGCGGTCTCGTCGATGATGTCGAAGAGCATCATCTCGGCCGACTCGAGGTCGTGACCCTCCTTGAAATCGGCGTAGCCCTCCTGCTTCACGATGAAGTGGCCGGTCTCGGCCACCATGCCGATCATGAACACGTGCTCGTAGAGCTTCTCGCGCGTGATGGGGTCGGCGCGGAACGGGTCGAGGTACTTGCCGTAGTCGCGAAACGCCTCGTCGAGGCTGATGCCGTGCTCCTTGGCGGCGGCCTCGAGCGTCTTGATGCGCTCGGGCTGGTCGTAGCCCGGAAAGCCGGTGTCCTCGAAGTCGATGTTGAAGTCGCGCAGCCGCGAATAACCCGAGTCGCCGTGGCGGGACTCGTCCCACAGATGGCGCGAGATGTCGTGATGCCACTCCCACGGCATGTAGTGCCCGTCGTAGATCCAGCACAGCTGGTCGTCGGGCAGGTTCTTCTCCATCATGTAGCCGAAGCCCCAGAACAGCCGGCGGGCCTCGATGCTGGTGGTGAAGTCGACGCGGACATATTCCATGAAGTCGTACTTCGAGCGGATGGGCACGTCGCGGCGGCTGAACTTGGCGTAGCGGAAATTCGTGCGGGCGCCGGCCGGCTGGGCGCCGGGGTCGTTCTCGGCGAGCGGGAGCGGGGACTGGAAGGCGCCGCAGGCCGCGATGGCCTGCTCGACCTTCGCGCGGTAGGCGAGGGTCATGGTGTGCGGATGCCGGCGGCGAAAATCGCGGTACCAGAGGAACTCCTGGCTCTTGATCTGGTTGATCTCGTGGAGCAGGGCGATGGTCGGGGCGTCGTGGACCGGGTGGGCCTTGCTCGAGTATTCGCCGTAGGCGGTGATGAGCGCCTTGAGCAGCAACTCGTAGATGCCGTCGAGCGCGTCCTGGTAGTTCGGGGCCAGGAGGATGAGGTTCGCCACCTCCTCCAGCCGGGTGGACACCGGGGCGTCGGGCTTGCCGCCGGGGAACTGGCTCACGCGCTCGCGCAGGCGGCGCACGACCTCGGCTTGGTCCCAGACGTGGCGGTGGATGGCGCTCTTGTCGAACCACGGGGCGATCTCGCGCCCCCACGCGCAGATCAGGCGGTGGGTGGCCTTCTCGAGGTACTGCCAGTCGTTGAGCAGGTCGACGATGAGGGGCTTCTGCTTGGACTCGGGCGTGATGACGAGCCGGCGGGGCGCGGTCGCGGCAGGGGTGGCGGCAACGAGGGTGCTCATGGGGCCCACTATAGCATTTGCGCTTGCCCCCGGGCAATGTCTGCAACCGGATGAGTTGTGACTAAAACTGACCATCGGCCCTGGCATGATCCGTTCACCGCGCACGGCCTGCGGCCGCCGGCGGGGGCGGGCGGCGACCGGTTCCAGCTGCACGAGTGCGGCGCGCTGCCGATCGGACCCGAGTGGAACTTCCGCGGGGTGCGCAGCCCGTTCTGGCGCCTGTACCACGGGGTGAGGCCCGGCGCCTGGATCGAGTCGGGGGGCCGGCGCCACGCGCTGGCGCCCGACCGGGTGCTGCTCGTGCCGGACGGGGTCACGTTCCATTGCGGTGCGCGGGCCGGCGCCGTGCACCTCTGGCTGCACTTCTCGCTGTATCTATCCCTGACCAGCGCCGGGGCGGGCATCCTGACCGTGCCGGCGGGCCGGACCGTGCGGGCCGTGGCGGGCGACCTCCATCGGGCGATCCAGCGCCGCGACCCGCACCAGGCGGCGCACTTGGGCGCCGCGCTGCTGCACGGTGTGTTCGCCGCGGTCGCACCCGGGACCTTTGAGACCGCCTCGGGCCGGATGCGGGCGCTGCTGGAGTGGGTGCAGCACGGCTTGGGCGGCGAGATCACCAATGCCGCGATGGCGGCGCAGGTGGGGCTGAGCCCGGAGGCGTTCATCCGCTGGTTCAAGTCCCGGACGGGACAGACCCCGGCGGCGTTCGTCGCCGAGCGCCGGATCCGGGAGGCCGGCCGGCGGCTGACCTTCACCACGGACTCGATCGAGCAGATCGCAGACGCGGTGGGCTTTGCCAACCGGCACCACTTCAGCCGGGTCTTCAAGCGCCATGCCGGCTGCGGTCCCGCGGGGTTCCGGCGCGACCGCGGCCGGGCCGGGGAGCACGCCGGAAATGCATAGCCTAAACATAAACGACTTATAGCAAATCTACAGCTATAACATGGCTTGCTACAGAGGTCCAAGTTCGAGACTATAGCTGTATGGTAACCCAGAAAATCAAGGAACTGAAGGCCACCCAGGCCAAGATCGCCGAGTTGGAGAAATCCATCGCGGCCCAGCTCGCGAAGGAACTCGCCGCGTTGCCGGAGCAATACGGCTTCAGCAGCGTCGAGGCCTTTGTGCGGGCCGTGAAGGCGAGCAGCGGCGGCAAGCGCCGCGGGCGCGTGGCGAAGAAGGGCGCCAAGCGCCGCAAGCGCGCAGTGATCACGGCCGAGACGAAGGCCCAGGTGAAGTCCCTCGCGCAGGCCGGCAAGACCGGCGCCGAGATCGCGAAGGCCGTCGGCATCTCGCTCCCAAGCGTGCAGAACATCAAGAAGGAGCTCGGGCTGGTGAAGGCCCGCAAGTGAGCGCGCCCTCGAGCTGATTTCTCTCGCCCCTGCCGGACGCCGGCAGGGGTTTTTTGTGTCCGGCGATGGGGCGGGGCTGCGGGCGGTTGAAAGTTGAAGGATGAAGGTTGAAAGGCGGGTGGGACTGGGGATTCAAGCGGCGCCGCGGGGGGATCCGGCTTTCAACCGACGACCTTCAACTTTCAACCGCCTCATTTCCGCTTAGCGCGCGCCGTGAGAATGGCCGGATTCCTCATTGCCAGCGGGGGCCGGGGCCCTTGGATGACATTTCGAACCATGCCGGCTGCGTTTATCCAGGCCAACACCAACGGGCGTCTCCACGATGCGCGGGAGGCGTCGGTGGCGCCGCTCAATCGCGGCTTCCTTTACGGCGATGCGATCTACGAGGTATGGCGGACCTATCACCGCGTGGTCTTCGCCTGGGAGGAGCACTGGCGGCGGCTGGAGCAGTCGGCGGCGGCGCTGCATTTCGCGCTGCCGTTCACCGCGGACGAGGCGCGCCGGGAGGTCATCCGGACCGTCGCGGCGTTTCGGGCGGCGGGCGGGGTCGCGGAGGATTATTACATCCGGCTCCAGATCACCCGCGGCGGCGGGGCGATCGGCTTGGATCCCGCGCTCGCGGACCGCGCGGACTTCGTGATCCTGGTGCAGCCCAACCAGGCGCATCCCGCGCCCGTGCTGGAGCGGGGACTCCGGCTGTCGCTGGCCCGCGAACTCCGCCGCAATCCGCCCGATGCGCTCAACCCGGCGTGGAAGACCGGCAACTATCTGAACAACATCCTCTGCCTGCGCGAGGCCCGGGCCCGCGGGGCCGACGAGGTGGTGATTCTCAACCACGCGGGCGAGGTGACCGAGGCGGCGGTGTCCAACCTCGCCTTTGCGCGGCAGGGCGTCGTGCACACGCCGCCGCTGTCCGCCGGCATCCTCGGCGGCATCACGCGCGAACTGGTGCTCGGGCGCGTGGCCATCGCGGCGGGGATTGAAGTGCGGCAAACCACGATCCGTCCGGCCGACCTGGCGACGTACGACGAGTGCTTCCTGCTTTCGACGACCAAGGACGTGACCCCGGTGGCGGCGATCGACGACGTTCGTTTCACGGTCGGCCCCGACTCAACCGCGGCGCGGCTGAAGGCCGCGTTCGGGGAATTCGCGCGGCACTATGCGGCGCAGCGCACGGACCTGAGAGTGTAGATCTCTCGAGCCAGACGCCGGCCGAGCGGATGGTCAGTATCGCGGGACCGACGGATCAACCTCACAGGACCAGGCGTCGATGCCGCCGGCGATGTTGCTCACCTGGTCAAATCCCTGCGCGCGAAGGAACATCGCGACCCGGCGGCTGCGACCGCCATGGTGGCAGAGGACGAGCAGATGGCGGTCGCGGGGCAGGGTCCCGAGGAGGGACGGAATCTGGCTCATCGGCACGGAATCCGCGCCGGCCAGCCGGCAGATCTCCAACTCGTGCGGCTCCCGCACGTCGATGATCAGGCACTGGCCCGGCCGGGCCTTCACCAGCGCGCAGGCGTCGGTGACGGTGACATCATGGGGGCACGGGGAGGAACTCATGGCAGGGGAGACGGAGGCAGTGAAAAACAGAGGCGTTTTCGCCGTCGGTCGCAAATCCATTTGCGCCGGGTGAAGTCGCCGTCCGAAACTGGCGCCATGCGCTGCCTCGGCATCGACTACGGCACCCGCCGGATTGGCCTCAGTTTCGGCGACGAACTGGGCGTGGCCACGCCGCTGCCCGCGATCGTCGACGCTGCGCCGGAGCAGCGGTGGACGGCGCTCAAGGCGGTGATCGCGCAGCGGCGGGCAACGGACCTGGTGCTCGGCTACCCGCTGAACATGGACGACACCGTCGGGCCGAAGGCCCGCGAAGCCGAGGCGCTGGCGGCGCGGCTCAAGGCGGAACTCGGCCTGCCCGTGCACCTCGTCGACGAGCGGCTCACGAGCTACGAGGCGGAGTCGACCATCGCGAAGGCGAAGCGCCGGGACGTGCGGGCCAGCGGCCTCGTCGACTCGCGCGCCGCCACGCTGATCCTCCAGGACTTCCTCAACCAGAAACTACCCCCGCCGGCCGCCGAGCCGGCCGAATGAGCCGGATCGTCGACCCCGCCCCGGAATTGAGCACCCCGTGACCCGCCCGCCGCCCAAGATCCAGCGCTGGAAATGCCTCGTGGCCTACGACGGCACGGACTTTGCCGGCTGGCAGAGCCAGGCGAAGTCCGACGGCATCCAGGATGTGATCGAGGCGCGCCTGAAACAGATCTTCGGCGCGCCGGTACGAATCCATGGCAGCGGCCGGACCGACTCGGGGGTGCATGCGACGGGGCAGGTGTTTCACTTCGACGCGGCCTGGCCGCACGGGCCGGAGAAACTGCTCGCGGCGTTTCGCGTGGGCCTGCCGCCGGCGATCCAGATCAAGTCAGTGCGGGCGGTGAAGGCCGATTTCCACGCCCGCTTCCAGGCGACGGGCAAACGCTACGAGTACCGCGTGCAGCTGGGTGCGGCGGATCCGTTCAACCGGCGGTATTGCTGGCCGTTCTTCCGTCCGCTCGACGTCGCGGCCATGCAGGCGGCCGCGGACCTGTTGCGGGGCCGGCACGACTTCCGGGCCTTCACCGCGCTGAACGGGCCCGAGCGGGAGGACACGGTGCGGGACCTGCGACGCCTGGACGTCCGGCGGTCCTGCCGGAGCCTGCGGATCGTCGCCGAAGCCGACGGGTTTCTCTACAAGATGGTGCGGAGCCTGGTGGGCCTGCTGGTGAGCGTGGGCGAGGGCAAGGTCCCGCTGGCCCAGGTGCGCGAGATCCTTTCCGGCAAGACTCGCACGCATATCGTGCAGACGGCGCCGCCGCAGGGCCTGTTCCTGGTGAAGGTGTTTTACCGGTGACCGCGGGCCTCGTGCACGGCCTGCGCCGGCTGGCCGACGTGGTGTTTCCGCCGACCTGCGTGCACTGCCAGGGATTGGTGGAGCGGGGCGGGGAGCCCGCGGCGCTCCGTCACCTCTGCGGACGCTGCGAACGGGAGCTGCGGTACGTGCATGAGCCGTGCTGCACGGCCTGCGGGCATCCGTTTTACGGCGAGGTGGAGGGCGAGCGGACCTGTCCCCATTGCGTGCAGCTGGTGCCGGCGTACCGGGAGGGCCGGACCGCGGTGCTGCTGAAGGGCCCGGCGCGGTCGCTGGTGCACGAGCTGAAGTATCACCGGGGCCTCCAGGTGGTGCACGACCTCGGGGAGATCTTTCGCCGCTCGCCGCGGGTGCTGGAGCTGGTGCGGGGCGGGGTGCTGGTGCCGGTGCCGCTGCACCCGCGGAAGGAGCGCGAGCGCGAGTACAACCAGAGCGCGCTCCTGGCGGAGGAACTGGCGCGGGTGGCGGGAGGCGGGACCCGGGTGGTGCCGCTGCTGCGGCGCGTGGTGGACACGGACACCCAGACCCACCGCGACCGGCGGGCCCGCCAGCGGAACCTCAAAAATGCCTTTGCACTGGCCCGGACCGGCGGCTTTCATCCCGGCCAACATTTGATCCTCATTGACGACGTCTTCACCACGGGCTCGACCCTCAACAGCTGTGCGCTCGCGCTGCGTCGCGCCGGCTGCGTAAACCTCGACGTTGTCACCCTCGGACACGGCTAATCCAACCGCTCCATGCATTTCGACAAACCGACCTACACGGTCCGCCGCACGCGCAAGAAGGAAATTCCCCACGGGCTCTACACCAAGGACCCCGTCACCGGGGAGTCCGTCTTCACCAAGGAGCTCGAGGACAACCAGATGGTCGTGCCGAAGAGCGGCCACCATTTCCCGATCGGCGCCCGCGAGCGCATCGCCAAGCTGGTGGACGAGGGGACGTTCAAGGAGCTCGACGCCGCGGTCCGCTCGGCCGACCCGCTCGGCTTCGTGGATTCGGCCCCGTACCCCTCGCGCATCAAGAAGTACGAGAAGGAGAGCGGCCTCGCGGAGGCGGTGATCTGCGGCTCGGCCCGCCTCCACGGCATCCCGGTGGTGCTGGCCGTGATGGATTTCCGGTTCTGCGGCGGCACGCTCGGGTCGGCGGCGGGCGAGAAGATCACCCGGGCGATCGAGGCGGCGCTGGCCCAGAAGTGCCCGTGCATCATCTTCAGCACTTCCGGCGGCGCGCGCATGCAGGAGGGCATCCTCTCGCTCATGCAGATGGCCAAGACCAGCGCCGCGCTGGGCAAGCTGGCGGCCGCGGGGCTGCCCTACATTTCCGTGCTGACCCACCCGACCACGGGCGGAGTCTCGGCGAGCTATGCGACCCTGGGCGACGTGATCCTGGCCGAGCCGGGCGCGCTGGTCGGCTTCGCCGGGCCGCGCGTGATCAAGGACACGACGAAGCAGACGCTGCCCCCGGGCTTTCAGACCTCCGAATTCCTGCTGAAGCACGGCCTGATTGACCAGATTGTGAGCCGGCTCGAACTCCGCGACCGCATCCGCGACCTCCTGCAGGCGCTGTATGTCAAGCGGCTGAACCCGGCGCCGGTGGCGCCCGCCTCCTGACGCGCGCGGGCGCGGCGCCATGCCTGCGACCGATCCGTCCGACTACGCGGCGGTGGCGGAATGGCTGTACGGCCTGAAGCCCGTCGGCGGCAAGTACGGCATTGACCGCATGCGGCGGCTGGCCGCCGAGCTGGGCCATCCGGAGCGCGGCCTGCCGGTGGTCCACGTGGCCGGCACCAACGGCAAGGGCTCGGTCTCGGCCATGCTCGACGCCATCCTGCACGCCGCCGGCTGGCGCACCGGGCTCTACACCTCGCCGCATCTCGTGAACCTCGGGGAACGGGTCCAGGTTGATCGTCGCGTGCTGCCGGTGCCCGACCTGCTCGCCTACGTGCGCGAGCTCGTGCCCGTCGCCGAGCGCATCGCGCAGGCGCAGCCGGACGAGCGCCCGAGCTTTTTTGAATACGCGACGGCGATGGCGTTCCTCGAGTTCCGGCGCCAGCGGTGCGACATTGCCGTGCTCGAGA
>CAZUQB010000103.1:0-7625 GCA_964622405.1 uncultured Opitutaceae bacterium | reverse complement strand
TCGGCCACCCCGAGGAAATAGCGCGGCTCGGTGCGCATCACGGCCAGCGTCGCGCGCACGTGACGCTCGAACTCGGCCTCGCTCACCGAGGGGGCAAAGTACGCGCCGGGGATGCCGCCCCAGAAGCGCGTCGGCGTCTCGCCGCAGAACGCCCGCCAGTCCGCGACCGCGAGGTCGCCCACGGGTGACGGCGTGAGGCTCTCGATGAAATCGTAGCCGACCGTGCATTCCTGCCGCAGCAGGCCGCGCAGGGTGCCGTCGAGGTGCATGCACGAGAACTTGCCCGCGGCCCGGATGCGGGCGGTCCATTTTTCCTGGTAGCCGCGCATGAATTTCTCGAACAGCACGGGACCCACGCTCTCGGACGAGAGGTTTTCCGGGATCATCAGCAGCTCCGCCGGGCTGGCGACCGCCAGCGCGGCCGCGGCGTCGTGCGACTGTTCGACGACCGCGAGGGTCTCCGCGAACAGCGCGGGCGCGTCGTCGAGCATGTCGACGGCGGCGATGATGCCCGCGTCGAGGGCCACCAGCTGCATGAACGGGCTCTTGGGCAGGTAGGCCAGATGGAGCCCGGCCTCGCCGATCTGCGGGCCGCGCTCGAGCCCGAAGGCGTAATCGGCCACGTACCGGGTGTGGGCGTGCAGGTACTGGTAGGCCGGCAGGTCCGCGGCGCCCTTGAGGAGATGCTCGACGGGGCCCTCGGTGAACGAGTCCGGGAGCCAGCGCCAGCGCTCCTGGAGCGTGCCGTGCGGCGTGACAATCTGCCGGACGCGGTCATGGCCCTCGCGCCATTCGCGGGTCTCGCAGCCGTCGACCACGGCGCGGAAAGGAAAATAGCCCTGCAGGTAGAAGCCGAGGTTCAGCTTGCGGTGCCAGTCGAGGTAGGCCGCGCTCTGCTTGAATCCCTCGGGCCGCTGGCCGCGGCCGATCTGCGCGGTGGCCAGGTAGTCGAGGTCTCCGAACCACGGGACGCAATCCGGCCGCTGGCCGCGCAGCACGGCAAGGGCGCGGGCACGGGGCGACATGGGCATTGAGACCGGCTAACGGGTGCCGCTGCGGCTGCAATCCCGGCGTGCGAAGTCGGCGCGTTTGAAGCCCTCCTGCATCCCGGTGTTAGGGCCGTTGCTTTGGGCGCCGGCCGGACTTGGCTGAACGAGGCGGCCGGCACGGTCCAATGGCGCCGGTTAGCCCGACCACCGGCGAAGCTCGAATCTCCGGACCGAAGAATCGACACCGTCCCTGTCCCGATGGGGGACCAAGACCCTGAAGGAGACCCCCTAGAAACAGCGAAACCGCCGGTGGGCGGTTCAGAGTGGGGTGCTTAGCTCGTCTTGCGCTCGGGCAGTGCGGTCGAATGGGCGGCCTGCTGGCGTCGGGCGGCCCGCCAACCCTCGCGGTGTTTCCGGATCCAGTCGAGGAGGGCGCGCTCGAAGCCGATGTCGTAGCCCAGGCGCTCGGACTCCAGCCACTTGTGCTTTAGGATCTCCTCCCGCTCTGCCAGGAACTCCTGATACAGGCTCGATTGTTTGACGAATTCCCGGGTGCCGGCGGGCTCTTGGGCGGACGAAGTCATGCAGCTGGGTCTACCGCAATTTATCTGAGTGACCCGGTGCGGGTGTCAATGCCTGCAAATTACGCAAATTTCACGAAGCGGGCAGCTTTGGCTGGGACAACCGGTCGAGCAGGGCCTGCGCAATCGTCCGGAACGTGTCCCCGGCGAGCCCCTGCGGGTCGGCCACCACCACCGGCGCGCCGTGGTCGCCTCCCTCGCGGATGGCGGGGATGAGCGGGACCTGGCCCAGCAGCGTCGTGCCGAGCTTTTCGGCGGTCAGGATGCCGCCGCCGGAACCGAACAGGGGGTGCTTCTGGCCGGCGGGGTCGACGAACCAGCTCATGTTTTCGGCGACGCCGAGGATCGGCACGTTGACCTTCTGGAACATCAGGCCGCCCTTCCGGGCGACGTTCGTGGCGGCGGTCTGGGGCGTGGTCACGAGGACGGCGCCGTCGAGCGGCAGCGTCTGCACCAGCGAGAGCTGGGCGTCGCCCGTGCCGGGCGGCAGGTCGATCAGCAGCACGTCGAGTTCGCCCCATTTCACGTTCTGCACGAACTGCTGGATGGTCTTCATGATCATCGGCCCGCGCCAGACCACCGGCGTGTTGTCGTCGACCAGGAAACCCATGCTCATGACCTTCACCCCGTGCTTCTCGATCGGGACGAGCGACTCGCCGTCGACCTCGGGCCGGCCCTGGATGCCCATCATGAGCGGCACGCTGGGACCGTAGATGTCGCAGTCCATGAGCCCGACCCGCCCGGGCCGGCCCTGGAGGGCTCCCAGCTGGGCGAGGGCGCAGGCGAGATTGACGGCGAACGTGCTCTTGCCGACGCCGCCCTTGCCGGAGGCGATGGCGACGGAGTGCTTGATCCCGACGGGGGCGGCCTGGTTGCCGCCGAGATTGCCGCCGGCGGCCGGCTGGGCCTTGGGGGCGGTGACCGCGACGTCGATGATCGTCTCCTTCACGCCCGGGATGGCGCGGAGGCATTTGTCGACCTCGCGCTTCACCTGGAGCGGGACCTTCGGGTCGGTGGTGGTGAGGGCCAGCGACACCTTGGCGGTGCCGTCCACGAGGGCCGCGCCGCGCACCAGCCCGAACGACACGATGTCGCGGCTGAAGCCGGGATACTTCACTTGCTTGAGATGCTCTTTGATTTGGTCGGGCGTCACGGCGGAGAAAGTTTCAGGATGAAGGGAAATAAAGTTGTTATGCGCGGTCTGGGTGTAAATAGAAATGCCCCGACCGGCCTTTTCTTCAAGCCGCCCGCCTTTACTCATGAAATCCTTCCTGCGCCTCGTCCTCGTCCTGGCCACCGTCACGGTTTCCGCGCTGACCGCGGTTAACGCGCGTGACATCGGTGACATCACCGTCATCGCCGATAACAAGACGATCCCCGTGCGGGTTTCCGCCAACACGCCGGAGCTGAACGACCTGGCGCTGCGGGCCTTCAACGTCCACGGCCGGTACAGCCTCAAGGCGAGCGGCTTTGCCTACGACATCCGCTTCACTCTCGTGGGGTCGAACCAGGTCCGGGTGGACATCACCAAGGGCCAGGCCGGCACGCCGTTCGGCTCGGAAACGGTGACCGGGCGCGATGCCGCCGACGCGCTGCTGCGCGCGGCGGACGCGGCGGTGGTGAAGACCAACGGTCTCGGCCTCCGCGGTTTCTTCGCCTCGAAACTGGCGTTCGTCGGCAGCGGCTCGGGTCACAGCGAGATTTTCACGAGTGACCTGTTCTTCCGTCGGGTCACGCAGGTGACCCACGACCGTGCGTTCGCGCTCACGCCGCGCTGGTCGCCGGATGGCTCGAAGATCCTGTACACGAGCTTCTACAAGTCCGGCTTCCCGGACATTTTCCAGATCGACCTGAACACCTACCAGCGCACGACGTTCGTCAGCTTCAAGGGCACGAACAGCGGCGCGCGCTTCAGCCCGACGGGCGGTCAGGTGGCGATGGTGCTGAGCGGCGAGGGCATCCCGGAGATCTACATCAGCAACGCGCAGGGCCGGGGCGTCGCGCGCAAGACGCGCTCGGATGCCGTGAAGTCCTCGCCGTGCTTCTCGCCGGACGGCTCGCGGATCGTCTTCGCGATGGAGCCCGGTCCGCAGCTGTACGTCATGTCCGCCGGCGGCGGCGGCGCGACGCGCGTGACCTCGGGCATCAGCGGCTATTGCGCCGAGCCGGATTGGAGCCGCGGCAATCCCAACAAGATCGCCTTCACCGTGAAGGAAGGCCCGATGTTCCGCATCGCGGTCCTCGACCTCGCGACGCGCGAGCACAAGATCTTCAAGGCTGATTTCGATGGCATTGAACCCTCGTGGCTGCCGGATGGCCGGCACCTCGTTTATACCGCGCGCAACCGCACGGCGAGCGTGCTGTGCATCCTCGATACCGAGACGGGCCAGAGCAAGGCCATCAGCCCGAAGAGCCTCGGCCCGGTCGCGAAGGGCAGCGTCTGGTCGCCGTAGGACGGCTGGGTTGCCGCGGGGAAGGCGGTTGATCCGTTTTCCCCACGCAGGTCACGGAGCGATGGACGCGAGCTTCGCGCCCTTCGCGGTGAAACGGGTTAGCGACCGCAGCAAGTGGACCAAGAAAAAAGCCGCGCTGTTTGGCGCGGCTTTCATCTTCCGGCGGAGCCGGGGAGAAATCACTTGATCGCGGCGAGGTAGTTGGCCTCGGCGGCGTCCCAGTTCACGACGTTCCAGAAGGCCGTGATATAGTCCGGGCGGCGGTTCTGGTAGTTGAGGTAGTAGGCGTGCTCCCAGACATCGAGGCCGAGGACGGGTTTGCCCTCGATGCCGGCGACGGCCTTGCCCATGAGCGGGCTGTCCTGGTTGGCGGTGGAGCCGACGGCGAGCTTCTTGTCCGCGCCGACGACGAGCCAGGCCCAGCCGGAGCCGAAGCGGGTGGCGCCGGCCTTGGCGAACTCCTCCTTGAACTTGTCGAAGCCGCCGAAGGTGGCGGTGATGGCCTCGGCGAGCTTGCCCTTCGGGGCGCCGCCCTTGCCGGGACCCATGATGGTCCAGAAGAACGAGTGGTTGGAGTGGCCGCCGGCGTTGTTGCGGACGCCGCCCCGGATCGCGTCGGGCACCTTGCTGAGGTCGGCGATCAGGGCGTTGACGTCGAGCGCGGCGAGGGCGGCGTGATCCTTGAGGAGATTGTTGGCGTTGGTGATGTACGCCTGGTGGTGCTTGCCGTGATGGATCTCCATCGTCTTCGCGTCGATGTGCGGCGCGAGGGCATCAAAGGCGTAGGGCAGGGCGGGAAGAGTATAGGCCATGTTCGGAAGGATGAGGGTTGACGAGGTTCAGGGAAAATTGATGCACCGGAGTCAGGGAGCGTCAACTGTCGAGGACAGTTCAATTGCGGATTGCGGATCGCGGATTGCGAATTCTGCGACCCGGCCAACTTAGGCCCAAACGCCTGCGCCGCCCAAGTCTCGCCAGCCCACCCGTTTCCCAGAGGAAGCCGCAATATTGCCGGTCACAAATCCGCAATCCGCGATCCGCAATCCGCAATGGCCTTACGACTCTGGCTCCCGCTTCAGCTTGAAGAACGCCTGGAGCAGTTCGCGGCATTCGGGTTCCAGGACTCCGCCGGCGGCCAGCTCGAGGTGGTGGTTGATGCGGGCGAGGTCGTTCAGATTGGTCGCGCCGCCGAGGCAGCCCATCTTGGGGTCGGGCACGGCGTAGCAGACTCGCTTGAGCCGCGACATCAGGGTGGCGCCGGCGCACATCGGGCAGGGCTCCTTGGTGACGTACAGCGTCGCGCCCTCGAGCCGCCAGTTGCCCAGCTTGGCGGCGGCCTGGGTGATCGCGAGGATCTCGGCATGGGCGGTCGGGTCGTGGGCGCCCTCGACGGTGTTGTGCGCGGTCCCGATCACCTCGCCCCCGAGCTCGATCACGGCCCCGATCGGCACCTCGTCCTGGCGCCAGGCGTCAATGGCCTGGTTGTAGGCCAGGCTCATGAAAAACGTGTCGTCGCGCTGGAGCTGCGAGGGAAAACGCTTCTCGAACGGGCAGGGCAGGGCGTGGTTGGAATCGGCCATCAGGCGGGTTCCCCGGGGTGTCCGAGGTAAAACCTTGCTTACGAGGGGTGTTTCGGCCTTACAAGGGGCTTTTATTTCGCCACACCACCTATGATTCAACCCTCGTCCCGGACCTCCCACCATGGCTGACAGCAACTCGATTGAAGTGGAGGGCAAGGTCGTCACCGTGCTGCCGGGCACGATGTTCAAGGTGCAGCTGGCGAACGGCCACGTCGTGCTGGCCCATATCTCGGGCAAGCTCCGGAAGAACTTCATCAAGATCGCCGCGGGCGACACCGTGAAGATGGAGATGAGCCCCTACGATCTCGAGAAGGCCCGCATCACGTTCCGCGTGAAGGAGCAGAATTCCTCGTATACTCCGGCGCCGCGTCGCCGGTACTGAGGGCGGCCGCGGGTGCGGCGCCCCCGACGTATCCCAGCGCCATGCGGGTTGATCACAGCCAGGCTCCGGCCGCGTTTGCCCAGGACATCGAGGGCTTCCTCGCCTACCTCGGGCTCGAGCGGTCCCTCGCGCGCAACACGCTCGCCGCGTACCGCAGCGATCTCGACCAGGCCGCCGCCTACCTCGCCGCGCACGGCGCGTCCGACTGGCGCGGCGTCACGCGCGACCAAGCCGCCGCCTGGGTCCACTCGCTCAACCGCCGCGTGTGCGCCCCCGCCAGCCTGGCGCGCAAGCTCACCGCCCTTCGCGGCCTCGCGCGCTTCCTCGTGCGCGAGAAGCTCCGCGACGACGAGTTCACCGACCTGCTCGCGAGTCCGAAGCTCCCGCGCCGCATCCCCGGCACCCTCACGCCCGAGGAGGTGAGCCGCCTGCTGGCCGCCCCGTCGGGCGGCGACGCGCGCGCGCTGCGCGATCGCGCCCTGCTCGAGCTGTTCTACTCCAGCGGCCTCCGCGTCTCGGAACTCTCCGGACTCTCGCTCCAGCAGGTGAATCTCGAGCAGGGGTTCGTCCGGGTCTTCGGCAAGGGCTCGAAGGAGCGCGTGGTCCCGATCGGCGCCAAGGCCGCCGACGCGATGCAGACCTACCTGCAGTCGGGCCGGCCGCTGCTGGTGAAAAAGAAGACCGGCAGCCAGGTGTTCCTCAATCCGCGGGGCACCGCCCTGTCTCGGGTCGCGCTGTGGATGATCGTGAAAAAGAACGCCGAGCGCGCCGGCATCACCAAGAGCGTGAAGCCGCACGGGCTGCGCCACTCGTTCGCGACCCACCTCCTCAGCGGCGGCGCGGACCTGCGCGCGATCCAGGAAATGCTCGGCCACGCGAGCATCTCCACCACTCAGATCTACACCGCGGTCGAGTCCCGGCGGCTCCTCGAGCAGCACGCGAAGTTTCATCCGAGAAACAAGTGAGCGGAGGGAGCGGGATGGACCGGGGGCTTTTGGTTTGGCCTCAAGACCAAGATACCAAGGTCAAACCGCCAAACGCCAAACGGACAGGCGCCAAGAGGATTTCGCGTCAGGCGAGAGCATCTTAACCAGATTTGTAGCCGCAAAGATGCGCAAAATGCGCAAGAAATTGCCCCTGCAGCGGGACACCAATATTAGGTTGGACCTAGACTTTTGATACCGCCGCAACCGCGACCATGTTCGGATCGGTCTGCGCCTTTTGTGCGTTCTTGCGGCTATACCTTTAGTGAAACTGCTCTAGACAGCGTCGTCCGGAATGAAGCCCGCAGTCTCCGCTGACGACTCCAGAGTCCCTTGGCGTTTGGCGGTTTGGCCCTTGGCGTTTCAAATCCAGGACACCTCGGCTCTTCCCCTCGACCCCCGCGGCCCTGCTATTTGGTCGCCTTCAGCACCTGCGCAAATCGGCCCACGCCGTAGAGCGCGAGGAAGGCGCCGATCGGCACGATCAGGACACCGAGGCCCGGGTCGCCGTCGTGGATGACCAGGCCGCCGAGCAGGAAGCCGACGGGCAGGAGCAGCGAGCCCCAGGCGAGCGCGAGCGACGCGTCGCGCGGGAGTTCCAGGTTCTTCGCGCGCAGCGTCAGGCCGGCGGCGATGTTCACGAGGCCGAACAGCGCG
>CAZUQB010000102.1:0-7630 GCA_964622405.1 uncultured Opitutaceae bacterium | reverse complement strand
TTGGTACGGCAACCGCCGTCGTCGGAAGGGACGTCCGGCGGCGGCGGTTGCCCAAATCTCGCGCCCTTCCCATGAAATCCCAGCACTCAGTCGCGGAGTCCATTGGCGCGGTTGCAGTCGCGATTCTCGTGTTGTTCGCGCTCGCCGCCTGGCTGCTCCACTCGCTCGAACTCTACCGGGACTACGAGACCGAGCATGAACGCAGCCGCCGGGTGCACCCGGAGTGGGCTTCGGAATAGACCTGCATGCCCGACTCGGTCTCACGGCGCCTCTTGCTCCGTTCCTTGCTGCCCCGCGTGAAACTCACCGCGGTCCGCTCCGCGGTTTCGCCGCGCGAGGTCGGGATGATTTTCCTCGGGCAGCGCCTGTGCTGGGCCGCCGGTCTGGCGGAATTTGAGCGGATCGAAGTCGTGAATCTCACCCGCGGCGGCCGGTTGGCCGGGCACGTGGGTTTTGGCGCGGAGCGCGAGGTGGTGATCGCGGGACCCGGCACCGAGGGGATGCAGCCCGGCGATATCCTGACGTTGACGGCCTACGCGTGGGTGCCGGCTGGCGGCGAAGCACATCACGCCGCGATCATGGCGCAGGTCGATGCCGACAACGTCCTGATCGAATTCCGGAGAATGTCCGGGCGCCGATTGCGGATCGATCCGTCGTTCCACCCGCCGCCGCCGGCCATCGACGTGATCGTCGAGGTCCCGGCTCCGCGCGGGGCAGGGTAGGTCGGGCGGGTTGTTCCCCCGCGCTCGGCTCCCCTGGCGGTGCCGCTTACCGGGTGCGCCTGCCAGGTCAGAGGTGAAACGCCTGCTCGAGGACGTCGACGGTCTTCTCAGGCTGGAACCAATACGGGTTGTGGTCGCCCTCCATCTGCAGCACGGGCCAGCCGAAGCCGCGGGCCCGTTCGGCGGCGGCGAAGAAATCGTCGTCCTTGGCCTCACGGCCGTGCTCCACGGTGAGAATGTAGACCGCGCGCAGTCCGTTGCCGGTCGGATGCTGGAGCTTGATCACGTCGGTCAGGGTCTTGACTGGATGAGGCACGTCGCGCGGGTAGGGCTTGTCGGGCTTGACCCACCACGCGGGAATGAATCCGTCGCGGGCCTTGGCCACGAGCGCCTGGCTCTGCCCGCCGGTGGACGTCGTCGCACTCTCCCCGGTGAGCGGCAGCAGGGCGTCGAGGTAGACCAAGCGCGAGATGCGCTCCGGGATCCGGTCGGCCACGCCGGTGATCACCATGCCGCCGTAGCTGTGGCCGACGAGGATGACGTCGTGGAGATTCTCGAACCGGATCACGTTCACGATGTCCTCGATGTGGGTCTCAAGGCCCAGGTCGCGGCTGGCGAGATGCACGCGTTCGCCGAGTCCGGTCAGGGTGGGACGATACACGACATAGCCGCGCGCCTCGAGCAGCGGCGCCACCTTGCGGAACTGCCAGCCGCCGCCCCACGCGCCGTGCACAAAGACCACGACCGGCTTGCCGGCTGCGGCCTGGGGCCCGGCCGCCAGGCCATGGACGCAGAGAAACAGCGCGACGATCAGGAGCGAAAGGAGGCGTTTCATGTTGAGCGATCGACCCGGCGGAGTGTCGCCGCGTTCCACGTGAAATCAACCCGGGCCTGTGACATTCTCCTTGCGGCGCGGTGAAGAGCGCTCCAACGGTGTGCGCCCTCCGCGCTCGCCTCCCCCATGACGACTCGGCCTCCCGGTTCGCGCCCCTGGCGGAAATTCCTGACCGTGTTGGCGGCAGCGTCGCTCGCCGTCGGCATCGGTCGCGCGGCCGAGTGGGAGCAACTCCCCGATCTGCCCGAGCCCAACGGCGGCTTCGTGGCCGGGGCGGTCGGTCCCGACGTGGTGGTGGCGGGCGGAACCAACTGGACCGATGGCAGGAAAAACTGGCTGCGGGCCGTCCACGTCTTTGAGCCGGCTCAAGGCGCGTGGCGCGGACTCGGCGTGCTGCGCGCCCCGCTGGCCTACGCGGTGGCCGGCGAGACTCCGGGCGGCCTCGTGGTGGTCGGCGGCTCGTCCGGCCAGGCGCCGTCTGTCGTCCGGGTGGAGGTGTCCCGCGGGCTGATGCTCTCCGAGTCGCCGTCCGGCCTGACCGCTCCGGCGGTGCTGGCCGCGGGTGGCGCGATCGGCGAGGAGCTGATCGTCGTCGGCGGCACCGACGATGCGGCCAACGGTGCGGGTTTCTGCCGTCGGGCCGTCGCGCTGGACCTTCGCACCGGGACCGTGCGGGCGCTGCCGGATTTTCCGGGGCCGCCGCTGGCCAGCGCCGCCTCGGCCGTCGCGGGCGACGAGCTGTTCGTGTTTGGCGGTGCTACCTGGGACGCTGCGGCCAAGGAGGTCGTCAACCAGGCCGGGGCCTGGGCGTATTCGCCGGCCCGCCAGACCTGGCGGCCGCTCCGGCCTTTTCCCGTCGCACGGCGGGGCCTCGCCGCCGTCGCGCTCGACCGGGGGCGGATCCTGCTGGCGGGCGGTTACGGTCGCGACGACGAGGGTTTTTTCGACGAGGTCTGGATCTATGACATCGTCCGGGACGAGTACCGGCGCGCTGGGAAGCTGCCGTACAAGGCGATGACCACCTTGGTGCGCGCCGGGGATTTCGTCTATTGCCTGGGCGGCGAGGATCGCGACCGGCATCGCTCTGCGGCCGTGCATCGCCGACCCGTGACCGCCTTCGCGCCCTGAGCCGCGGGAGGATTCGCATGCATTACGACACGATTGTCCTGGGGTTGGGCGCCATGGGCAGCGCGGCGGTCTATCAGCTCGCCAAGCGCGGCAACCGCGTGCTGGGCCTCGACCGCTTCGTGCCGCCGCACGCGCAGGGTTCGAGTCATGGCGAAACCCGGGTCACCCGCCAGGCCATCGGCGAGGGCGAGCAGTATTCGCCGCTCTCGCTGCGCTCCTACGAGCTTTGGCGGGAGATCGAGCGCGAGACCGGCCGCAGCGTCCTCTCGGTCACGGGCGGCCTGATCATCTCATCGCCGCACCAGAAGGGTCACAACGTCGCGAACTTCTTCGCCAACACCCTGGGTGCGGCCCGGAAATTCCAGATTCGGCATGAGATCCTCGACGCGCCGGCCATCCGCCGCCGATTCCCGCAGTTCCGCGTGCAGGACCAGGAGGTCGGCTACTTCGAGTTCAACGCGGGTTTTCTCCGGCCCGAGGAGTGCATCCGTGCCCAGCTCGAGCTGGCGGGACGCCACGGCGCGACCCTGCAGACCGGCGAAACGGTGCTGGCGTTTCAGCAGCAGGGCGATCGCGTCACCGTGCGCACCACGCGCGGGCAATTCACGGCCGGCCGCCTCGTCGTGTCGGCCGGGGCCTGGCTGCCGACGCTCCTCGGGACGGCGGAGTCGCGGCCGTATCGCGTGATGCGGCAGGTGCTGTACTGGTTTGACCCCGCGGGACCGATTGCGCCGTTCGAGCCGGGTCGCATGCCGATCTTCATCTGGGAACCCCCGGGCACGGACCGGCTCCTGTACGGCTTCCCGGCCATCGATGGCCCGCAGGGCGGGGTCAAGGTCGCCAGCGCGCAGTACGAGGTCGACACCACGGCGGACAGCATCGACCGGACCGTCACGCCGGCGGAGATCTCCGCCATGTACGAGCGGCTCGTCCGTCCGTGTTTCCCGGGTCTCAGCGCCCGCTGCCTGAAAACCGCGACCTGCCTCTATACGGTCACGCCCGACTTCGCGTTCGTGATCGACGAGCTCCCGGGCCAGCCCCGCGTCCTGGTGGCTTCACCGTGCTCGGGCCACGGATTCAAGCACTCCGCGGCGGTGGGGGAGTGCCTCGCGGAGATCGTCGTGGAGGGGCGGAGCCGGATTGATCTCAGTGCCTTCCGGCTCGCGCGTTTCAGCTCCGGCGTTCCGCGGGCATAGCGATCATATCCCATATGCCGGCTGCCGCGGGCCGGCGGAGTCCGGAGTGAGAACGACCGCGCCAAGGGAAATGCGGGTGGTGGAAACGGAGATCATTTACTATATGCAAAAGATCATTCCCGGCATTCCCGCCCGAGTCGCGGTCCGCTATCCTCCGGCCATGAACCTTACCCTGGCGGCTGCGGGCTTTGGTCCGGCGCTGCGCCGCATGGCGCTGGCCCTGGCTGGGCTGGTCGTCGTCCTGACCGCCGCCGGCGCTGAGGTGTCCGGCGGCGGTCTCCCCGCTGAAATCCAACTCCCGGGCTTGCGCCTGAAATTCGGCCGCCCGGTCCAGATTGCCGCCCAGCTCGCGTGGGAGGAGGGACCGAATCACCGGTGGGTGATGAATCACCCCGTGCCGTCCGCGGCGCGCTTCCCGACGGGCGAGCTGCTAGTGTCGTACTCCCTCGTGTCCGACTACAACGACAATCCGCGCAACGTGTCGGGCCTGCAGTTCTCGACCGACCTCGGCCAGACCTGGGGGCGGCGCTATGACTTCATCGGCGAGCACCAGGCCATGATCTATGCCGCGGAACCCGACGGGGCCCTGCTCGGCATCCCGGCGTACCTGTTCCGGGTCCGGCCGGGAGACAACCAGAACTTCGAGGCGCCCTACACCCGGTTCGAGAAAGGCGGTCGCCGGGTCGTGATCGAGCCGCGCGGGGTCCGCGTGCTCGACTGGCCGTGGCCCGCGGCGGAGGGCCTGGGCAACGGCTTCTTCGGCCTCGAGCCGGTGCCGGGCCTGCAGCCCGTGCGGGGCAATGTCACGCTGGTGTTCGACGGCACCGCGCTGGAGGAGGACGGCCGCCTGCTTGCGACCGGCTACGGCATGCGCGAGGGCGAGAAGGTCCTCCAGAATTTCCTGTTCGCCTCCGAGGACCGCGGCCGGACCTGGCGCCATTTCGCCAAGGTGGCCGACGCCACGGGCCTGCCGGCCGGAGCCGAGGGACCGAATGAGATCGCGATGATCCGCCTGGCCGACGGCGACCTGATGGTCGTGTTCCGGGTCGGCAGCGGCTCCGCGTGGAAACTTCGGCGCGCCTACAGCCACGATCACGGCCGCACCTGGTCCGCGCCGGACGTGCTGCCGGCCTGGAGCGTCGAGCCCAGCCTGGTCCGCGTGGCCAACGGCACGATTCTCCTCTCGACGGGCCGGCCGGGGATCCACCTGTGGTGCGCGACCGACGGCCGCGGGCAGGCCTGGCAGCAGGTCGACATCGTGGCGCTGCACAACGCGTGGGCGCCCGACGCCAGCTATCGCATCGGTCAATACACGGATCCGGCCTATCCGCAGGTGGCGCCGGGGGAGCTCTGGCAGACGTCTTCCTACACGGAACTGGTCGAGGTGGCGCCCAACCGGCTCATCCTCGTGTACGACCGCAGTCCGAAGCCGAAGCCGTCGAGCCCGTCCGACCTGACCCGGATCTTCGCGCTGCCGATCGAGGTCGTGCGCGAGTGACCGCGGCTCCCATGCACCGCCCGGCCAACCTGCTCGTGGTCGACGCCGACCAGGGGCGCACCACGATCCACCGCAATCTCTACGGCCATTTCGCCGAGCACCTGGGCCGCGGCATCTACGAGGGGCTGTGGGTCGGCGAGGATTCGCCCGTGCCCAACGTCGGCGGCATCCGGAGCGATGTCGTCGCCGCGCTCCGCGAGCTCGCGCCACCGGTCCTCCGCTGGCCGGGCGGCTGCTTTGCCGACGAGTACCACTGGCGCGACGGGATCGGCCCCCGCGCCGGGCGCCCGGGCACGCTGAACACCCACTGGGGCGGGGTGGTGGAGAACAACCACTTCGGCACCCATGAGTTCTTCGCGCTCTGCGAGCAGCTCGGCGCCCAGCCGTACCTCTGCGGCAACCTCGGCAGCGGCACCGTGCGCGAGATGCAGGACTGGGTCGAGTACTGCACCTTCGCCGGCCCGTCGCCGCTCGCCCAGCTGCGCCGCGCCCACGGCCGGGACGAGCCCTGGGCGCTGCCGTTCTTCGGCATCGGCAACGAGAACATGGGCTGCGGCGGCATGATGCGGCCGGAGTACTACGCCGACGAGTTTCGCCGCTACCAGACCTACGTCCGCAGCCTCAGCGGGAACCGGGTCCAGAAGATCGCCTGCGGGCCGAACGGCGCGAACTACGAGTGGACCGACGTGCTCATGCGCCGCGCCGGCGAGCTCATGGACGGGCTCACGCTCCACTACTACGCCATGCCGCCCTGGGGCCAGTGGAAGGGTCACGCCACCTCGTTCACCGAGGACGAGTATTTCGAGACCCTGCGGCTGGCGCTCGTCATGGACGAGCTGATCCGGCGCCACCGCACCATCATGGACCGCTATGACCCGGCGCAGCGGGTCGCGCTGATCGTCGACGAATGGGGCACCTGGTGGGAGCCGACGCCGGGGATGAATCCCGATTTTCTCTTTCAGCAGAACACAATGCGCGACGCCATCGTGGCCGCGCTCACGCTGAACATCTTCCACCAGCACTGCGACCGGGTCCGCATGGCAAATATCGCGCAGACGGTGAACGTCCTGCAGGCCATGATCCTCACCGATGGGTCGCGGATGCTGCGCACGCCGACGTTCCACGTGTTCGAGATGTTCCGGGGCCATCAGGACGCCCTCCATCTGCCGTCGCGGCTCGACGGCGCGAGCTACACAAGCGGGCGCGGCCCGATCCCGGCGCTCAGCGCCTCGGCCTCGCTGAAATCCGATCGGATCCTCCTGTCGCTCGTCCACACCGGCCTCGAGCAGGACCAGCGCCTCGAGGTTCGGCTGCGCGGCGCCCGGGTGAAGTCCGCCACGGGGCGCATTCTGCATGGCGCCACCGTCATGGCGCACAACACCTTTGACCAGCCCGACGAGGTGCGGCCGGCGGCGTACACCGGATTTCAGGTCGAGACCGGCCGCCTCTACCTCGACCTGCCGCCCGCGGCGGTGGTGACCCTAGAGGTGGTCACCTGACGGGCCGCCGGAAGGTGCAGTTCCTGTATGCCAAAGATCATTCCCCCGATTCCCGGCCCGGCGGTCCTCAGCTACGCTGGACCGCCCCCACCGTCCGCCGCATCCTGCGGCACCCCTCCGACCGTCCCATGAAATACGAGATCCTGGCCCAGGGCTTTGTCACGCAGCGCCAGCCCGGCACCCCCGTGAGCGTCACCGCCGGCTCGCGGTGCGTCGCCCGCGGCAACGGCGAGCTGGTCTGCAGCTTCATGGGCCAGGCCGCCATCGGCCACAACGACTTCAAGCCCATGCTCGCCTGGTCGTCGGACAATGGCGCGACCTGGACCGAGCCGCGGCTGATCTGGCCCGAGCTCCAGGACCGCGTGTCGATCTTCGGCTCCGTGAGCCGCGCGCCGGGCGGCGACGTCTATTTCTACGGGATGCGCACGCCGATCGCGCACCCGGGCGAGCTCGCGTGGAATGCCGAGGTGCAGGGCATGAAGCAGAACGAGCTGGTCTGGAGCCGGTCGGCGGATTTCGGCCACACGTGGGAGCCGCTGCATGTGATCCCCATGCCGATCCCGGGCAGCGCCGAGGCGGCCGGCCCCATGTGCGTCACGAGCCGGGGCGACCTGGTCTGTTGCTATGCCCCGTACCGGACCTTCGATCCGGCGGTCCACGTCGACGCCAACCAGGTGGTCGGCCTGCTCAGCCAGGACGGCGGCCGGACGTGGTCGCACCGCCCGATGCTCCGGTTTCCCGAGCCCGAGTCG
>CAZUQB010000101.1:5099-7656 GCA_964622405.1 uncultured Opitutaceae bacterium | reverse complement strand
CCGCCGGCCTTCTCGATCTTGGCCTTGGCCGATTCCGAGAACTTGGCCGCCGTGACCTTCAGCGCGCGGCCGATTTCGCCGTCGCCGAGGATCTTGACCGCCTGCTCGCCGTTGCGGATGAGGCCCGCGGCGACGAGCGACGCGACGTTCACCTCGGTGACGCCGGCGTCCAGCGCGGCGAGGTCGCCGACATTGAGGACGGCAATCTCGGTGCGGTGATTGTAGTTGTTGAAGCCGCGGTGCGGAAGCCGGCGGTAAAGGGGCATCTGGCCGCCTTCAAAGCCCGGGCGGATGCTGCCGCCGGAACGGGCCGTCTGGCCCTTGCCGCCGCGACCGCTGGTCTTGCCCCGGCCGCTGCCTTCGCCGCAGCCGACGCGCTTCTTGCGGTGCACGGCACCGGCAACGTTCTTGAGTTCGTGAAGTTTCATGATGGTTCCTGGGAGGGGGCGCCCCGGCGGCGGGGCCGCGCGGGACTCGGATTCGTGGTGAAAGGAAGACTCAGGCCTTGCGCACGCTCGCGATGTCGTCGGCCATGCGGAGCTGGCGGAGACCGTTGAGGGTGGCATGCACGACGGCGATGTGGTTCGAGGAACCCATCGACTTCGTGAGCACGTTCTTGACGCCGGCCGCCTCGAGGACGGCGCGGACCGCGCCGCCGGCGATGAGGCCGGTGCCGGTCGTGGCGGGCTTCAGGAGGACCTTGCCGCCGTCGTACTCGCCGAAGACATCGTGCGGGATCGTGTCGCCCTTGAGCTTCACGCTGACGAGATGCTTGTGGGCGTTGGCGGTGCCCTTCTTGATGGCGTCCGGGACCTCGTTGGCCTTGCCGTAGCCGATGCCGACGCGGCCCTTGCCGTCGCCGACCACCGCGAGCGCGGCGAAGCTGAAGCGGCGGCCGCCCTTCACGACCTTGGCGCAGCGGTTGATGAAGACGACCTTCTCAATCATGGTCGGGCCGTCACCCGCCTGGTCCTTGTTGTCGCGGGGACCGCGCGAACGGTCGTCGCGGCGGGGACCGCCGGCGGAGTCGCGGCGCGGGCCGCGGTTGCCGCGGAACTCGCGGGGCTCGCGGGCGGGCGCGGCCGGGCTGGCCGAGGGGGCGGGCGTGGCGGAAGCGGACGTAGATTCGGTGCTCATAGGCAGGGATTAGAACTTGAGACCACCTTCGCGCGCGGCGTCGGCGAACACTTTGACTTTACCGTGAAAACGGGCGCCGCTGCGGTCGAACACGACCGAGGCGATGCCGGCGGCCTTCGCCTTGGCGGCGAAGGCGGTGCCGAGGGCCTTGGCCCCGGCGAGATTGGCCTTCAGCTTCTGCTTGCGGAGGTCGGCATCGAGCGTGCCGAGAAACACGAGCGTGGCGCCCTTGTCGTCGTCGATCGCCTGCGCATAGGCATGCTTGGCGGTGAAACGCACGCTGAGACGCGGGCGGGCGCCGGTGCCGACGACCTTCTTGCGGATTCTCCAGCGGCGGTTCTGGAGGAGAGTGGCTTTGCGAATGGTATTCATGGGTGGACCCCGAGGAGTGGTGGTTGGCGTTAGGCGACGGTCTTGCCTTCCTTGCGGCGAACGCGCTCGCCGACGATGCGGACGCCCTTGCCCTTGTAGGGCTCCGGCGGGTAGTAGCCGCGGATTTCCGCGGTGACGGCGCCGACGAGCTGCTTGTCCGCGCCCTCGACCTTGAGCTTGGTCTGGTCGGTGACGGTGACCTTGATGCCCTCCGGGATGTCCATCAGGATCGGGTGCGAGTAGCCGAGCGCGAGGTCGAGCTGCTTGCCCTTGAGGTTGGCCTTGAAGCCAACGCCCTGGATCTCGAGCTCCTTGGTGTAACCCTCGGTCACGCCCTTCACCATGCCCGCGACGATCGAGCGCGCGGTGCCGTACATGGCGTTGGCGAAGCGGGACTCCTCCGTCGGGGCGAACGTGACCTTCTTGTCGGCCACGGTGACCTTGACGGCGGGATTGAAGGTTTTCTGGACCTTGCCCTTGGGGCCCTCGACGAGGACGGTGCCCTGGTTGACGGTGACCTTGACCTTGTCAGGGATGGAAACGGGTTGTTTGCCGATGCGGCTCATGGTGGCAGCGGATTACCAGACGTTGCAGAGCAGTTCACCGCCGGCCTTCAGGCGACGGCAGTCCTGGTCCTTCAGGAGACCCTTGGACGTGGAAAGGATGCTGATGCCGAGGCCGTTCAGCACGCGCGGGATCTCGGTGTACGAGTAGTACAGGCGGCGGCCGGGCGAGGACACGCGGACGAGGCCGGTGATCGCGGGCGAGCCGGCGACGTACTTCATGGTCACGACGAGGGTCTTGTGGCCCTGGGCGTCGGTGCCGTCCTTGTAGTCGGCGACATAGCCCTCGGCCTTGAGGATCGCGGCGATCGCCACGCGCAGTTTGGAGTGCGGCGAGACGCACTCGGCGAGACCGGCCTTGGACGCATTGCGCAGGCGGGTCAGGAAATCACTGATCGGATCGGTCATGGATGGATGTAGTTTGGAATCGGGCCGCGCGGGTCATATCCGACCCCCGTGGGCCAAAGGGTTTACCAGGAGGATTT
>CAZUQB010000101.1:3364-4999 GCA_964622405.1 uncultured Opitutaceae bacterium | reverse complement strand
GGCATGCCGAGCAGGCGGAGCAGCTCGCGGCCCTCGTCGTCGGTCTCGGCGGTCGTCACGATGGTGATGTCGAGGCCCATGGTCTTCTTCACGTTCTCCACGGTGATTTCCGGGAAGATGGTGAAGTCGGTGATGCCGATGTTGTAGTTGCCCTGGCCGTCGAGCTTCGGGGACGTGCCGCGGAAGTCGCGGATGGTCGGGAGGGCGACGGCGATGAGGCGGTAGAGGAACTCCCACATGGCGTTGCCGCGGAGCGTGACGTGGCAGCCGACGACCTGGTTGGCCTTGAGCTTGAAGTTCGCGATGGCCTTGCGGGACTTGGCGAGCACGGGCTTCTGGCCGGCGATGAGGCCGAGGTCGCGCTGCACGTCGGCGATCTGGTTCTTGTCGGCGTCCGAATCGATGCCGCTGTTGAGGCTGATCTTAACCAGCTTCGGCACCTGGTGCTTGTTCTTGTAGCCGCGGCTCTTGACGAGCTCGGGGACGACCTGCTCGGCGTAGGCTTTCTTGAGGGTGGGAACGTAGCTCATGGTAGATGCGACCGGATTACCGACCCGGAGGCGTGGTGAGTGAGTTAGTGGATGGAAAAGGGATCAGTAACGCAGGCCGGCGGACGGTTTGGCAAGCGTGCAATCGGGACGTCAGGCGGTCGCCTTCTTGCGCTTGCTGGCGTCGTAAACCGACTGGAGCATCAGGTTGGAGATGTGCACGGAACCCTCGCGCTCGGCGATGGTGCCCTGCGGGTGCTCCTGCGACTTCTTGAGGTGCCGCTTGATCATGGCGACCCCCTCGACGCGGGCGCGGGAGGAGCCGGCCAGGATCTCGAGGATCTTGCCCGACTTGCCCTTGTGGGAACCGGCGATGACGACGACGGCGTCGCCGCGCTTGACGTGGAACTTGGTGGCCATGGTTAGAGAACCTCCGGGGCGAGCGAGATGATCTTCATGAAGTTCTTCGCGCGGAGCTCGCGGGCGACCGGGCCGAAGATGCGCGTGCCGCGCGGGTTGTTCGTGGCGTCGATGAGGACGACCGCGTTGCTGTCAAAGCGCAGGTAGGAACCGTCCGGGCGCCGGACCGGGGCCTTCGTGCGGACGACGACGGCCTTGGCGACCTCGCCCTTCTTCACGGTGGCTTCGGTGGAGCTCTGCTTGATGTGGACGGTGATGATGTCGCCCACGGCGGCGGTGTCCGTGTTCTGGCCCTTGCGGCTGATCATGGCAGCCTTGCGGGCGCCGGTGTTGTCGGCGACGTCGAGGATGGAGCGAAGTTGAATCATGGCGAACCTCCGGATTGAGGTGGTTTAGGCAGGCGCTCAGGCCTTGGTTTTGGTGGGAACGTTCTCGGCCACGTCCTTCTCGGAGATGGCGGCGCCGACATCGGCGACGGCGGCCTCGACCACGGACACGACGCGCCAGCGCTTCAGGCGGCTGAGCGGGCGGGTCTCCATGACCTCGACCTTGTCGCCGACCTTGGTCTCGTTCTTCTCGTCGTGGACGTGGAGGACGGTCTGGCGGTTGACGACCTTGTGGTAGAGCGGGTGCGGCGTCTTGTAGTCGATGGTGACCTTGACGGACTTGTCGCCGGAGCGGCTGCTGACGAAGCCGATCTGGGTCTTGCGCGTGTTACGCGAACCGG
>CAZUQB010000101.1:0-3264 GCA_964622405.1 uncultured Opitutaceae bacterium | reverse complement strand
CCGGAGCGGCTGCTGACGAAGCCGATCTGGGTCTTGCGCGTGTTACGCGAACCGGAAGGGGCGGAGGACATGGAACAGTGGATGTTAGATTTTGGATTTACGATTTACGATTTTCCCGACGGCGGCAGCGCCGATCGCAGTTCGTAAATTTGAAATCGTGGATGGATCAGGCGGCGACGGCCTTGCGTTTCTTTTCGTTGAGGACGGTCTCGAGGCGCGCGATGTCCTTGCGGTACTCGCGGAGGAGGTGCGGCTTCTCGATCTGGCCGGTCTGCTTGCGCATCCGGAGCTGGACCAGCTGGTCGCGGAGCTCGCGGATCTTCGTGGTGATCTCGTTCGGGGCGAGTTCGCGGATTTCTTTGGAAGTCATGGCAGGACGTTTTTAAAGGCTGGCCGATCAGGTGACGGCGCCCTCGCGCGCGATGAAGCGGCAGTGGAAGGGCAGCTTGGCGTCGGCGAGGCGGAAGGCCTCCTTCGCGACGGTGGCGGGCACGCCGGCGAGCTCGAAGAGGACGGCGCCGGGCTTGATGGTGGCGACGTAGAACTCGACCGGGCCCTTGCCCTGGCCCATGCGGGTCTCGGCGGGCTTCTTGGTGACGGGCTTGTGCGGGAACACGCGGATCCAGAGCTTGCCCTTGCGCTTGAGGTGGCGGGAGATCGTGACGCGGGCCGCCTCGATCTGCTGGCCGGTCATCGGGCCGCGGGTCAGCGACTGCAGGCCGAATTCGCCGAAGGCGAGGGTGTTGCCGCGCTTGGCGTTCCCGGAACGGGAGCCCTTCTGGGATTTGCGGAACTTGGTGCGGGCGGGTGCGAGAGCCATGGTGATGGGAGCTGTCAGCTTTCAGCCGTCAGCGTTCAGCTGGACGGCCTTGGGTGATGAGCTTTTAGGCGGTGATTGAGATAAGGATTTGAATCAGGCGGCTCAGGCTGGCACCCGGCCGCTCAGGCTCAGTTGTTGTCGGACTCCTTTTTGCAGATCCAGCACTTGACGCCGATCTTGCCGTAGACGGTGTGGGCCTCGAAGAACCCGTAATCGATGTTCTCGCGGAGGGTGTGCAGCGGCACGCGGCCCTTGCGCTGCCACTCGCGGCGCGCGATGTCGGCGCCGCCGAGGCGGCCCGAGCACTGGATACGGATGCCCTCGGCGCCGAGCGTCATGGCCATTTCCACGGCCTTCTTCATGGCGCGGCGGAACGCGATGCGGCGCTCCAGCTGGAGGGCAACGTTCTCGGCCACGAGCTGGGCCTCGATCTCGGGCTTCTTCACCTCCTGGATGTCGAGGAGGATCTCCTTGCCGGTGAGCTTCGCGAGCTCGTCCTTGATCTTCTCGATCTCCTGGCCCTTGCGGCCGATGACGATGCCCGGGCGGGCGGTGTAGATCTTGACGCGGACGCGGTTCGAGGCGCGCTCGATGAAGATGCGCGGCACCGAGGCCTGCTTCAGCTTCTCCATGAGTTTCTCACGGATCACCTGGTCCTCGAGGAGGAGCTTGGAGAAGTCCTTCTTCTTCGCGAACCAGCGGGACTGCCAGTTGCGGCGGACGGCGAGGCGGAAGCCGGTGGGATTGGTCTTTTGGCCCATGGGTGGAATTAGTTGGAGTTGCCGTCGGTGAGGACGATGCGGATGTGCGACATCTTCTTGCGGCGGGGCATCGCGCTGCCGCGCGCGCCGGCCTTGAACCGCTTGAGGACCGGGCCGCACTCGATGACGGCGGTCTTCACCGTGAGATTGTCGGCCGAGAGGTTGTTGTTGTTCTCGGCGTTCGCGATGGCGCTCTTCAGCGTCTTCGCGATCAGGCGGGCCGACTTCCGCGGGATGAGCAGCAGGTAGTCGACGGCCTCCGGGGCCTTGCGACCGGTGATGGTGTTGGCCACTTCGCGCATCTTCTTCGGCGACATGCGCGCGTAGCGGGTGAGAGCTTGAACGTCCATGGTGGTGATGATTCCGGCAACGGCGACAGCAGCACCCGCGAGGCGGGGCCCTGCCCTTTTGGTTTTCTTGGTGGGCTTGGTTAAGAGGATGACGGCCTAGATTTCCTTGCGGGTCATGCCGCCGTGCGCCTTGAACACGCGCGTCGGGGCAAACTCGCCGAGCTTGTGGCCGACCATGTTCTCGGTGACGTAGACGGCGACGAACGCCTTGCCGTTGTGCACGCTGAACGTGTGTCCGATGAAGTCGGGCGTGATCGTCGAACGGCGGGACCAGGTCTGGATGGGTTTCTTGGCGCCGGCCTTGGCCGCCTTCTCGATCTTCTCGAGCAGGTGGTAGTCAACGAAGAAGCCTTTTTTGATGGAACGTGCCATGGTGCGAAAGCGTCAGGGTTACTTCTGGCCACGCGGCTTGCGGCCGTTGTGGTGGAGGATGATCATGCTGTTCGAGAGCTTCGAACGGCGGCGGGTCGGGAAGCCCTTGGCGAGCTGGCCCCACGGGGAGACGAGCTGCTGGCGACCGCCACCACCCTTCGACTTGCCCTGGCCGCCACCGTTCGGGTGGTCGACCGGGTTCATCGCCATGCCGCGGACGGTCGGGCGGCGGCCGAGCCAGCGGCTGCGACCGGCCTTGCCGAGCGACTGCTTGTTGTGGTCGCCGTTGCCGACGACGCCGATCGTGGCGCGGCAGGCCGGATGCACGAGGCGGAGCTCGCCGGACGGCATCTTCAGCTGCGCGCGGCCGTTCTCGACGGCGACGAGCTCGAGCGAGGCACCGGCCGCGCGGGCGATCTGCGCGCCGCGGCCCGGGGTCAGCTCGACCGAGTGGACGAGGGTCGACGGCGGGATCAGCTCCAGCGGGAAGTTGTTGCCGACGATGAAGTCATTCGTCGTGGCCTTGTTCGAGGCGACGATCGTCGCGCCGACCGCCAGGCCCTCGGGGGCCAGGATGTAGCGCTTCTCGCCGTTGGCGTACGCCACGAGGGCGAGGTTCGCCGAGCGGTTGGGATCGTACTCGATCGCCTGCACCTTGGCCGGCACGTCGAGGAGGTCGCGACGGAAGTCGACGATGCGGTAGAGCTGCTTGTGGCCGCCGCCGCGATGGCGGGAGGTCACGCGGCCGTAGACATTGCGGCCACCGGTCTTGTGCTTGTTCTCGGTGAGCGCGCGCTCCGGGCGCTTCTTCGACAGCCCGGTCTGCTTGTTCAGCGAGGTGAAGCGGCCGGCGGGCGTGAGGGGACGGAAGGAATGGATAGCCATGGTGGGATTTCTCCGGTGGGTCGGCTTAGAGCAGCTCGATCTTGTCGCCGGCCTTGAGGGTCACGACGGCCTTCTT
>CAZUQB010000100.1:1262-7719 GCA_964622405.1 uncultured Opitutaceae bacterium | reverse complement strand
GGGGCGTCCACGGCGGCAGGCGCGGAGTTAACCACGAGCGGACACGAGGTGACACGAATTTCTGGATAGGTGGCAATCACAACGGCGGAAACGGCACATGGCTGGATGTGAGGTAAAACCGCCCGGCCGGGGTTTGGTTACAGGTTTTTTTCGGGCGGTTCTCCCGCTAAGCCGCTGGCCGGACGCAACCTGCCGGCCGGCCTGCCGGCGGGACCGCAGAATTGGCCTTCCATGTGCCGGGATACCGGGTAACACCTCAGGCCATGAACCGCCGTGACTTCATCGTGCGCTCGTCGCTGCTAGCTACCGCGGGTCTGCTGGCCCGCCCGTCCCTCTGGTCCCAGGCGACCGCCCCGGCCGCCCCCAAGCCGGGTCCCTTCACCGAGTTTCGCCCGCTCCGTCGCGGCGCCGGCCTGTTCACCGGCCGCGGCGGCACGATCGGCTGGCTCTCGACCCCGTCGACGCTGGTTGTCGTCGACACCCAGTTCCCCGACACCGCGGCGCTCTGCCTCGCCGGCCTGCCCGACCGCGGCCGGCGGATCCTCGACGCCGTCATCAACACTCACCACCACGCCGACCACACCGGCGGCAACGGCGTGTTCAAGCCCGAGACCCGCACCATCGTCGCGCAGGCCAGCGTCCCGAAGCTCATGTTCGCCGCCGCCGAGCGCGCCGCGAAGTCCGACAAGCCGGTGGCCGGGCCCGACCTCACCCGCCAGACCTTCCCCGACACGACGTTCACCGACGTGTGGCGCCGCGACTTCGGCGACGAGATCGTGACCGCCCAGTACTTCGGCCCGGCGCACACCGGCGGCGACGTCATCGTCGCCTTCGAGAAGGCGAATGTCGTCCACCTCGGCGACCTCGTGTTCAACCGGCTCTATCCCGTGATCGACCGGCCCGGCGGCGCGAACATCCGTGCGTGGATCACCCGGCTCGAGGAGGCGGTGAAGGCCTATCCGGCCGACGCGATCTACCTCTGCGGCCATGGCAGCAAGGCGTTCGGCGTGACCGTGACGCGCGGCGAGATCCTCGTGATGCGCGACTACCTGTCGGCGCTGCTGGAGCACGTCCAGCAGGAGATCGCCGCCGGCAAGACCAAGGAGCAGATCGCGACCCTGGAGAATCTCCCGGGCTTCCCCGACTTCCACGTCCCGCGGCCGAACCGCCTCGCGACGAACCTCGCCGCCGCGTACGACGAGCTGACGAACGTCCCGGCCGCCTGAGCGCGGCGATCAAGGGACCATGAGGCTGGGGGCGCTGGCGGGCTGGATGACAATGGGCGCGGTCGTGCTGGTGCCAGGTGCCGCCGCGCTCGGGCCGCTGCCGGAACTGCGGTTGGAACTGGGCGCACCCGGCGTAACGATCATCTGCCCGGCGACCGCCGGCTACGCGGAGGTTGCCGCCCGGCTGGCCCGGGAGCTGGGCGAGGTCACTGGGCGGAGCCCGGTGGTGGTGCCCGAGGCGGACGCGGCCGGCCGGACCGGGCCGGGGCCGGTGATCGTGCTCGGCAACCTGATGGACAGCACGCTGGTGCGCCGGCTGTACTACGAGGCCTACGATTTCACGGACTTCGCGTTTCCCGGCCCCGGGGGTCACGTCCTGCGGACGATCCGCGACCCGCTGGGCTGGCCCGGGCCGGTGCTGTTGGTCGGCGGCAGCGACGTGGCGGGAGTGGCCGCCGCCGCGCAGAGCCTGGTCGCGCGGGTGAAGCGCGACGGTGCGACGCTGGGCTACTTCGTCGAGGTGAAGCTCGGGACCTGGGCGAAGGCCGACCAGCTGGCCACTACCCGGTACCTCGCGGATGACGACGCCGTGTGGCAGCGCGTGGGCCAGTCCGGCAGCTGGGACTACATGGATAACATCGCGCGCGCCGGCGTGGGCTACCTGCGCACCGGCGACGAGCGCTACCTCGCGCTCTTCCGGCGCGAGCTCAACCGATTCATCGACCAGGATGTGTTCAACCCCAACGCCGAGGCGCCGCCCATGCTGCACGGCCGGCTGTACGTGCTGGTGCTGGTCTGGGATTTGGTGCGTGACCATCCGATGTTCAGCGCGGCCGACCGGCGCAAAGTCGAGGAGATGTTCCTGCACGTGGCCCGGTCGCCGGAGGGCACCGAGCAGATCGTCGCGGCGGCGGCCACCTCCGCGGTGCGGTACAATCACCACACCCGCGCGGGGCTGGACGCGTACTTTGTCGGGCGGTTCTTCGCCCGGCGCCATGCCCTGCCGGAGGCGCAGGACTGGCTGGCGACGGCGGCGCGCCTGTTTGCGCCGCAGCTGCAGAGCGCCAAGCCGGTGGAGGATTCCTGGGGCCACCAGTGGGCGGCCTCGCTGTTCAACACCCTCGCCTACGCCCTGGCGACCGGACAGCTCGACTACGTGAACCGCCCGGCATTCCGTCAGGCCGCGGACCGGTGCCTCATCGCCTACGGCCGCGCCGCCCCGCGGCACTACCTGTCCGCCTGCGCCGTGGCGACGGGCGACACGGGCTACCTGAGCCTGGAGGCGGACCTGCCGTCACTCGCGCGCGACGCGGCGCGGCTGCAGCTGGTGCCAGCCGACCCGACCGAGCTGGTGACCTTCACGGACGAAGTGCTGCGCACCTTCACCGGCCGGGACCCGATCGTGCGCCGGACCGACCTCCTGGGGCTGGGCGTGGCGCCCCTGGATCCCCTGTGGCACGACACCATCGAGACGCCCATCTACAATCCCGACGGCATTTTCACGACGACAGTCCCCGCAGCCGACGCCTTTGACAAGGCGGCCCTGCGCGACGGGTGGGGCAGGGACGATTTCTATCTCCTGCTGGACGGCATCTCCGGCGGCCATCACGCCTACCAGGATGCCAACTGCCTCGTCTGGCTGCGCGAGGGCGGAGTGGACTGGTTCACCCCGCGGCCCGGCTACCAGCATTCGCTCGGGGTCCGGTGGCAAAACGGCGTCAGTCTGGCGCTCGACGGTCGCGGCTCCGGCCGGATGGCACGGTACGCGCGGCTGCTGCATCACGAGACCGTCGGCGATCTCTCGGCCGTGGGCGCGGAGATTGACGATGGCGGGGGTCTCCGGTGGGAGCGGCATCTTGTGCGGCGGCGGGACGACTGGACCCTGATTGTGGACCGGGCGATTTCGTCAAAGGCGGGTGAGCTGCTCGTGGAGCGATTCTGGTGGCCGCACGGCGAAATCCGGACCTCCGCGGACGGTTTCACCAGCAAGGCGGAGACAAGGGAAGGATCCCGGCTCCTGCATTTTGTGTCGGCCACCGGCCTGGAGGACCGCGGCGCCCCGGTCGAACGGGTCCGGCGCCAGGTCGCGGCCGGCGACGAACTCGACCTGGCCGGATTGATGTGGACGGACCGCGAACCCGGCGCCGGCAGTCGGACGGTCGTCCGCACCGCGACGGGTTTCAAGCTGGTCGATCGCTCAGGCCAGGCGATCACCGTGGCAATCACCCTGGCGGAAGGTCGTGGCCGGGGTGTGCAGGTTCAGTCTGTCGACGGTGACGTGCAGCTCGGACAAGGATCCGCCGCGACGGCGCCCGACGCGCAGCTCCCTCGACCGCCGATACCTTTGCCGCTGGCGGTTGACGCGCCGGCCACCACCCTGCCGTGGCGCGAGACCCGCCTGGGGGGCGAACGCATCACGGCCGTGACGTCGGGACCAGCGGGCTATGCGGTGGGCGCGGCAAGCGGGCTCGTCGTGGCCTTCGATCCCGCGCTGCGCGAGCGGTGGCGCGCGCAGCGGCCTCGCGCCGTTCGCGCGCTGGAACTCAGCGGCGCCGAGGTGGTCGTGGGCGACGAGGACGGCGGCGTGGCACTGATGGGTGGGGATGGAGCCGAGCGCTGGTCCCGTCCGATACCCTGGGTGACGCTGCCCTGGGCCTACTGGGGCGAGGAACGCAGCCGGGTGCGGGAGCTCGCGGTCGCCGACCTCGATGGCGACGGCGTGGATGAAATCCTGGTGAGCAATGCGGACCGCCGGGTTTATGCCTTCGACCACCTGGGCCGCGAGCGCTGGCGGCGGCCGATCGAGTGGGGCGTCTACACGGCCATGTGGCCCGGGGTGGATCACGGGAAATTCGCGCTGGCGGGCGGCACCTCCCGGCCGTCGATCCACGGCTGGTGCGTGTTGCTCGGCGCGGACGGGACGGTGACGGGACACCGGCAGCGGCCGGACCTGACCTGCTGGTCGATTCCCTCGAGCCATCGCGACCTGCAATGGGTGGATCTCGACGGGGACGGCACGCCTGAACTGGTGAGCGCGCTGGAGACCAATTGCCGGCAGCTGGTGGCCTACGGCGCGGACGGCACCTTGAAATGGGACCTCGACGTGGCGGGCCCGGCCAGCGCGCTCGCCTTCGACCCGGTGCGCCGCCGGGTCCTATGCGCTTCGGCGGCGGGATATGTCGCGTCGGTCGACGGGGCCACGGGCCGGCGCCAGTGGTGCACCTGGGTGGGAAAGGAGGCGACCCTGGCCTGGTGGTTGCCGGATGGACGGGCTGCAATCGTGCTGGCGAACGGCCGGGTGCTGGTGCTCTCCGCGGAAGGGGAGCTGGCCGGAGCCGTCGACTTGGGCGAGGCCCTCACGGCGGTGCCACGGCCCGGCAATCACCGTGGTCCGGGCCGGCGCCTGATCCTTGGGACGGCCCAGGGCCGGGTATTGGTCCTGCCGTAGCCCCGTCGTCGCCGGACGCGATCAACCCCCGCGGAGCTCGCGGGCGAGAGCCCGGCGCTCGTCCTCGGACTCCCAGAACCGCTGGGCAATCCGCATCACCTGGGGCGTCACGGAGTACAGCACCATCTGGCCCCCGAAATTCTTGAGGCGGCCGCGCCGGAAATACTGCTCGGCGCGGTCGAGGGCGACGAGATCCCGCCGTTCGGCCAGCTGCTTGGACTCCTCCATGAATGCCGCGAATTCATTGGCCGTGGCATGCGGATTGTAGAAGAGGCGCCAGAAATTCACGGGCCCCTCGCCGAACAATCCGCCCACGGCGCCGGCGCCGAGCACGCTCTCGTACATGTTGGCGTGATAGGCGTCGAAGTAGCGGTGCAGGCCCGGCAGATCGGGCTCCTCGGTCCCGCACGCGGCCGCCAGGGCCGAGCGGGCGGCGGGGGACACCGTGGCATGCCGCAGGACGTATCGGGCCGTGCTGGTGACCAGCTGGATCTGGCGTCGGGCGACCATGTACCGGGGAATCTGGACGGCGGTTTCGTCCAGCTTCCGCGCCACCGCCAGGAGTGGAACGAGGTGGGCGATGGCCTCGTCACCGTGGCCGTCCCGCGCCAGGATCAGCGCTTCGGCGCACCCGAGATTGACGACGGTATCGACGGGATTCAGGGCCAGCCGGGGCGCATTCCAGTCCTGGGGGCCCGTCGCGGGCAGGTCGCTGATCTGCGCCTGCTGGTTCAGCTCGTCGACCCAGGCGCGTGCCTCGGCGAGGGAACTCCAGCCGGCTTGGAGCTCGGTCCGCTGCGACGAGAGCTTCTCGACATACGGGCCCCAGTTGGCGATCGCGCGCGGCGGCAGGCCGGGAAGGAACCGGGGCCAGCTGAACCGGCGCTGCGGCGGCTTGCCGTCGTGTGGCGTGTAAGCCAGCGCCAGCTCCCGCAGCGCCGGGTTCCGGGCCGAGGACGGAATCACGTCGCTCAGCCGGCAGGGCTGGAGGACCTTGGGCTCGTCGAGCGAGAGCCAGGATACCAGCGGAGTGAGGAGGAACAGGCTGAGCAGGAGCATCCGCCCCGGCGTCCAAAGGCTCCACCGGGCGAAGGCGACCAGGCCCGCGACCGCGGTGGCCTGGACGGCGAGCGTCAGCCACGGCAGGCCGGGAAAGTAATCGAGCGCGTCGCTGGTCCGGGAAAAGAACAGGAGCAGTCCCACCGCCCCGGTCAGCGCGCCGACCACGAGCTGCCACGCGAAGAACCGCCCGGCCTTCCACCGTCGCCGCCGGGCCAGGACACAGATGGCCGCGAAGAGCGCGATAAAGAACCCGATCATCGCGAGCGGAATCCACGCGTAGTGCCGATCCTCGCTGTCGCTCTGGTCCGCCATCGTCGACGAGGCGCCGGCACTCAATCCACAGGCCGTCAGCCACACGAAGAACAGCGCCACTCCTGCCGCCACGGCGAGCAGGGTCTTCACCGTCACTTTGCCGAGCGTGGCGATCAGGCGGGGTAGCGGCATCGGGCGAGGGCGGCTCCGTCGGCGCGGGAGCTTGCGCACGCCGGCGGGACTGTCAACGGCGGCACCGGCGGTCCGGGGATTTTTTGCGTTGGCAGGCGCCGCCGCCGTCGAAATACCTGCCGTCATGCGCTGGCAGCGTCCCCTCGTCTGGCTGGTGGCACTTGGGGCGGTCGCTTCCGCCGGCGGCTGGATCGTGCACCCGTCGGCCGTGGTGACGACGCCGGTGCGGACGTTCCTGCCGCTGCTTCACCTGCTGCTGCTCCGGCCCGAATACTGG
>CAZUQB010000100.1:0-1162 GCA_964622405.1 uncultured Opitutaceae bacterium | reverse complement strand
CGCTGCGCGGGTGGGCGCGGTCCGCCGGGACCGGACCCGCGGACGGCGGCACCAGGCTGGCCATGAACCGGGCCATGCGGGCGCTCGACGCATTTGGCTCCCGCGCGGGTTTGGTGACGCTGCTGGCGGCCGGGTGGCTGTGGGTGGCGACCTACCACGCCGTGGCGCCGCGGCCGCTCTGGAGCCTGCTGTCCGTGCTGGCCCTGCTCAGCCTGGGCGCCGTCATGGCCCTGGCGGCCGGTTGGATCTGGGACCTCATGGGCTGGCATTACCGGATGGGCGCGGCGGAGGACCGGGCCAAGGTCTCGTGGATCTTCCTGAGCGTGCTCGGCTCGGGGTGGATCATCGCCGTCGGCTTCGCCGCGGCGTGGCTGACCGGGGTGCTCGGCTTCTTTTTCCAGCAGGGTGGGCTGGGCATCTCCGCCGTGCGGCTGGCCGGCCTGATCGCGGCCTTTGGGCCGCTCGCGCTGGCGCTGCTCTTTGTGGCCTCGCTCGCCCTCTCGGTGTTCTACAAGGGAGCGGTGGACCCGCGCCTGGCGATCCGGCGGACCACGGTGCTCGGCGCGACCGCGCTCCTGCTGACCACGCTGGCCGTGGCCCTCGAGGTGTTCATCGCCTCCCGGCTCGCGGCGTGGCTGCCGCTGCCGGCGCACACGGGATCGGTGTGCGCGGGCGTGACCGTGGCCCTGTGCTTTGGCCCGATGCGGCGCCGCTACGAGTCCAAGATCGACGAGTTCATCGACCGCCTGCTGCCGGCGTCCGCCCTGGCCGACGCCGAGCATTACCCCACCACCGTCGTGTTCGCCGACCTGGCGGGCTACACGGCGCTGTCTGAGCGCGACGAAAAGGCCGCTCTCACGCTCGCCTCGCTGCTGCACAAGGAGAGCCGCCGGCTCGCCGACCAGCACCGCGGCCGGCTGGTGAAGACGATCGGTGACGCCGGGCTCTACGAGTTCAGGGCGCCGGCCGATGCGCTCGCGTTCTGCGTCGAGCTCAACCGGCAGTACCGCGCCGGGGCCCAGCGGCTCGGGCTCACGGTCCTGCCGCTGCATTTCGGCGCCCATTTCGGCGAGGTGGTCCGCGCCAAGGACGGCGACCTGTTCGGCGCGACCGTCAACCTGGCCGCCCGACTGCAGTCCAAGGCGGCGAACGAGGAGATCAT
>CAZUQB010000099.1:0-7762 GCA_964622405.1 uncultured Opitutaceae bacterium | reverse complement strand
CGCTGGTGAAGAAGTACCGCGGCTCGCTCAGCGGCGAGCACGGCGACGGCCGGCTCCGCGGCGAGTTCATCCGGTTCATGGTGGGGGACGCCTGCTACGCCATGATGCGCCGCGTGAAGGAGACGTTTGATCCCGCGGGCCTGCTCAATCCCGGGAAGATCATCGACACGCCGCCGATGGACACATCGCTGCGGCACGGACCCGGACACGAGACGCCGGACTATCCCACGGTGTTCAATTTCGGCGCGACGCAGGGCATCCTCCGCGCCGCGGAGAAGTGCAACGGCTCGGGCGACTGTCGGAAGGGCCACCTCATGGGCGGCACCATGTGCCCGAGCTACATGGCGACGCACAACGAGAAGGACACGACGCGCGCCCGCGCGAACATGCTGCGGCACATGCTGACGAGCCCGCGCGACCCGTCGCGGCCGTTCGACAGTCCCGAGATCGCCGAAGTGATGGACCTGTGCCTGTCCTGCAAGGGCTGCAAGTCCGAGTGTCCCTCCAACGTCGACATGGCGCGGCTCAAGGCCGAGTGGCTCCAGCATCACCACGACGCGCATGGCGTGCCGTTCCGCTCGCGCCTGGTGGCCGGCTTCTCCAAGGCCATGGCCCTCGCGTCGATCGCGCCCGCGGTGCACAACTGGTTCGTGACGAACTCCGTCACCGCGCCGCTGATCAAGCGCGCCTCGGGCTTCGCCCTCGGCCGCAGCATTCCGACGCTGCCGTCGACCACGCTGCACCGCTGGTTCGCCGAGCGGGAGGAGCGGGCCGGGCAGGCCGGGCCGTTCCCGCACGGCCGCGTGTGGCTGTTCTGCGACGAGTTCACGAACTACCACGACGCCGAGATCGGCGCGAAGGCGGTGCAGCTGCTCAACCGGCTTGGCTACGAGGTCGCGATCCCGCAGCACGTCGACAGCGGCCGCGCCCACCTGTCGAAGGGCCTCGTGCGCGACGCCCGGCGCCTCGCGATCCGGAATGTGGAATTGCTGAAGGACCTCGTGACCGCCCGGAGCCCGCTGATCGGGATCGAGCCGTCGGCGATCCTCGGCTTCCGCGACGAGTATCCGGACCTTGTGCCGGACGAGCTGATTCCCGCGGCGCAGGCGCTGGCGAAGAACGCGCTGCTGATCGACGAGTTCATCGCCCGCGAGGCGGACCAGGGCCGGATCAAGGCGGCCTCGTTCACCACGGCGGCACGGCGAATCAAGCTGCATGGACACTGTCACCAGAAGTCGCTCGCGTCCGTCGAGCCCACGGTGAAGGCGCTGCGGCTGCCGGCCAACTACCAGGTCGAGACGATCCCGAGCGGCTGCTGCGGCATGGCCGGATCGTTCGGCTACGAGGCCGAGCACTTCGAGCTCTCGCAGCAGGTGGGCGAACTCGTGCTGTTTCCGGCCGTGCGTTCCGCGCCCGCCGAGACGATCATCGTCGCGCCCGGCACCAGCTGCCGCCACCAGATCAAGGACGGCACCCACCGCCAGGCGCTGCATCCGGTGGAGGTGCTGTTTGAGGCACTGCTCGAGGGAAAGTAACAAGGAACAGGCATCACAAGTATCAGGAGGGGCGGAAGCGCTTCGGCACAGCGCCCGACTTTGACGCGGGATACGACCGGCGGCAGGAGGCAAACTCCTGCAGGACGCTCCCTGCTACTTGGATCCTGCTACCTGTTACCTGTCTCCATTACGTCCCATACAGCCGGTCGCCGAAATCGCCGAGGCCGGGGAGGATGTACTTTTTCGCGTTCAGCTCGCGGTCGAGGGCGGCGGTGAAGATGGGGAGCTGCGGGTAGTGCTTGGTCACCTCCGCGACGCCTTCCGGCGCGCTCACGATGCTGACCAGGGTCAGGTCGGTGCCGCCCTGGGCACGGATCACGTCGATCGCCTTCACCGCCGATCCGCCGGTCGCGAGCATCGGGTCGACCAGCATCACCCGGCGGCCGGCGAGGGGCGGCAGCTTGCAGTAGTAGCTGCGGGCAACCGCGGTCTGGTGGTCGCGCTCCAGGCCGATGTAGCCGACGCTCACGTCCGGAAAGATGTCGAGGAACGGCTGCACCATCCCGAGCCCGGCGCGGAGGATCGGCACGACCACCAGCGGTTCATGGGCGAGCACGCGCCCGGAGACTTTCTCGAGCGGCGTCTCGATGGGTTTCTCAACCGTCGGCAGGGTCCGAGTGGCCTCGACCGCCAGCAGCAGGCTGATCTGGTAGCAGAGCGTGCGGAAGGTCGCCGGCTTGGTGGTCTGGTCGCGCAGGTGGGTGATCACGTGCGCCGCGAGCGGATGATCAAGGACGTGCAGCATGGCCGGGAGTCTGGACCGGAGACCGCGCCGCGCACAGGCCTAATTTTGCGGCCGGCGGCTCAGGGTGCGAACTGCAGCGTGTGCACCGCGGGGCCGGGGAGGAACGGGGTCGGCTCGCCCATTACCCACGCCTCGAAGCCGGCCTCGTAGTAGGGGGAGAGCGGGTGGCCGCTCTGGCCGCCGGCCATGTGGAGCAGGCCCTCCTGCTCGCGGCCCGGCGAAACCACCATGCGCATGCTGGCGCCGAAATACGGGGTCTGGACCCGCGGCATGTCGACATCGCCCGGCAGCGGCACGGCCGGCCGATTCAGCCACCCGGCGATCCACCTGGGGAGCATCCGGCCGAAGGGGTGGAGGATCCGCGCGGTGTTCCGGCGACCCCAGGTCGCATGGGCGAGATCCTCGCCCTGGCGGTCCAGGTCGCTCACGACGGCATCGGCCGCCGCGAGCAGCAGGTCGTTCCACGTCGCGTACTGCGGACTGAGGAGGTGCGGCGGCTGTTCGCGCAGCAGGGCCTGCAGGGGTGCCTCGTAGTGGAAACGGTGCCAGTCAAAGCCCGGCTGACGCTCCACGCAGTCCGCGAAGATCGGGTTGAACACAAGGTCGGCCACTTTCAGCCGGAACGCGCGGACCAGGCGGTAGCTCACCGAGTCGATGTCGGCGCGCCCCTCCCAGTGCTCAATCAGCCGGCGCAGTTCGCCGCGCGAGCTCTTCTGGGCCACCGCCGCGGGCGTGAGCACCGCCAGCAGGCGCTGCTGCCACGGGCCGAGGAAGATCGCCCGGTTGTCGAGCTGGATCGCGCGCAGGTCCGCCGGCTTCGCCTGCTCCAGCGACGCCAAGTCGTCGCGGACCTGGGCGGCGCGCGGCGGATTGGCGTAGCCGCCGTCACCCAGCACCGCGAGGGCTGCGCCGCCGACCAGGCGGTTGTTCGCGGTCCAGAGGCGGCCGCCCGCCGGGGCGATGACGGTGGGAATCTCGTCCGGCGGCACCATGCCGTCCCAGTACCGGTCGCCAAAGCTCCAAGTCGTGGGCAGCCGGCCGTCAAAACCCACGCGCTTCGGCAGGCGGCCGATGACCGTCCAGCCAATCTGGCCGTCGCGGTCGACGACCAGGAAGTTCTGGGCGGGCACGCCGGCGTGGTGCGCGATGTCGATCGCCGCGGCGACCGTCTTCGCCTCGGCGAGGTGGATGCAATTCAGGTTGGTCGCCGCCGGGTCGTGCGCGAGCCAATGGTAGACGAGCGGTCGCTGGCGGGAGTTGACGCCCACCACCGGCCCCCAGTGGGTCCACGGCACCTCGATCGTCTCGGCGGCGGCGCCCTTCACACGAATGGTCTCCTTGCGCTGCTCGATCGGGATGAGCTCGTCGCGGCCGGGCAGCTTGTAGAGGGAGTGGTCGATGGCATTGACCTCGACCACCACGATGTCGCCGGCGTCGGCGTACGCGGTCGTCAGGCCCCAGGCGATGTGGCCGTTGCTGCCGATGACCACGATGGGGAAGCCGGGCAGCGTGACGCCCGTGACGGTGACGGCCTCGGGCTCGGACCAGGAGAGCGAGGCGCGGTACCAGATGAGCGGGACTGCGAGATCGAGATGCGGGTCGTTCGCCAGCAGCGGGACGCCGGAGGCCGTGTGGGCGCCCGACAGGGCGAAGCTGTTGCTGCCGGGCAGCGCCTCGGGGTCACGGACCGGCGCGAACGCGAGCGCGGGGGCCGGGAGCGGCGGTTGGCGATGGGAAACCTGCGCGGTCCGGAGATCGATCACGCTGGCGGAAGGCAGGGGACCGAGGGCTCCGGTGGAGCCGTCGAGGGCCGCGTCGTCGGGCAGCTGCAGCGGCGCGAAGAATGAGACCCCGGCGAAGCCGAACTGGTCGCGGAGAGCCGCCAGCGAGAGCTCGTACGTGCCGGTCGAGTCCTGCAGGTCCAGCGTCATCGCGTAGAGGATGAGCAGGCTGTCCTCCGGTCGCCACGGCTGCGGCTCCGCCCGCAGGGCAAGGTATTCGAACGGCTTCTGCCGGAGGGCGGCCAGGCCGGCGTTCACGCCCGCGGTATAGGCCTCGAGAATCTCGCGCTCGTCGGCCGGCAATCGCTGGAGCACCTCGCCGGCCAGCTTTCGGAAGCCGTGCATCCGGGTGTTCCGGTCGACCGGCAGCGCGGCCTTGCCGAAGAGCTCGGCCAGTTCGCCGGCGCTGCGCCGACGCAGGAGGTCCATCTGGAAGAACCGCTCCTGCGCATGCAGGAACCCGAGGGTGCGAACCGCGTCGGACCGCGTCTGGGCCCGGATGGCCGGCACGCCGAGCGCGTCGCGCGCGGCCGAGGCCGGCGCGCCCAGGCCCGCCAGCTTCACGGCGCCGTCGAGCTGCGGCAGGCTGGCCCGCATCTGGACATAGAACCAGCCGCCCGCCGCCAGCACCGCCGCGAGCAGGAGGCTCACGGCACCGCCGAGGATGGCCAGGCGTTTGGCGACGGTGGTTTTCATAGGGAGAGTCCGCGCCGGATCGTGGCGAGAATCTGCCCGGGCGGCGGGGCTATGTCCACGACCAAGGCGTCGGCGGGCTCCTCCAGCATCGCGAGCTGGCTGTCGAGCATGCCGGCTTTCATGAAGTGTCCCTCCCGCGCGCTGATGCGCGACCACAGCAGCTCGCGCGAACCCTTGAGATAGACGAGCCGGACGCGCCCCGGGTCGGCCTGGAGCACAGCGCGGTAGCGGTCGCGCAGCGCGGAGCAGGTCACGACCGCGCCCCGGCCGGCGGTCAGGTGGGCGTCGATGTGCCCGCGCAGCGCGGCCAGCCACGGGCCGCGATCGTCGTCATCGAGCGGCTGCCCCGCGGACATCTTCGCGATGTTGGCCGGCGGATGGAAATCGTCGGCGTCGGCAAATTCCCAGCCCAGTTCCGCGGCGAGCAGGCGGCCGATCGTGGTCTTTCCGCTGCCGGCCACCCCCATGAGGATGACAACCATGACCGGGCCCGTTCAGCCCTGCCAGGCCTTGGCCGTCACCGGATCGCGGCCCTCGTCGAAATCAAGGTAGTCGAACATCGTCATGACCGGCTGGCCCTCGAGCTGGCTCTCGCGGATGCGCTTGGCGAGGGTCTCGGCGGCGGCGTCCCGCCAGCCGCGCTTCATCATGAAGCCGTTCCAGACCTCGCATTCCTCGTCCGTGCGGGCGCCCCCGCGCTCGAACGCCCACGCGAGCACCTGCTCGTCCGTGAGGGTGGAGGACAGGACCTGCGCCTTGAGCTCGTCGTAGTTCACGCGCAGGAAGTTGCAGCACCGACCGTCAAAACCCTTGCCGAGATTCGGCACGTAGTCGGCGACGGGCAGCGCGCCGCGCGCGTGGAGGCGGATCTTGTCGAGCATGCGGCCGAAATAGACGAGGCGGCCGACCTTGACGTAGGGACTGCGGAGACCGGGTACGTTGGGCATGCCCGCACAGAATCAAAGAAGCCGCGATTTACCAGTTATGATTTCGCGGCGGCGAGATCGTCACCGGCGGCCGGCCGGTGCGCTCAGTCGCGCAGGTAGTACACGACGGTGCCGAGCAGGGCGGCGAGGACGGTCGGGACGATCACCCAGTTGGCGTTGAACGCCAGGTGGTATTTGTCGACGAGCCAGATCACGGTGAAGCTCTTGATGAGGATCAGGAGCCAGCCGAGCAGGATGATGTGTTCGGTGCGCAGGTTGCGCGGGCTCTGGCGGGACACATGCACGTCCTGGACGAAGCCGGTCTCGACTTCGCGGGACGGACGCTGACCGATGAGTTGGAGCAGGGTTGAGATCATGACGGCCTCCACCGGCAGTGTACGCCATCGGGGCGGAAAGGGAAGCGGGAGTTGGCCGACCCCGGCCGGCTGATTGTTCGCCGGGAGGGAATTTTCCATGGTCTGGGATTGAACTTGGCCGGTCGCCGGGCATCTTCTGCGAGGCTAGAAACACCCCTGCGCCCCGACTCCTGCAGCGACATGTCCACCACCCAACCGCCCTCGCCGGCCGCCGGCGCCCACGTGATTCCGGACGACGTCCTGTCGTTCTATCATCTTTGCGACGGCGAGTTTGAGGGGAAGGCCTGCCAGGGCACGGCCTGCTTTGCGGCTCGTCATTTCAATCCCGCCCGCTGGGCTGAGGCCGAGCAGAACAACCCCCGGGTTTACTGCCTGGGCGAGTGTTTTGCCGCCCCCGCCAAGGGCCAGCATCGCCCCCGTCCCCCGGTGCGGATCAGCGCGCGCGAGGGCATCGTGCTGGGCCGCATCGCGGCTGGCGGCGCGCGATCCCTCGCCGACTATGTGAAGCAGGGGGGATATGCCGCCCTGCGTCAGGCGCTCGGGCAGCCGGCCGAGAAGGTGCTGGCCGCCGTCGAGGCCTCCGGCCTCCGCGGTCGCGGCGGCGCCGGATTTCCGACCGGCCGCAAGTGGCGCGCCGTCGCGCAGCAGCCGCCCGGCCTGAAGTATGTCGTGGCCAACGCCGACGAGGGCGACGCCGGCGCCTACATTGATCGTTACCTGATGGAGGACGATCCCCACAGCCTGATCGAGGGCATGGTCCTGGCCGCCTACGCGGTCGGCGCCAGCCGCGGCTACATCTACGTCCGCGCGGAATATCCGCTCGCGGCCACCGTGCTCCATGCCGCCATCGCCGAGGCCCGCGCAGCCGGCTGGCTCGGCCCGAAGATCGGCGGGACGGATTTCTCGTTCGAGCTGGAGCCCTACATCGGCCACGGCAGCTACGTGTGCGGCGAGGAGACCTCGCTGCTCCGGTCCATCGAGGGCAAGCGGCCCGAGGTCATGGCCCGCCCGCCGTACCCGACCGAGCGCGGGCTGTTCGACCGGCCGACGCTGCTCAACAACGTCGAGACGCTGGTCACGGTCCCATGGATCGTCCGCCACGGCGGCGAGGCGTATGCCGCGATCGGCTTCTCCAAGAGCCGCGGCACCAAGGCGCTCTCCCTCAATTCGCTCTTCAACCGGCCCGGCCTGTATGAGGTCGAGTTTGGCGTCACCGTCCGCCATATCGTCGAGGAACTCGGCGGCGGCCTGCGGAACGGCGCGAAGCTGAAAGGCGTGCTGATCGGCGGCCCGATCATCGGCATGATCCCGCCGCACCTGATCGACACCCCGCTCGACTTCGAGGAGCTCGCCGCGATCGGCGCGGGCGTCGGCCACGGCGGCGTGGTCGCCTTTGACGAGCACACGTCGATCCCCGAGCTGGTGCGCCACGTGTTCGCGTTCGGCGCCTACGAGTCGTGCGGCAAGTGCACCCCCTGCCGGAACGGCAGCGGCCGGGTCGAGGAGATCTTCGCCGCGGCGGTCGCCGGCCGGGCGCGCGCCGCCGACCTCGGTGAATGCCGCGACCTCGTCACCGCCCTGAAGCTGGCGAGCCTCTGCGGCCACGGTACCGGCCTCGCCCGCTTCGCCGAGTCCATCCTGCGTTACTACCCGACGGAGATCGAGCCATGCTTCAAGTAAC
>CAZUQB010000098.1:4913-7802 GCA_964622405.1 uncultured Opitutaceae bacterium | reverse complement strand
TGGTGAAGTTCAAGTCCGGCAAGATCCTCAAGCAGCAGCTCAAGAAGCTCGATCTGGCGAAGTTGCAGCCGCCCCCGCCGGCCGCCTGACGCGACCGCGCGATTCGTTGATTTTCGGCCGGGCCCTAAGGCCCGGCCTTTTTTTGCCCGCCCAGGTGGAGCGCGTTGTCTCAACGCGCTGCTGCGGCCGTCGGCCGCAGCCGTTGTGCGTAGAACGAGATTCGGAGTTTGAATCGAGCAGCGCGTTTGGGACAACGCGCGCCACCCGAATTCCGGCTGGGGCCGCCGCCTGAAATTTTGCATCGCCCTGCCTCGGGACGGTTCGCCATCTTTGGTCCAATGGCGACGTTTCAGACTCTCCCGGGCTTCCGTGAATTCTATCCCGACGACTTGGCGCGTCGGAAGCACATCTTCGACCTCTGGCGTCGCACCTCCCACCAGTTCGGCTTCGTGGAATACGATGCCCCCGTCCTGGAGCCGCTCGAGCTCTACAAGGCCAAGTCGGGCGATGAGATCGAGGCCCAGCTGTTCAGCTTCACCGACAAGGGCGGTCGCGAGGTCGCGCTTCGACCGGAAATGACTCCAACCGTCTGCCGCCTGGTCGGCGCCCGCATCAACGCGCTGAAGCGGCCGGTCAAATGGTTCAGCATCGCCGAATTCTACCGCTATGAGCGCATGCAGAAGGGGCGCGGCCGGTGTTTCTTCCAGCTCAACGCCGACATTTTCGGCGAACCGGGGCCGGAGGCCGAGATCGAGCTGATCGCGCTGCTCGTGCAGTGCCTCGCGGCGTTCGGTCTGACCGAGGAGGATTTCTACATCCGGCTCAGCGACCGGAATCTCTGGTTCTACTACCTCGAGGCCCTCGGGCTCGACGAGGCCCGCATCCGTGGCGTGCTCGGGGCGGTCGACCGCTACGAGAAGTACGGCGATGACGCGTTCAAGGGTTACACCGAGCAGTTCGGTGAGCTGGATGCAGGCATCAAGGCCAAGGTGCTCGCGTTTCTCCAGATCAAGTCGCTCGCCTCGCTCGAGGCGACGCTCGGCCCGGTGGGCCATGCGAAGCTCGGCGCCCGCCTGGCCGACTGGCGCAAGCTGCTCGGCGGGCTCGACGCGATGGGCCTGTCGAAGTTTATCGCGGTGGATCTTGGGGTCGTGCGCGGGCTGGCCTATTACACGGGCTTCGTGTTCGAGGCGTTCGACCGCAAGGGCGAGCTGCGCGCGCTGGCGGGCGGCGGGCGCTACGACGATCTCGTCGAGAAGCTTGGCGGCCCGGCCCTGCCGGCGGTGGGCTTCGCGATCGGCGACATGACCTTTGCGCTCCTCCTGGAGCAGCGCGGCCTGATGCCGCAGTTCGTCCAGGCGCCCGACGTCTATTGCGTCATCGGCGGCGAGGCGGCCCGCCGGGCGGCGTTCGGTGACATCCACGCGCTCCGCTCCTCGGGGCGCCGGGTCGACTATCCATTGAAGGAGGTCGCCTTCGGCAAGCAGTTCAAGCTGGCCGCCGATTCCGGCGCCAAGCTCGCGCTCATCTACGGCGACGACGAGGTCGCGCAGGGGAAGGTCAAGATCCGCGACCTGTCCGACCGCACCGAGCACGAGGTTTCGCGCGGCGACGTGCTGGCCGTGGTGCGCGATTTCTTCTCGGTCGGCTGAGGGGAACGGCACTGCGGTCCCGGTCACGTGTCCAGGGTGGATCGCATGAAACCGCGGCACAACTGGATCTGGCGGTTTGGCCGGACGCTCGTGGGTTTCGCCGTGGCTGGCTATCTGGCGGTGACGGCGTATGCGTGGCTTTCCGTCGACGGCATGCTCTACTATCCGAAGTACGGTTCGCGAGTGGCTCCGCCCGGGGCGGAAAGGATCCGCCTCCCGGATGGTTCGACGATCTCGGCGCTCTACCTGCCCAACCCGGCCGCGAAGTTCACGATCTGGTACTTTCACGGCAATGCCGAGGACCTCGGCGACATCGCACCGCGGCTCCGCGCCTTGCATGATGTCGGATTCGCGGTGTTCGCCTACGATTACCCCGGCTACGGCGAGAGCGAGGGCCGTCCGTCCGAGGCGCGAATCTATGCCGCCTCGGCCGCCGCCTGGGAGACACTCACGACCAAATACCGGGTTCCGCCGGAGCGGATCATCGCCTTCGGTCGCTCGCTTGGTGGCGGTCCCGCGGTGGACCTGGCCGTCCATCAGCCCGTTGCCGGGCTGGTGCTGGAGAGCGCGTTCATGAGCGTCTATCGCGTGATGACCCGCTGGCGGCTGCTGCCGTTTGATCAGTTCGAGAATCTGCGCAAGATTGGGCGGGTGAAATGTCCCGTATTGGTCATGCACGGCCGGAGCGACGAGGTGATCCCGTTTTTCCACGGCGAGCAGCTCTACGCCGCCGTTCGGTCGCCGAGACGCAGCTTCTGGATCGAGGGTGCGGGCCATAACGACGTGGAGCAGGTCGCCGGCGATCGCTACTGGCGCGAACTCGCGGCCTTCTCCGCCAGCCTGGAGGCCGGCACGGTGACGTCCGGTGCCAGCCGATGAGCGCCACCGGCCAGTCGCTCCAGCTTTTGCCGGGACTCTACGCGGTGTGCCGCCTGCCGGCCGGATCGCCGCTGCCGAGTTGGGCTGCCGGCGACTTCGTGAGCCTCACCGCCACGCGGGACGAGGTCTCGGTGATGTGCCCGGAACGGGCCGTGCCTCCGGGCGTGACGGCCGACCGGGGGTGGCGGGTGCTGAAGGTCGTCGGCCCGTTCGCTTTCTCCACTGTCGGCATCATGGCCTCGCTCGCCGCGCCGCTGGCGCAGGCGGGCATCAGCCTGCTGGCGGTGGCATCCTACGACACGGACTACCTGCTGGTGAAGGCCGACAAGCTCGGCGACGCCATGGCGGCGCTCACGGC
>CAZUQB010000098.1:0-4813 GCA_964622405.1 uncultured Opitutaceae bacterium | reverse complement strand
ACTACCTGCTGGTGAAGGCCGACAAGCTCGGCGACGCCATGGCGGCGCTCACGGCCGCGGGGCACCGTGAAAGTTAGAGAGGGTTTATTGCACAGGAGGCAGCCGAGAGAACGAAGCAGGGGGTGTGAACCACCAATCTGCTCAATTTTCCACTAACGCTGCCGGAGCTGATCAGCGTGCATTGGCGAGGATTAGTGGTTCCTGCTCTGCTCTCTCCGTTGCCTCCTGTGCAAATGATGCTGCCTCAGGTCTTCCGGCGGCGCCGGAGGTTCTTGGGACCGAATGCCGCCGGCAGAAGCTGATCCAGCGTCGTCTCGATGCGGCCGTGTCCCTGGCACACCGAGATCACGAGGGCCTCGGGTCCGAACTCATTGATCACCTGCCGGCAAGCGCCGCAGGGCGAGGTGGGAGCGGGGGTTGGCGTGAAGACCGCGACCGCCTGGATCACTCTTTCGCCCGCCGCCGCCGCCGTGAAGATCGCGGTGCGCTCGGCACAGTTGCAGAGGCCATAGGACGCGTTCTCGACGTTGGTCCCGGTGTAGACTCGCCCTGATCCTGCGAGCACCGCCGCGCCCACGGCGAAGCGTGAGTAGGGCGAATACGACGCCTTTGCCGCACGACGCGCGGCCGTTTCGAGCTTGCGGCAGAGTGGGGCGGAGATCTTCACGCCCGCACTCTAGCAGAATGATCCGCCCTGCGAAGCGCAGAATCAGCCCTTTGGAACCCTCAGACTCCCTTCGGCGCCCGGCGTTGGGCGTTGGCCGCCCTTTCAACCTTCAACTCTCAGCCTTCAATTCCTCCGCCCTACAGCCCGAGTTCCTTCTTCACCTCCGCGAACGCCTTGATCGCAAAGTCCAGGTCTTCCCGGCTGTGCGCCGCGCTGACCTGGGTGCGGATGCGGGCGGCGCCCTGCGGCACGACGGGATAGAAGAAGCCGATCACGTAGATGCCTTTGTCGAGCATCCGCGCCGCGAACTTCTGGGAGAGCGCCGCGTCACCAAGCATCACGGGCACGATCGGATGCACGCCCGGCCGGATGTTCAGACCGGCCTTGGTCAGGCCCTCGCGAAAATAGCGGGTGTTGGCCTCGAGCTTGTCGCGCAGGGCGGTCGAGCGGGAGATGAGGTCGAGCGTCGTGATGGACGCCGCCGCGATCACGGGCGCGAGCGAGTTCGAGAACAGGTACGGCCGCGACCGTTGACGGAGGAGGTCGATGATCGGCTTCCGGCCGCTGACATAACCGCCGCTGGCGCCGCCGAGCGCCTTGCCCAGGGTGCCGGTGATGACGTCCACGCGGTCCATCACGCCGCAATGCTCGTGCGTGCCCCGGCCGGTCCGACCCATGAAGCCCACCGCATGGCTGTCGTCCACCATCACCAGGGCACCATACTTGTCCGCGAGGTCGCAGATCGCCTTCAGGTTGGCGATGTAGCCGTCCATGGAAAACACCCCGTCGGTCGCGATCAGCTTGAAGCGCGCCTTGGCGGCGTCGGCCTCCTTCAGCTTCGCCTCGAGGTCGGCCATGTCGTTGTTCTTGTACCGGTACCGCTGGGCCTTGCAAAGACGGATGCCGTCGATGATGGAGGCGTGGTTGAGCTCGTCGCTGATGACCGCGTCCTCGGCGCCGAGCATCGTCTCGAACACCCCGCCGTTCGCATCGAAGCAGGAGCTGTAGAGGATCGTGTCCTCGGTGCCGAGAAACGAGCTGAGGCGGGACTCGAGGTCCTTGTGGATCTGCTGGGTGCCGCAGATGAACCGGACCGAGGCGAGACCGTAGCCCCAGCGGTCGAGGGTGGCGTGCGCGGCCTGGATGATCTCCGGGTTGTCGGCGAGGCCGAGATAGTTGTTGGCGCAGAAATTCAGGACCGGGCGGTCGCCCGTGACCGTGATGTGGGCGCGCTGGGGCGTGGTGATCACGCGCTCGCGCTTGTAGAGGCCGGCGGCCTCAATGTCGGCGAGCGTGCGCTGGAGGTGAGCGAGGTAGTCAGGCGTCATGGACCGGGTAGTATGCAGGTCCCCCGGCAGCCGCCTAATCAAAAAGGGCCGTGCGCGCTGCCGGCGGGTTAACCGGGTAGGTTTATCAGGGCAAAAATTAACCGAAATGGTTAAATACTTGAAAAGTTAACCGCTTCAGTTAACTAGGTCCGCATGCAGGTTTTGGCTCTCATTGGGGATATCGTGGGATCGAGGACGCTCAGCCGACGGGACGCCTGGCAGCGCCGGCTAGCCGCGGTTCTGGCCGCGCGGAACCAGGCCGGGCACGGGCTTGCCTCGCCCTACACGATCACGCTCGGGGATGAGTTTCAGGCGGTCTATCGTCAGGCCGGCTCGGTCTGGCTTGACCTCGTGGAGATCCTGGCGGCGCTGCACCCGGTGCCGGTGCGATTTGCGCTGGGCGTGGGGTCGCTGACGACGCGGGTGAATTCGCGGCAGGCGCTGGGGATGGACGGGCCGGCATTTCACCGGGCGCGGGAGGCGCTGACGGCAATGAAGGCGGGCCCGGGGCGGATCCAGATCGCGGGTGCGACCACGGCAGAGTGGGCGCTCGCCAACCACACGCTCGCACTGGTGTCACACCGCTTGGCTGGGTGGAGCCGGAACCGGCTGCGGGTGCTGGCCGGCCTGCTGCGCGGCCAGCCGGTGCGCGAGCTGGAAGGGGAGCTGCGAATCTCGCGGGTGGCGATTTACAAGAACATCAACGCCGCGGCGTTGGACGAGGTGGCCGCCATCTGCCTGGAACTCGGGCGTCAGCTGGATACGGTGCTGCGCGAGCCATGACCCTGGAGTTCCTCCTCTTCGCCAATCTCGTCCTGCTTCTCCGCCTGCGGCTGTTGCTGATGGAGCCGGCGCCGGGCGCGCCGGCGTGGATCGGCAAGGCCGTGGTTGAGTTGCTGGCCGGACTACTGATGGGTTGGAACGAGGTGACCGGGCTGCTGGCCGGGGTGACCGTGCTCCTCAACACCGCCGGCTGCTGGGCGGGCCGACGGCGAACCCAGTCCGATGCCTGGCAGCTGGGATTCGGGCTGGTTCACCTGCTGCTGCTAAGCTTGGTGCTCTCCCGCGCAACGGGCGCGGCTTTCTGTCCTGAGGTCGTGTCTTGTCTCACCGTCCTGGGGTCCGCGAGCGCCCTGGGTGCCGGCTTGGCTCGGCTGGCCTCGCCGCCGGTTCAACTGACCCTCCTCGGGCTGCTGCTCTCCGCGAACGAGGCGAATCTCCTTCTCCGCGTGGTGTTCGAGCGCCTGAAGCTCAAGCCGGGCCAGGCGACCGGTGGCGCGATCGACACCGGCGAATACAATCGGGGCCGCGTGATCGGCCTGCTCGAACGCGCGCTGCTCTACGGCTTTGTGCTCCAGGGTCAGTTTGGCGTGGTCGGCTTCACCCTCGCGGCCAAGGCCTTCACCCGGTTCAAGGAACTGGAGAACCGGGCATTTGCCGAGTACGTGCTGATCGGCACGCTGCTTTCGTCGCTGCTGGCAGTGGCGGCCGGTGCGGTCGTCCGGTTGCTGGGCTGACGCCGGCGAGGCCTCAGCTCCAGGTCAGGACGATCTTGCCGCTCTTGCCGGAGCGCATCAGGTCGAAGCCCTGCTGGAACTCCGTGAAGTGGAACCGGTGGGTGATGACCGGCGTGATGTCGAGGCCGCTCTGGATCATCGCGGTCATCTTGTACCACGTCTCGTACATCTCGCGGCCGTAGATGCCGCGGATCGTGAGCATGTTGAAGACGACCTTGTTCCAGTCGACCGCGGCGGCGCCGGGCATGATGCCGAGCAGCGCGATGCGGCCGCCGTGCGCCATGTTGTCGATCATGTCGTTTAGCGCGCGGGGATTCCCGGACATCTCGAGGCCGATGTCGAAACCCTCCTTCATGCCGATCTCCTTCTGCACGTCGGGCAGCTTTTCCTTCGAGACATCGACGCCGCGGGTCGCGCCCATCTTCACGGCGAGCGCGAGGCGGTCGGGATTGACGTCCGTGACGACGATTTTCCGCGCGCCGGCATGGCGGGCGATCGCGGCAGCCATGCAGCCGATCGGGCCGGCGCCCGTGATCAGGACGTCCTCGCCGACGAGATCGTACTGAAGCGCGGTGTGGGTGGCATTGCCAAGCGGATCAAAGCAGGAGAGCACATCCAGCGGGATGCTGGGGTCGACGTGCACGGCGTTGCTGGCCGGGATGCAGAGGTACTCGGCGAACGCGCCCTGGCGGTTCACGCCGACGCCCTTGGTGTCCTTGCACAGGTGACGCCGACCGGCGAGGCAGTTGCGGCAGATGCCGCAGACGATGTGACCCTCGCCATCGACCAGGTCGCCCGGCTTGAACCCGACGACGTTGCTGCCGACCTCCTCGATGGTGCCGACAAACTCGTGGCCGATGACCATGGGGGCGGGAATGGTCTTCTGCGCCCAGTCGTCCCAGTTGTAGATGTGGACGTCGGTGCCGCAGATGGACGTCTTCTTGATCTTGATCAGGACGTCGTTGATGCCCGGCTTGGGCACCGGCACCTCGGTCAACTGGAGCCCGGGGCCGGGCGTTAGCTTGGCAATGGCGCGCATCGTGGAGGCAGGCATGACAATGGGATTTGGGTCCCAGTGTGGCGCCCGCGCCTCACTCCGCAAACAGTTCCGAGCCTTCCAAATTTAGGAGTTGCAGCTTGGTCCGGATGCCTCCGGGTCCCGAGAAGCCGGTCATCTTCCCGTCGGCCGCGATGATGCGGTGGCAGGGCACCAGCAGCGGCCAGGGATTCGCTCCCAGCGCCGCGCCCACCGCCCGGCTCGCGGCCGCCGGCTGACCGATGGCGGCGGCAATCTGCCCGTA
>CAZUQB010000097.1:0-7820 GCA_964622405.1 uncultured Opitutaceae bacterium | reverse complement strand
CCTGGGACTTCACCGTGACGGTGCGGAGGGCCTGGACCGTGCCGATGGCCTCGATCTGGCGGGGCACGTCCTGCTGGACGGCGACCGCCACCTGGACGGGAACGGCGGGGGCGCCGCCGCGGGCCGGAGCCTTGCTGCAGCCGGCGGCCGCGAGGAGGGCGGCGCCCAGGAGGGGGCCCAAGATCGACAGGAGGGGGACGGAACGACGGTCAGTTTTCATCGGGGCGAAATTTCGCGCGCTGGTCCATGCGCTGGAGATTGGTCTTGATGTGGAGGAGATCGTCCACGAGCGCCTGGCGGCGGCCCTCCGGCAGGCCGGCGAGGTAGTCCTCGCGCAGCTTCCCGGCGAGCTGGTCCAGCCGGCGAGCCATGCGTTCCGCCTTCGGCTTCAGGAAGAGATGGTAGGCCCGCCGGTCCGACGCGTGGTCGCGCCGCACGATCCAGCCGGCCCGCTCGAGCCGCGCGGCCTGCCGGCTGATTGTGATGCGCTCCTGCTGCAGGACCTCCGCTAGCTCGCTCTGGGTGCAGCCGGGCTGCCGGGCCAGGTGGTACAGGAACAGCCACTGCGCTCGCGTCAGCTTCAGCCCCCGGGCCCGGCGCTCGAACTCCTTGCGCGCCAGCCGGCTGATGTCGCCGATGATAAAGCCGAGGCGACGGTCGAGAGGGACGGAGCGGAGGGCCATGAGGGGCAAACTGGTAAGCATGCTTACTTTCTCTGGCAAGCCCGCGTCGCGAATTTTGCGGGCCGCGCTTGCCGCCGGCCGGGGGCCCCGCCAGCCTCTCCCCGACCCCATGGGCCGGCTCCACCTCCTCGCGCTCGACCAAGGCACCACCTCGTCGCGGGCCCTCGTCTTCGACCGGCGCGGGCGGATCCGCGGCGCCGCCCAGCAGGAGTTCCCGCAGCGCTTCCCGCGCGCCGGCTGGGTGGAGCACGACCCGGAGGACCTCTGGACCTCGACGCGCCGCACCGCCCTGGCCGCGATGGCGGAGGCCAACCTCACGGGCGCCGACCTCGCCGCGCTCGGGCTCACCAACCAGCGCGAGACCACCCTGCTCTGGGACCGCCGCACGGGCCGGCCGCTGGCGCCGGCGATCGTGTGGCAGGACCGCCGGACCGCGGCGCGCTGCGCGGAGCTGCGCCGGCGCGGGCTGGAGCCGGAGTTCCGTCGCCGCACCGGGCTCGTGCTCGACCCCTATTTCAGCGGCACCAAGCTCGCCTGGCTGCTCGACCAGCTCCCGGGCGCCCGGCGCCGCGCCGCCCGCGGCGAGCTCGCGTTCGGCACCGTCGACACCTGGCTGCTGTGGCGGCTCACCGGGGGCCGCGTGCACGCCACCGATGTCTCGAACGCCTCGCGGACGCTGCTGCTGAACCTCGCGACCGGCCAGTGGGACGACGAGCTGCTCCGCCTCCTCCGCATTCCCCGGGAGGTGCTGCCCGCGGTGCGCGCCAGCAGCGAGGTGTACGGCGAGGTCGAGTCCATCCCGGCCCTGCGCGGCGTGCCCATCGCGGGCGTCGCCGGCGACCAGCAGGCCGCGCTGTTCGGCCAGGCCTGTTTCCGTCCCGGCCTCGCCAAGAACACCTACGGCACCGGCTGCTTCCTCCTGCTGCACACGGGCCGCCGGCCCGTGCGCTCGCGCCACCAGCTGCTGACGACGGTCGCGTGGCGGCTGGGCGCGGACGGCCCGCTCGAGTACGCGCTCGAGGGCAGCGTGTTCGTCGGCGGGGCCGTGGTGCAGTGGCTGCGCGACGGCCTCGGGCTCATCAGCCGGTCCGCGGACATCGAGGCGCTGGCCGCGCAGGTGCCCGACGCGGGCGGCGTGCGCCTGGTGCCGGCCTTCACCGGCCTCGGCGCGCCGCACTGGGACCCGGCGGCCCGCGGCCTCGTGATCGGCCTCACGCGCGGCACCACGGCGGGCCACCTCGCCCGGGCGGCGCTCGACAGCATCGCCTTCCAGACCGCGGACCTCCTCGACGCCATGCAGGCGGACGCGGGACTCCGCCTGCGCGAGCTGCGTGTCGATGGCGGGGCGACCGTGAACAACGCCCTCATGCAGTTCCAGAGCGACCTGCTGCGGGTGCCGGCGGTGCGCCCGCGCATCACGGAGACCACCGCCCTCGGCGCCGCGTTTCTCGCGGGCCTCGCCGTCGGCTTCTGGCGCGACCAGGCGGAGATCGCCCGGCTCTGGCAGACTGACCGGATCTTTCGTCCGCGGGGCAATCGCGCCGCCATGCAGGCGCTGCGCGGCGACTGGCATCGCGCGGTCGCGCGCGCGAAGGGCTGGGCTGCATGAAGCCGTGGGTGATCCGCGATGCCCGCGAGACGGACCACGCCGCCCTTGCCGGGTTGTTCACCGAGCTCGGTTATCCGAGCACGCCGGCGGAGCTGTCCGTCCGGCTGCCGCAGGTGCTCGACCGGGCCGACCAGCGCGTGTATGTCGTGGACGACGGCGCCGTGGTCGGCTGCCTGCACGTCGTCACGGCCGTCACGCTCGAGAACGGCCGGTATGCGCAGATCGTCGGCCTCGTGGTCGCGTCGACCCACCGCCGCCGCGGCCTCGGGCGCGCCCTCGTGCTCGCGGCCGAGCAGTGGGCGGCGCAGCAGGGCTGCCCGCGCCTGCTGGTGCGCACGAACACCGCCCGCGTCGAGGCGCCCAAATTCTACTCCGGACTCGGCTACACGGTCGCGAAGACCCAGTACGCCTTTGTAAAACGGCTGGCGGCCGGCTAGGGCCCATTCGCGCGTTGTCTCCGCGCGCCGAATCCTGCAGCCTGATGCTCCCATGGTTCGCACGCTCCGACTCCTGCTCCTCAGCCTGGCCGCATCGCTCGCCGCCGGCTTGTCCGGCGCGGAGCCGGCGGAGATCGCCGCGATGCGAGCCAAGGCCGAGCAGGGCAACGCGCTCGCGCAGTACAACCTCGGCCTCGCCTATTCGACCGGCCAGCAGGTGACCGCCAACCACGCCGAGGCGTTCGCGTGGCTGTCGCTCGCGGCCGAGAACGGCACCACCGGCAAGGCGCTCGACGACCTGCTGGCCAATCTCACCGACCGGGAGCTGGCCGAGGGTCGCCAGCGCTATGCCCAGTATCGGGCGGCCATTACGGCCCGGGCCAGCCAGGCCACGGCCACCCGCGAGACCAGCCGGCGCTCCGGACCGCGGGGCTTCAGTCTCACGCCGGTCACCCCGGCCAAGCCCGAACCGGCCCCCGGGCCGGCCGTGACCCATCCGCCGGAGGAGACCGAGCCGCCGGCCCCGTCGCCCTCGACCCCCGCCGCGCTCCAGGCGGAGAACGCCCGGCTGCGCGCCGCGCTCGCGCGGGCGGAGGCCCAGATTCGCGACCAGGCCGCGACCATTGAACGCCTGAACGCGCAGGCGAAGGGCGCCCCGGCCAAGCCGACCCCGTAGCTGTTGGTCCCTCGGTTTCGGGCGGATTCGCGGTTGAGTACGGCCCAAAAGCCCTTACGTCTGATGGGCCATGCTTCCGTACGCCCGCATCGTCCTGTTGCTGTTGCTGGCGGTGGCCACCTCCCGGGTTACGGCAGCCCTGCCGCCGGAAATTGCATCCCTTCGGGCCAAGGCCGAGAAGGGCAATGCCATCGCCCAGTATAATCTCGGCCTGGCCTTCAGTGACGGCCAGGCGCTGCCCGCCGATCTACCCGAGGCTTTTGCCTGGCTTTCCCTCGCCGCCGAGAACGGCTCCACCGGCAAGGCCCTCAACAATCTCCTCGGCTCCCTGTCCGATGCCCAGCTCGCCGAGGGCCGCAAGCGCCTCGACCAGTACCGCGCCACCGTCGCCGCCAACACCAAGTCGCTCGCCCTGCGCGCCGCGCCGCGGACGACCCGCTCCTTCACCGTCTCTCCCGCGCCAACCCCGGTGCCCACCCCGGTCCCGGCGGCCGCCCCGGAGGAACCCGACAGCCCTCCGCTGCCCGCCACCAACCGGGTCATTGTTCCGGTTGAAACCGCTGGCGAATCGAAACCCTCGGTTCCGCCCGCCCCCGATCCCGAGCTGGCCACGCTTCGTCAGGATCGGCACCAGCTCAGCGAGGAGCTCGCCGCCGCGTGGAAGGAAAACGGCCAGCTGAAGACCGACCTGGCTTCCCTGCAATCGGCGCTGTCCGAGACCCGGAACCAGCTGGCCGCCCAGGGCTCCACGCTCGCCCGCCTGCAGTCCGCGGCGAGCGGCGCCGCCGCGCAGGCCGCCTCGCTCAAGGCCGCCCAGGATGACCTGGCCCAGGCGCGGGCCGCCGCGTCGGCCGCGGCCAACGACAAGACCAAGTTCGAATCCGCCCTCGCCGCCCTGACCGCCGAGAAGGCCAAACTCGAGGCCGACCGTACCGCCGCCCAGGCCGCCGTCGAGGAGCAGGCACGACAGGTGTCGTCCCTCAGTCAGCAGCTGGCCGCCGTGTCCGCCCAGGCCGGCGATGCTGGCAAAGCCGCCGCGCAGGCCGCCGACCTCCAGTCACAGCTCGCCACCGCCCGCTCCGCCCTTGATTCCGCCGAAAAGGCCCGTGTTGCGCTCGCCGGGGAGAAAGCCGCCGTCACGGCCGAACTGGCCCAGCTCGCCGCCGCCAAGGACGCGCTCGCCGCGCAGCTGGCCCAGGCCCAGGCCGCGGTCCAGGCCGCCGGCAACCAGCAGGCCCAGGCCCGCTCGGCCGAGCTCGCCGCCGCCCGTCAGGAAGCCGAGGCCGCCAGGGCCGAGGCCGATCGCGCCAAGGGCGAGGCCGCCAGACTCACGGCCGCGCTGGCCCAGGCCACCGGCAATGCCGAGGCCCGCGGTCGCGAGGTCGCGACGCTGACCGAAAAACTCTCGGCGGCCACCACCGCCGCCGCCCAGGCCGCCACTGCGTCGAGCCAGGTTGAGGAACTCAAGTCCCAGCTGGCTGCCGCCACCCGCGCCCGCGCCCAGGCGGAGGCCGCCGTCGCCGGCCTCACCAAGGAGCGCGACGCCGCCGAGGAGGCCCGGGCCAAGCTCGCGGCCGCCGCCCGGTCCGGAGCGGACCAGACCGCCTCCCTCGAGTCCGCCCGCGCCGACCTGGCCAAGGCCAACGCGCAACTGGCACCCCTGCAGGCGCAGCTGGCCGCGGCGATCGCCAAGGCCGACGGACAGTCCCGCGAACTGGCCGATCTCCGCCAGAAGCTGCAGGCCGCGGAGGCCGGCGCCGCCGCCAGTTCCTCCGCCCAGGCCGCTGCCGCCCAGGCCGCCAAGCTGCGCGAGGAACTTTCCGTCCAAGTCCAGTCGCTCAAGTCGCAGCTCGCCGCCACCGAGCAGTCCCGCACCGAACTCGCCGGGGAGCGGGCCACGGCCGCCGAGGCGCTTTCCCGCCTGGCGACCGAGAAGGCCGACCTCGCCCGCCAGCTGACCGCAGCCGGCCGGGAGCTCGAGAGCGCGAAACAGGCCGCCGCGGGCCAGGCCGACGAAAAGGCCCGCACCGCCGCCGCACTGGCGGCGCTCGCGGCCGAGAAGAACCAGCTCGCCGCGGAACGGGACCGGCTTGCCGCGGCCGCCGGTGCCGGCGCCCAGCAGGGAGCCGCGCTTGAGGCGGCCCGCGCCGAGACGACGAAACTCACCGCCCAGCTGGCCGACGCGCAGTCGAAGCTCGCCGCCGCCGTCCGCCAGGGCGAAGAGCAAACCCGCCAGCTCGCGGATCTCACCCGGAAACTCGCCACCGCCACGGAGGCGGCGGGAGCCGCCGGCACCGCTCAGGCTGCCGCCGCCAAGGCGCAGCAGCAGCTGGCCGAGCTCCAATCGCAGGCGGACACGCTCAAGTCGCAGCTCGCCGCCGCCGAGGCCGCCCGCGCCGCGCTGGCGAACGACAAGGCCGCCGCCGACGGCCGGATCGCGAAGCTCGGCGGGGAACGCGACAAGCTCGCCGCGCAACTCGCCCAGGCCACCGCCGCAGCCACCGAGGCCAGCCGCGTCGCCAATGGCGAGGCGCTCCGTCGCGCGGAATTTTCCGCAAAGGAGGCCGCCGCCCAGGTCGCGGCCCTCAAGACCAAGGCCGAGGCCCTCGACGCCGCGCGCATTGCCGCCCTCAAGGAACAGTCCGGCCTCGCCGATCGCGCCAAGAAGCTCACCGCCGACCTCGAAGCCGCCCGCAAGGAGGTCGAGGCCGCCAAGGCGCAGGTCACGGCCGCCAACGCCGCCCGCGCCAAGGCCGAAACGGCCGTCGCCACCCTGACATCCGAGCGTGACGCCGCCGAGTCGGCCCGGGCCAAGGCGGCGGGCGCCGCGGAATCCCTCACGAAGCAGCTCGCGAGCGCCGCCGGCAGCGCGGCCGAGGCCGCCGTCGCGAAGGCCGCGACCCAGGTCAGCGACCTCGAGTCGCAGCTGGCAAAGGTGAAGGAGCAGCTGGCCGCCGCGGAAACCGCCCGCACCCAGTCCGCGCAGGAGAAGCAGGCGCTGGCCGCCCAGCTGGCCGCCGCCCAGGCCAAGGCCGGGGCCGCCGCCGAGGTTGAGGCCAAGGTGACGGCGCTGACCGCCGAGCTCGGCACCGCGCGCCAGGCTTCCACCGATCTCCAGCAGAAGCTGGCCGCGAGCGAGCAGCTCCGGACGCAGCTCGCCAACCAGCTTACGCCGCTGCGCACGCAGCTGCAGGAGGCGCTGGCCGCCGCCGACCAGGCCCGCCGCCAGTCGGCCGGCAGCGAGAACGCCTCGGCCGCGCTCACCCAGGCCCGCACGCGGGTCGATGAGCTCTCCGCCGCCAATCAGGCGCTGGAAGCCAAGCTCGCGGCCGCCGCCAAGGCGGCCGACGACCTGGCCTCCACCCAGCGCGATCTCGTCACGGCCCGGGAGAAACTCTCCGCGCTCGCCACCGAAAGTGCGCAGCAGGCCGAGGCGCTCGAGGCGGCCCGCCGGCAGGTGGCCCAGCTCGAGGCCCAGGCCAAGGCGCCGGCCGCGAGCCCCGCCGCCGCCGCGGCCGCCGCCCAGCTCGCCCGACTGGAACCCGAACTCGCCAGCCTCCGCGCCGACCGCCAGCGGCTCACCGAGGCCGTGGCCGCCGCGACCCAGGCCGGCGAGAAGTCCCGCGCCGACCTGACGAACGCCAACGCCGAATTGACGCGGCTCCGCGAGTCCCTTGCCCGCCTCGAACAGGCCAAGGCCACCCCCGCTCCAGACCCGGAGCAGGCCGCCCAACTGGCCGCGCTGCGCACGAAGTCGGCGGAGCTGGAGACGCGGCTGGCCACGACCGAGTCCGAGCGTGCCGCGCTGGCCGCGAAGGCCGGCGCCGCCACCGACGCCGGCAAGGCGGCCGCCGACCAGCTCGCCGCCCTGCAGTCGCAGGTGCAGTCCCTCCAGGCCGAGCGGACCGCGCTGCAGCAGCAGCTCGCGCAGGCCAAGGCCGCCCCGGCCGAGGATCCCGCCCGGGCCGAGGCGGAGGCGAAGCTCGCGACGACGCTCCGCAGTTTCACGCTCCTCCAGCAGGAGAACGACTCGCTCAAGGCCAGCGCCGAGAAGCTCGGCGCCGACAAGACCGCGCTCCAGCAGCAGCTCGCCGCCAACCAGGCCGCCGCGCAGGAACTCAAGGCCCAGGCCGAGCGCGCCGGCGCCACGGGCGCGGAACTCGACGGCGTCCGCGAGCAGCTCCGCCAGACCCAGGGGCAGGCCGCCGCCCTCGCCGCGGAGAATTCCTCCCTCAAGACCCGGCTCTCCGCCGCGCCGCCCGCCGACCTTGACGCCCTGCGCGCGCAGGCCGCCGCCGCCGAACGGAAGGCAACCGAGGTCCAGAACGCCAACCGCGCGCTGGCGGAGGAGAACACCCGCCTCAAGTCCACGCTCTCCAGCGTCTCGCAGACCGTCGGCCGCGTCGTCGCGCCGC
>CAZUQB010000096.1:0-7830 GCA_964622405.1 uncultured Opitutaceae bacterium | reverse complement strand
TCGTCCACCCGAGCATCCTCGAGCGCCTCCGCAGCGAGGACGCCGAGCTGCTCGTCCGCGTCGAGAAGCTCTACGGCGTGAAGCTGGCCTTCCGCGCCGACCTCAACTACCACGTCGAGAACTTCAAGATCATCAACGCCGTCACGGGCGAGGAGTATCGCTGATCAGTGAGGGCTCGAACTAAAGTCGCGCCTCTGGAATTGAAGTCCAGTCCGTGAATTGAAGCCGAGTTCCCGTTCGATTGGATTCGGGTCCCGCTGAAACTGAAGTCCCGTTCAAGCCCGCGAGGTTCGCCCCGCGGGCTTTTTGCTGCACGACCCGAAGGGGGCCTGCTGGGTCATGGGAGATGATTCATCTGGATCAATCCGACGCGGGGCCAAGCGGAGGGTGCCTCATCCCTGAGGCTCCGCGTATGCAACTGAACCCGACCCATGCCCCACGCTTCGTCTAGTGATCGTGTTTCCTCGCGCCATCACCTGGGGCGGGTTTTCAATGCGGATTTGGCGCAACCGTGGCGCAGGTGTCTCGCGATCGCGCGCAGGGGAACAAGGGTGCGTGGTTAGCGCGCGAAGACGGGCCAGGGATGGTCGAAGGGACTCCAGCCGCCTTCGTAGCGCGCGAAGTGGGTCAGGTGGATGCCATCCCGCAGGTAGGCGATCGTGCGCTCCATGGGAATGTGCTCGGAGAGCTGCGTGATCCCAGCGGCCGCCGCATCCGCCGCGAAGGCGTCGATCTGCTCCAGCCGGCCCGGCAGGCCGACCGGAAGAGCCGACAACTGGGCGAAGCGGATCGGCAGCCGGGCCCGACGAATGCGGTCGCGCGTAGCCTCATCGGGTGCGAGATTTTCTGCCTGGTCGAAACAGTCGCTGGCGAAGGCCAGCAGCTCGGGCGTCAGGTAGGCGCTGTCGGGCCGGTCGTAGATGCTGGCGTGCAAGTGGGATTCGGCGACCAGTCGGTTCAATGCGTCGACATAGCGCATGAGGTGGTCGCCGCCCGCGCCGTAGACCGCCAGCATGAACTCGCGCATCAGGGCCGGCGCGTCCGCCTGCGGGTTCCACATGAGCTTGGCCAGCACCCACGCGCGAAGCTCCGCCCACTCGCCGCCGCCTCCGGGAGGATTTGCCCCCTGGGCGAAGAGGCCCCGCACGTGGTGCCGCGCGAAGAGCCGCACGTTGGCCGCGAGGACGCCGAGGTTGGGGAAAGGCAGCACGTAGTTGGCGAAATTTGTGACGTAGTCCCAGACGTAGAGCCGGTCGCAGACGCGACCCCAAGCGGCAAGGTCCTCGGCAAACGTCGCGCCGGTGCCGTGGCTTTTCTTCAGCAGCATTTTCTCGCCGCACGTTTCCAGCGGGTGGGCGAAGCAGCACTCGATGCTGCACAGGCGCACGATGACGTTGGGGCGCGGGCGCACGTGGCGCGGAGCCTTGCGCGTGTATTGATAAGCCAGCGTGTCGAGGGCGACATGCGGGTAGTCCGCCTCAAGCGCCGCGGCGAGGCGGTTGACGAAATGAATGAGGCTGCCGCTGTAGTTGCCCTCGTGCTCGTCGACCGCCCGGCAGGCCGCACACTGGCACGGGTTTTCCCAATCGTTCTGCGACACCGAGACGATGCTCACATCCGGCGCCGCCCGCAGCCACTCGCGGATGCGAGCGAGCGCCAGGGCAAAAACGTCGGGATGCGACAGGCAGAGCTGGGTGTCCTTGCGGAGGCGGACGCCGTTCACCTCGGAGAAATATTCGGGATGCGCGTCGAAGTGCTCGGCCACGGGCACGAGCGCATCGAACGTGTGCACAAATGGCGCCGCGTAGCGCACGCCGCCGCCGTGCCGCGCGGCCAGCGGCGGGAAGTGCCCGTTGCTGCGGTTGCGCACCGCCCAATCCGGATCCTGCGCCTCGAAAGCGAAGGCCTCGCGGTATTCCAGCGCCGGTGCGTCGCGATGGTCGAGCGCGTCCAGCCGGATGGTGCGCTGCTTCGGGATGCGGCTGACCGCGGCGGTATACCACCGGCAGCCGAGCTGCCGCTCGAGAAATGCATACACGGCGTACAGCGTGCCCCGCCGGCCCTCGCCAGCAATGAGCAGGTAATCCGGTCCAGTCAGGAGGCGGATTCCCTCGTCCCCCGGGGCGTCGCGCAGGCCGAGGTCGAGGTGCGCCCAGCGTCGACTCCGGCCCACCCAGATCTCGGGCGCGGCCTGAGGCGTGGAGTCGTCCCGGATCGGCAGCTTCGCCCCGCTGATCGCGGCCAGAAAATCGCGCAGCTCTTCCGCGGCGTGGCGCTCCGCCTCGGAAGCCTGCGCGCCGATCACGATCGACCAATGCGACTGACCGTCGCTGACCAAGGCCTGCGCTGGGGCTACGGCGGCGGGCGGACTAGCAAGGTGAAACATGGGCCGGGATTTTGCAGCGAGGCTTGGCCAGGGCGACGCAATTGTCGCCCACGCCAGCTTTGCCGACCGCGGCGTCCAAAGTGATTTATCAGCGAGCGGCCGACCCAGTCGGAGGGACCCGCGCCATGAATGCACTTGCCCGGGAATTGCCCGGTCGGTGAAATTCCGCGGTGAAAAATTCCGCCCCCTGCGTTCTCGCCGTCGACAATGGCGGAACCAAGTGCGAGGCCTTGCTCGTGCGGGCCGACGGTGCCGTCATCGGCCGGGGCCTGTGTCGAAATGCCGGCCTGAGCGGGCGCAGCAAAGAGGCGACGCGCCGCGCGGCGCGTGATGCCATGCGCGGGGCACCGGGAAAGCTCAAGGAGCTGCGGATCAGCTGCCTTGGCGAGATTCTGCCGGAAAGCTTTTTCGCCCGCTACGCCGAGCGCGTGGAGACCCGGTTGGTCACCGAGGCCCAGGGGATTTTCGCGCTCACCGGGCACGCGCACGGCGTCATCGCGCTCTCGGGCACGGGCGCCTTTGTTCACGCGCGCACGACCGACGGCCGGGAGTTTCACTTGGACGGACTGGGGCCCTTGATCGGTGATCACGGGGGCGGGTTCTTCATTGGGCGGCGTGCGCTGCGCGCTGCGGCCTGCGCCAGCTGGCATCCGCGGCGCGCAACATTGCTGCGAGAGGCCGTGCTCAAGGCCTATGGCGCGAAATCGGTGGACGAGTTGATCCCGCTGAATTGGACGGTGCGTGACCGCAGCGAAGTCGCCCAACTCGCCCCGCTGGTGAACGATGCGGCCAATGCCGGCGACCGCGTGGCCAAGAAAATCCTGGAGGAAGCGGCGGATGCGTTGGCGGAGACATTGCGCGATGTGGTGGATGCTTTGGGGATCCGGGGAAAATCCTATCCGCTGATCGGCGCGGGCAGCGTGGCGACGCGCTCGGATGTTTTCTGGCGGCGTTTTTGGCGAGCGGCGCGGACGATCGCGCCGAAGTTCAGGCCGGAGCGCGCGATGCATCCCGCGGTGGCCGGCATCGCGTTGGCGGCCATGGAGCGGCCGAATATACGCGCGAAACTGTTCGCGTCCCTCGCGGCCTTTCCCCAACAGAATTCCCTCAATGCCGGTCCCTGACCGTCGCCAACCATGCCCAGCAAGTCCGCTAAATCCTCCGCCTCACTCGACTATCTCCAGGCCATCCGGGCCGTGCTGGAACATCTGGAGCGGACGCAGCTCCGCAACATCGAGCGCGCGGCGGATTTTGTCGTCCACGCGCTGACGCACGGCGGGGTGGTGCGTTGCTCGGAAATCGGGCACGGCATCCAGGGGGACTTTATCCAGCGCGCAGGCGGGCTGGCGGCAGTGCAGCCGTTTCATTTCACTTTCAACCTGCCCGACCACACCGGTCCGGCCAAGCAGCGCCCGGCGGCGAAAGGTTTCGAGCGCGATTTGGAAACGGTGCGGCTGGCGGTGCAGGCGGCAAATTTCCGCGCGGGCGACGTGCTCCTGATTGCGTCGGTGTCGGGGAAGAATCGCGCGCCGGTGGAACTCGCGCTGGCGTGCCGGAAGCTCGGCGTGAGGACGGTGGGATTCACCTCCCTGGCCTACACGGCGCAAGTCGAGGCCCTGCACCCTTCGGGGAAAAAACTGGCCGATGCGGTGGACGTGGTGATCGACAATGGCGCGCCCTACGGGGATGCCGCGGTGTCGGTGAGCGGCCTGAGGGAGAAGGCGATGCCGGTCTCAGGCGTGGCCATGGACGTGGCCGGGTGGATGCTGTGGGGTCGCGTGATGGAGCGGATGACAGCCGCGGGGAAAAAGCCGACGGTCTTCCTGAGCGTGAATCGCCCGGGCGGGATGGAGGCGTATCGGCGGAGCCTAAAGCGGTATGAGAAACTGGGGTATTGATATGTCCGGAGATAATTACTTTGCGGCGGCGATTGAGACCCTGCAGCGGCTCAGGGAGAGCCAGCGCGAGAACGTGGCAGCGGCCGCGGCCCTCCTGGCGGAGGCGATTGCCGGCAATCACGCCGTCTTTTCCTTCGGGGCGACCCATTCGTTCATGGTGACGGAGGAGTTGGTGTATCGCGCGGGCGGGTTGATGCTGGTGAACCCGATCTCGGCCACGGGGATGGATTTGTCGGTGCGCCCGCTGACGGCGACCTCGGAACGCGAGCGCATCGTGGGATTGGGCAAAGAAATCCTGAAGTCTTCACCGGCTCGGAGCGGCGACGTTCTGCTGCTGGCTTCGACCTCGGGGCGCAATGCCGTCATCATCGACATGGCGCTGGCGGCCCGCGAGGCCGGCATCAAGGTGATCGGCATTACCTCGTTTGCCTACACGAGCGGCGTGACGAGCCGCCACCCGTCTGGCAAGAAGCTGGCGGACTTGTGCGACGTGCTGCTCGACAACGGCGCGCCGTTGGGCGACGCGGTGGTCCAGGTGGAGGGCGTGCCTCAAAAAGTTGGCCCCCTTTCGACCATTGGCAGTTGCGCGGTGGTCAATGCGCTGGTCGCCGAGACCGTCGCCTTGCTGGTCCAACGCGGGATCGAGCCGCCCGTCTTCGCGAGCGCGAACACGGACGGAGGCGACGCGCTGAACGCCCGGCTGCTGGCGGCCAATCGCCATCGCATCTTTTACATGGCACCGTGAACGTTGCCGCGCAGTCGGGCTGAGGGCGAACTACCCGCAGCGAGAGTGGCGGCCTCGGCCGCCGGCTGCGGCTCGGGGTGGTGGGCGGGCGGCGGCGTTTTCCGGCCGGTGAATTTGTCAAAAAATCCCATGGCCGCGAGCAAAGCGCCGCGCCTGCCGCCTTCAGCTGTGCGACGACGGCAAGGAGTACAACCTCCGCGTGCTCGTCCACCCGAGCATCCTGAGCGCCTCCGCAGGGAGGACGCCGAGCTGCTCGTGCGCGTCGAGAAGCTCTACGGCGTGAAACTGGCCTTCCGCGCCGACCTCAACGACCACGTCGAGAATTTCAAGATCATCAACGCCGTCACGGGCGAGGAGTATCGCTGATCAGCCGGGCGACCGGCTGGTCGGAGCTCGGAATTCGATATTCGAAATTCGTCGTCCGACATCGGCTTCAAGCCGGCTGCTCACCGCAGCCGGCTTTTCATTTGTTGCAGGATCGGATGTGGGGCGGGTGCCCCCACCCGCCTCGGCTCGGGCGGGGTGAGGGCACCCCACCCACAGCTTTCACTTGCGGCCGGCGAATTTCGCCTAGCGCGCCGCGCGAAACGCCACGCGCCAGATCGTACCGTTGCCGTCCTCGGTCACGAGGAGCGCCCCGTCGTGCGCGACAGCGACACCAACCGGCCGGCCCCACACGTGGTCGTTGTCCACCACGAAGCCAGTCAGGAAGTCCTCGTAGACTCCGGTCGGCACGCCGTGGTCCAACCTGACCCGCACAACCTTGTAGCCGGTCCGCGTCTGGCGGTTCCACGAGCCGTGCAGCGCAGCGAAGATGTCTCCGTGATACTGCGCGGGAAACGCCGCCGGACCCTTCGCGTCAGGATAAAATGTCAACTGCAGCGAAGCCGAATGCGCCTGGATCAGGACGTCCGGCATAAGGGCCGCGCCCGCGAGGTCCGGTCGGATCCCGCGGTGACGCGGATCCTCGTGATTGCCGAGGTAGTACCAGGGCCAGCCGTAGTATCCGCCTTCCTGCACGCGGGTGATGTAGTCGGGCACCAGGTCGTCGCCCAGTCCGTCGCGCTCGTTCGTCGAGGTCCACAGCACGCCGGACGACGGATCCACGGCCAGACCCACGCCGTTACGGATCCCGGTCGCATACGTGCGCAGCGGCTCCCGTCCGGTCGGGTCGGTCACCAGAATGTCCGCCCGGTTCGTCTCGTAGCCCCACGTCGCGCCGCGGCCGTGCGCCGCCTCCCACCGGCGGACTTCCTCGGGGGTCTTGGGCTCGAGTTTCTCCGCGACGTTCGACGCCGAGCCGACGGAGATGAACAGCCTCTTGCCGTCGAGCGAGAACGCGAGGTCCCGCGTGCTGTGGCCGCCCGTGCCTGCCGTCAGCCGCGGCACGATCACCTCGGGCGCGCCGCGCGCCGTGAGATCGCCGTTCCGGTAGGGAAAGCGGACCACCGCGTTGTTGTTCGCCACGTACACCCATTCCGGACGGTCGCCCAGCGGGTAGAAGGCAATGCCGAACGGACGGTCGAGTCCGTCGGCGAAGATGGACATCTCCGACGGCGCGTCGGCGCCGTCGGCCGCGCGGATCACGCGGATCCGGCGCGCCGCGGTTTCCGCGACAAAGATGTCGCCGTTGGGCGCCACGCGCGTTAGCCGGGGATTCGTGAGCCCCTCCGCGAATTTCCGGACCGTGAATCCGGCCGGCACCGCCAGCCGGCTGCTCTCGGTCGGATGGATGACGCGCGGGCCGTTGCCCGCCGACGCCGTGCTGTAGGGAGAAGGCAGGTCGGCGACCTTGAGGTGATACCGCACGCCCGGCGCCGCGCGGCGCCAGTCGCCCGCATCGCCTTGGGCGGCGGACGCGGTGGCCGGTGCGGCGGTCGGCCCGGTGGCGACAGGCGCGGCCAGCGTGGCGAGGTACGCAATGAGATCGGCGCGGTCGCCCGCCTGCGGCACGGCGGCGCCCATGGTGGTGCCCGGGACGAGACTCGTCGGGCTCGCGAGGAACAGGTCGAGCGTGACCGGATCCCAGGTCAGCTTCGACCCGGCCAGCGCCTCGGTGTAGCCGAAGGTGTCGCTGGCGGCCTTGCGCCCCACGACGCCGGCCAGACTCGGCCCCTGACCGGAACCGGGCTGATTGTCCGTCGCAACGCCCGTGGCGTGACAGAGGGCGCAGTTCTGGACGAAGAGCAGCCGACCGCGGTCGACGTTGCCCACGGCGGCGCGCAACGTGGGCGCCAGGGCGACGAGCGCCGCGACCAGAACGAGGCGAGGCCATGACAGAGTATCAGCGCGGGAAATCATGGAAGAGCCGCGGGAAGGAACTCACAGAAACGTTTGCCGCAAGGAAGCGCAAGAAGCACAGACCGAACCGGACTCAATCAGTCCCGGAACTGACAGGAATCAAGTCGTCGCTCGAAGCTTGCCCGTCCGGGTGATCCGTCCCTGAATCAAGGCTCACCCGTCTCCCATCATGAAGCAGCTCGGCTTGGTCCTGGTCCTGTTGTTCGCCACCCGGCTTTCGGCCGACACGATCGTCAATCCGATCGACGACGGCTCGATCTACGGCCTCGCGCCCAGCCCGAATTCGGTGTCCCGTGGCGCCTACGTCATGGCGAGCGGGTACATCCGCGGCGCGATGCTGTTCTCGGCGTTCGACTCTACGGTGAACGAGAAGTTCTACCTGACGGTTAACCCGTACGCCCTGCCGGTCTGGGACCTCACGGTCGACGTCTATGGCTACGGCTCGACGAGCTCGACCATCCTGGGCACCGACTACGACCGAGGCCTGTTCCTCGGCACGT
>CAZUQB010000095.1:0-7857 GCA_964622405.1 uncultured Opitutaceae bacterium | reverse complement strand
GCGACCATGATCTCGAGGAGGGTGAACGCCGCCCGGCGGGAACGGGCCGGGAGGAGGACGGAGCGGGGGGCAATGCGCATGACGGTGAAGGATGGCGCGATACGCGCGGATGTCGAGACGCCCTCAAGCGGGAAAAGTTGCGTCAAAGTGCGGCTGAGCCGCCAAATCGGACCAACCGGGTTGCACAGGAGGTAACGGAGGGAACCGAGAGTGGTTCGGGACGAGAGGCGGCGGCTGGGCAGCCAGGTTGGCTCGAGTTTTGGTTTACCGCGGATCGACCGGATTTTCGCGGATAAGACCGGCGATCCCTCACGGACCTAGCCTTGCGCTGCGCGCAAGGCTAGGTCCGTTCGGCCATCGGAGACGATCCGGCCTAACCGGGTCCCCTCGAACCCGTCCCGCTGACTGCCCAGCGACGCCAGTCGGTGCGCAGTCCGCGGGACCTCGTCCGGCTCATCCGTCAAGATCCCGTAATCCGTGGTAAAAACCGCCCCGGCAAAACGAACAGACCCAGCCGCAGCCCCACGCTCCCGAACCACTCTCCGTTCCCTCCGTTTCCTCCTGTGCAATGAACCCGCCGCCCTCAGTCGCCTGAAATTAGGTTCCCACCATAGTTGTCAGGAACAAAACCCGTAGTATCTTCCCGGCCATGCGGACCACTCGTCCACCCCATCGAGTCTGGTTGACCCTGCTCGCGGTTTCGGCCCTCGCGCCCACCGGTCACGCGGCGGCCAAGGACGCCGCCAAGGAAGCCCCCGTCCAGATGGAGGCCTACAAGGTCGAGGGAAACTACATCCCCAAGCTGTGTTTCGGCATCAGCCTGGATGTCTGGCGCGACAACGCCACGCGGCTGGTCACCTCGATCGTCATCCGCGACGTGCGGGCGGGCTCGGAGGCCGAGCAGCAGGGCCTCGCTCCGCAGATGCGCGTGCTGAAAATCGACGGCCGTCCGTCCGGGGAATATGAGGCCTCGTTTTTCAAGGGCACCGATCTGAATCACATCTTCGTCGACCGCCGCAATGGCGACACGGTTGAGCTCGAGGTCTGGGACCCGGCCCTGCGGGCCCCGCGGACCATCGTCCTCACCGAGCACCGCAATAATCTGATCGACCTGCCCAGCAAGCTGGACCAACTGGGCCGCTAGTCCGGCCGGCGTCGGAAAGCCGCACAGGAGGAAACGGAGGAAAGGGAGAGTGGTTCGGGAGCGGAAGGCTGTGGCTGCGTCTGTTCGTATTACCGAGGTGGGTTTTACCACGGATTACGGGATTTTGACGGATGAGCCGGACGAGGTCCCGCGGACTGCGCACCGACTGGCGTCGCTGCGCAGTCAGCGGGACGGGTTCGAGGGGACCCGGTTAGGCCGGATCGTCTCCGATGGCCGAACGGACCTAGCCTTGCGCGCAGCGCAAGGCGACGGTCCGTGAGGAATCGCCGGTCTCATCTGCGAAAATCCGTGTGATCCGCGGTAAATCAAGATTCGAGCAACCAGTCCGCCCAGCCGCAGCCCCAGGCTCTCGAACCACCCTCCCTTTCCTCCGTTACCTCCTGTAAAACCGCCTTGGCCTCGCGGTTGGTCACTTCGCCAGGTAGCGCCCAAGGCGCGAGAAGCCCATCGCGGTGGCGTAGTGGATCAGCTTCGGCGTGCTGTGGATGTTGAGCTTCTTCATGATGTCGCGGCGGCGCGACTGGATCGTCGCCGGACTCAGGCCGACGGCGGCCGCGATCTCCTCGTCGGTCCGGGCGTTGCCGATCAGGACCAGGACGCGCTGCTCGTGCTCCGACAGCACGAGATGAAACGCATGCGGATCGCGGCGCAGCTCAGCCAGCACCGACGCCATGACCGGCGAGAAGTAGCTCCGCCCGTCGAGCACCGCGGCGATGGCGGCCTTGAGAACCGTCACGGACTGCTCGCGCTTGTCGACGAACCCATGCAGGCCCAGCTCACGCACCCGCAGGAACGTCAGCGGATCACGCAGGGCGGAGAGCGCGATGACCCGGGTGCGCGGCAGCTCGCTCCGCACGCGCGCGGCGACGTCGAGCCCGTCGACATCGGGCAGGCAGATGTCGAGCAGCGCGAGGTCGGGCTGGTGCTCGAGGATGCCCGCCAGGCCATCGCGGCCGAGCGTCTGCCGCACGACCACCTTGGCGCCGAACTCGCGCTCGCATACCGCCGCGAGGACGTCACCGGTGATCCCCTCGTCCTCGACAATGCCGATGCGGGGCGGACTATCGCGGCGGGAGGTCACAAGATGCGTGGGCATCCACCGGAAGTGGACACCGCATTTTTTCCCGGCAACGCCGGGCAAAACCTGAAATCAGGCAAACCCCTCAACGCGCTGATGGCCGCCCGCTTCCGCAACCGGGAAATTTGATCACACGCAACATGGAGAGGCCCTACCGTTCCGCGATGGTGGAAGGACTCCGGTGTGTTGTCATATGGGAAAGAGAGCGCAGTGCGGCCTGTCTCAACCTCGCACCGAATCCAATGAACCTCGTTCAACAAAAGCTGCTCGTCATGCTCGCGGGTCTGGCCGCCAGCGCCAGCTTGGCCGCGCAGTCCTACACGTTTTCGACCCTCGCGGGAAATTCTTCCGAGGACGATCAAGAGGGTCAGGTCCCAATTCTCGCCGTCGGTTTCTGAGTCTGTCGACAAATGCGATCTGAACCCTTGTCAGCTTCCAACGGTTGACCGATGGTGGCATAATGGAATACTTTGGTCATACTATCCAATGGCCCTCAGCCGCTTTTCTCGAACCGCCGCGGGCCTGCTTGGCTTGCTGGTAGCTGCAGTTCTTCCCGTCCGGGCCCAGAGCGGTCCACCGACTCTAGCCTACCAGCCACCGCCCTGCACTGTACCCTATGGTGGCACCGGGAGTTTTACGGTCTCGACCGGAGGCGGATATCCCCAGACCTACCAGTGGTACAAGAACGGGGTCGCCATTCCGGGAACCAACTCGACCACCCTGCTAATCTATGATGCCACGACCGCGGACGTCGGCAATTATTCGATCACGGTCACCAATGCGAGCGGGTCGGTAACCAGCAATTCCGCGTCACTCTCCGTCACCGCGGCGGTCGCGCCGTCCTTCAGCAGTTCTTTGCAGTCAGCCTCTGTAGTGTACGGCGGCTATTACTACCTCTATGCGTCGCCGGATGGCTCGCCGCCGTTTTCCTTCCAGTGGTTCCACGATGGTAACCCGATTGCCAACGCCACCGCCGCCAACTACACCGTAACCTACGCGAAGCCTGCGGACGCCGGAACCTACTATGTCCGCGCTACAAACGCGGTCGGTTCTGCGGACAGCAACTCTGCAACGTTAAGCGTGGCAGCGGCGGTGCCGGTCTCCATCACGCAGCAGCCAACCAGCCAGTCAGTTCAGACTTACGCCCGAATTGTCGACTTGGCTGTAACTGCCAGTGGCACGACTCCGTTCACCTACCAGTGGTACAAGGATGGCGTCGCGCTGACCGGAGAAATCCAGTCGACGTTGCGACTGACCAATGTGCCGCCGAGCCTAGCCGGGACTTATACCGTCAAGGTTACAAACGCGGCCGGCTCGGTCACCAGTTCAGGGGCCGTCATCGCTTTAGGGGACACTGCTCCCCCAGGCCCGATGCAAAATTCCGCCGGCCTCTTGCAGATCGAGGTCGGCGCTGACGGCTATTACTCGGCGTCCACCGCAGGACCCGGCAGTCAAGAGGACAGCTATTTTCGTTGGTACCAGAATGGCACTCTGGTGAGTTCGGGCACGAGTGAAACCCTGAGGTTGACCCAGTTTATTCCGAGCTATGCCGGCGACTACTTGGGCACCATTACCACCGCTGGCGGCACCAGCTCGCTACCTCCATATACCTTCACCGCACGCACCATTGTCCGCAAGACCGGTCACTACGTTGCCAAGGCGGTGCGTCAGCAGGGGACCGTGGTCTACTTCTTGTTCGATTCGACCTCGCAGATCCTGCGCTACGACCTGGCCAATTCAACGTGGCTTACCCCGGTCACCCTGCCGCAAAAACCCACGGCGATGGTGGCGGCGCCGGAAGGCATCTACGTTTCATTCGGACTCGTCACGAGCAGATATGCCCTCGATCTGTCCTCATCGAGCACGTTCGCAACAAGCACCGACAAGACTTTCGACCTTTTCCTCAACGACTCTTTTATCTTCCTCGCGGGCAATTCTGGGTATCCGTCTGCCTCAATCACGGCGGTCCGGCGTTCTGACGGAGGCGTCGCGAAGGTTTCAACGGGCGACTATTCTTCCTTCCTGCTGCAGGGCTTTGAGGTCTCGTCGGTCTCGGGACGGGCCTACGGATGGCGAGGGGCGACTTCACCCTCGTACCTTCAGGTCCTCGCTTTGGGCGCCGATGGAACCGTGAGCCTGACCTCGAGCTTGTTCGCCCGTGCTTCCGAGGGTGACGCGGTAGTCATCTCGCCAGATGGTTCGCTGGTGCTCCCGAACAATGGGACGATCTTTAATGCCTCCGACTCTTCCCTCCGCGCCGCCGTAGCCAACGGCGGTTGGGACGACGCCTGCTTCCTCGCCGACGGGAAGCTTGTCACCCTGCGTGGCCAGCAGCTTACGCTTTATGATTCATCGTCATTCCGCGTAATTGGAGCCAAGGCGCTACCGAAGGCAGCGTTCAAGTTGGTGGCGCAGAATTCGACCGTAACCGCGTTTCTTGTACCGGCGTCGACCGGCTCTCCGATCGATGTAGCCACCGTGACCGAGACCGCGCTGACCGCCGGTGCCCCAACCCCGGCTTCGCCGGTGTCGACCTCCGCCGCAAGTACCCGGAGCTTCATCCCCGCCTACCCACTCGTCGACAAGAATGGTCTGGTCTACCTTTTGGATCGGGAGACCCGAAATATCCTGGTCTGGTCACCAATGCTGCGCGCCTACCAAGCCTCGCTTCCACTCGTCGGCGTGCCCGACCGGATGACCTACTCGGCTGCCCTGCACCGTCTCTACATCTGTTATTCCGACCGGCATATCACCTACATCGATCTCGGGATTTCTCCCAACGAAAACTATCTCACCACCGTGGCATCGAATATCTACGATTTCGAAGCCGTCGACAACCAGCTCTACTTGCGCCTGTCCGAAGGCAATTCGACCGGAACCTACCGCACGTTGTATTCTTCGAGTGGAACTCTGGTCGCGTCCTCAGACAGCTCATCTAGCCTTGCGATCAGATCCTATTGGAGTGGGTCCAAGCAGTCCCTGTACGAATATGACTTCCAGACCCTCCTGTCGGTCCCAATTCAGTCAGGGGCATTTGGTACGATCAAGGCAGCGTCCAATGTCAACAATGCAACTCTGCCGCTGCGCTTCTCTGCTGACGGCACATCGCTGGCGACAGGTCAGGGAACGATTTTTGACGCTGGCACGCTGGCACTGATTGCCAATTTGGGAACCGGCACGATCGCCGACGCCGCATGGTCAGGCAACGCCCTGTTGACCCTGAAACAGACCGGATTCGGTTCTCAAATCCAGGTTTGGACCGGCGCCTCCTACACCACAGGCACCACCACTGCGCTCCAGGGTTATCCCGTGGCCCTTTTACCGCTGCCTAGCGGCCAAGTGCTGGCGATCACGTCGCTGGGCAGCGGACCGGTCTATACGATCCTGAGTTCCAGTGGATCTGTCGTATCCCAGGATCTCAACTCGGGCATAGCTGCAATGCCTCCATTGATCAGCAAGACCTCACCGACCTCCCTGTCCATGAGCGTCGGTGGCAGCGGGACCCTCTCGGTCATTGCGGCCGGGGACAACCTCACTTATCAGTGGCAGAAGTACGACATCAATATTCCGGGAGCCACCCGATCGACGCTCGACTTTTCGAATGCGCAGACCGGTGACACGGGCCGGTACAACCTGGTGGTTACAAACCCGTTTGGTTCGGCCATAACCCCTGACATCGCGGTCAATGTTCCACCTCTGGACCAGCAACCCGTCCTGAAGACCATGGCCAATCAGACCGTGCTGCTCGGCCGTTCCGCAATGTTCATGGTCGAGGCGACAGGAAACAACCTCGCTTACCAGTGGTATCTGAACGATGTGGCAATCCCGGGCGCCACCGCATCCACGCTGGCCTTCGCCTCCGCCCAAACGAGCGACAATGGAACGTATAAAGTTAATGTGAGCTCGGGTAATCGCTCAGTCATGTCGAATCGGGCGACGCTCACCGTGGTGATCGATCCGTCGCCTCCCTCGCCGACCGCGGTAGCTCCCACAATTAGCACTCAGCCGTCATCGGTTACGACGTTTGCCGGATCCAGTGTTACATTCTCGGTGGTCGCGACCGGAACCCCCGCGCCCACCTACCAGTGGAATTTCAACGGCATCCCGATCACGGGCGCAACCCATTCAACGTATTCGATCACGGCCGTCCAGGCGGCCAATGCCGGCAACTACTCGGTGACGGTTACCAACAGCAGCGGCTCGGTGACAAGCCAGACTGCGGTGCTGACCCTTACCACGTCATCCGGAGCCCCGACTATCACTAGCCAACCGGCATCCAGAACCGCAAATCCAGGCGGCACGGTGGTTTTCACCGTCGACGCGACCAATTCCACTGGTTCATCCAGCCACGGAAACGTCGTTTCGAATGCAGTCGGGACCATATCCTATAGTTGGTACCACAATGGGGTACCCTTGACCGACGGCGGCGGTGTCAATGGGGCGCAGAGCTCGACCTTGGTACTCACTGGTAGCGCGGCCGAGGCGGGGAGTTATTCCTGTCTGGTCGGAAATGGAACCGGGTCGGTATTCAGCCAACCGGCAATACTTACGGTGAACTCCACGAGTGATATCGGCCGACTGGTGAACATCTCGTGCCGTTCGCAGGTCGGGACTGGCAGCAATGTCCTGATTGCCGGCTTCGTGGTAGGCGGCTCCAACACCACCGGTTCCCAGAAGATTCTGGCTCGGGCCGCAGGCCCCGCGCTGGTAGCTTACTCAGTGCCGGGGACTCTGCCAGACCCCGAACTAAAACTCTATTCTGGCAACAACACCCTGGCGGCCAATGCGGGCTGGAACGGAAATGCCGAAATCAGTTCGGTGGCCGCATACGTCGGGGCGTTTGCGTGGACGAATCCCACCAGCCACGACGCTGCAGTCACAACCGCTTTGGCCGGAGGAGTGTACTCCGCCGTCGTGGCGGGGCAATCGGGCAACAGCGGAGTTGCCTTGGTCGAACTTTACGATGCAACCCAAGCAGGGGCTTATGTTCCCTCGACGCCTCGGTTGGTGAACATTTCGGCACGCGTTCCGGTGGGCACCGCAGGCAATGTCCTGATCGCCGGCTTTGTCGTTGGAGGCAGCACATCGCGCACCGTGCTCATTCGGGCCTCCGGCCCCGCTCTCAATGCATACGGCGTCGCAAACACACTGCCGACTCCTCAACTAAAGCTGTACCAAGGTGACGCCATACTTGCCGCCAACAGCGCCTGGGGCGGCAACACCCAGATTGCCAGCGTAGCCTCCATTGTCGGTGCGTTTGCGTGGCCCGACCCAGCGAGCAAAGACTCAGCGCTCCTGATCACCCTGCCGCCCGGAGTTTATTCGGCACAGGTTTCCGGCGCCAACGGAGATACTGGTGTAGCCCTCGTTGAAGTCTACGAGGTCCCCTGAGCGACGTTCGTCTCACCCGCAGACATCTTTGTCTCTCATCCGTCTTGGTCCCGTCCGCATAGACAGGGATGGCTAGTTCAGACTCACAGGACTAGAGAACACGCACAGTATGGACGAAATCTTGAACGATTTGGTGCCCCCGCCCGGACTTGAACCGGGATGGGCGGTTTAGGAAACCGCTGCTCTATCCAGTTGAGCTACGGGGACGCAGGGACTGCCGGAG
>CAZUQB010000094.1:0-7860 GCA_964622405.1 uncultured Opitutaceae bacterium | reverse complement strand
GACTCCTTCGGGTTTTGATCCCGCGTCCACTGTCCGTCAAATCAGGGCAACCCTACTCTGACCCCTTACTTCGGCCCCCGTTGTTACGTCTTCGGCCAGGCCGATTGATTCAAAGTGCTCTGCAGGTACTAAAACTGCCCGATAACACGCCTTATCTGCTGAATCGAGTGAAGATCTGAGCCAGCGACCAGAGAATGAAGCCCACTCCGTAAGCAAGAGCTAAGGATTCCAGAAATAGCCCAAGCCCAAAGCCCCATTGATTGACGCCATGCGCCCCTCTCGCGGAAAGCAGCATTCCAATCCGTATTGGAAATTCAAAAAGCCACGGCAATTCCTTCATAACCTTGAAAAGACCACCACTCGGAAGTGGCAGTTGATCATAGAAAACCATCACAACGGAAACCAGCAAACAAGCGACAGTCACGATGATATGTTTCATGGATGACCCTCTTTAGTCGTGACCGTAGATACCAAATAGATCGCCCTCAGGAACAGATAAGGGGTCAAGGAACAGATAAGGGGTCAGGGTGTGTGATGTGTGGTACTTCCGCGAACCATGAGCGGCCTGCAGGAGGTCAGGCCGCTGTTCATTGATTGCACATCTTTCTGCCGCGCTGCGGCGCTGGGTCGACACTGTTTTCCCGCACTAATCAGAAAACGACGGCCTGACCCTGCCAGCGGATCCCGACCTCATGGTGTAGCCGCTCGTCCAGGCGACGTCCCAGACCACAGATCACATACTCTGACCCCTTACTTCGGCCTCGAGGATATTCAGCGCAAGATGCTCACTTTCGTTGAGCTCATTGCGGAAAGTGCGCGCCGAGGGCAGGGCCTAGCGCCGTGACTCCAGCAGTACAGTGCGTAAAAATCAACGGATTCTAAGATCAGCTCCGATGCGTTTCGCGGCAATTTCCTCGCAATCGACGAGTCCCGCCACTGCATCGCTAGTGTGGACCATGAGATCGTCGAACGAGCCGTAACGATACTTGGGATCTGCGGGCAGTGGGACGACGTTTTCGATCTTCATTTTGTAGCCCACGCAAAAGGTTTTGAAGTAAATGTCCCTTTTCGTCTTTGCATCGAGCAGCCGCGCCTTAACTAACACCCACGGTTCGTAGTGCGTCGAGTAAGGTGATGACATGTAGCCGACAACGCCGAACCAAACCGACAGGATGGCGTCGGCCTCGACGCGCACGTCGGAGTAGTCGTCGCTCTTGCCGTCAGCGGCGAGTTTCGGTTTTTGGTCGACGGCCACCGTCACCTCGATGCCGTCGTCTTTTAGAGATTGGGTGACGGCTGCCAACATCGGCTCCGAGAGCGACGTTTTCCGCTGCCGCATCGCCTCCACAAACTGTTTCGAGTGGTCGGCGTTGGTGGAGCCCTGAATCAAACCACCGACCAACCCGAAGGCTCCCGCCGCTCCGCCGAGGTTTACGACCTGCACATTCGCTGGCTCCCGGATGCCCAGCACCGCGATGCGCTTGATCTGGGTCGCGGCAGCCTTATCTGCCTCGATGTTCGGCACCGACGCGCAGCCGGAGAGCAAGACCTCGGCGATGCTCACAACGGCGAGAGTGAATGCAGGAAGGCAGCGGGGTATTTGCATTATAAGAACAAACTGTAATGAGTCGGCCCCTCGGTCAGCACTCAAATACTAGTAGCGAGCAAGAGGACGAAGGGTAATGGGGCGTTCAGTCAGACGTAGGCGAGGTTGACTCTGTATGGGAACGACCGAAGCCAACGGCGTACGCAGCGCGGAGATGGCGCAGTTAATCGAAAGCGGATCATTCTCGAGCGCCAGTGAGCGGGTGAAAGTATTGAATCAACACAGCTCCATGCGTATTTCCATTCGTTCGCACTCTGGTCCTCACCGTGCTTTGGTTACCTTGTGCGGTCCCCTTCAAGCAGGGTTCCGCGGCGAGTTAAGGTCTATTTTCGCCTGGGCCTCTCGACTTTCCTCTTTCGTATTCCTCTTTCGTATACCAGCGTACTTCTCGGAAGCGGATATCCTGCGCCAAGCAAGTATTCACAGCTTGCAGAATAGAACCATGCCACGCGCTGGTTTTCTTGAAGGTTAATTTCTCGAGCAACGAGGGCCGCGCCTGACTGAGCAGGAGCCATGGGGAGGTGCCCTGGAGCAAGAACCAAGCGTGGTGCTGGTTCATCTCCACCGTAAATTGCCAGCCGTAAAAGCTGTGTTGCAGCACCTCGGTCGTACGCGCTCCTTGGCTGCGCAACATCGCAGCCAAAGCCGCCATCACAGATTTCCCCGCCGGCGTGATGCAGTTCCCGGCTGCGTCGACCACGCCGTCATCAGGAAACTCCGCATTGAATGTGGCAAACGTGCGAACCGATATTTCACCACCCATAGAGTAAACCTCCTTCTTCGCTAGCTCCGGCTGCGGCAGCACCCGCACCAAAGTAGCTTGTGCTACCGGTCCACCAGTATTTCGACAATCCTAATTCGGCGCCATTCCAAGCGCCACCTCCGATAGAAGCAGGTAATCTCGTTCCGTAAAACGTCGGGTCGACCATGTAATGGTATTCGTAGAACTGACCGCGGGTCAGCCCGGCTCCGCTATCCACTGATCCTTCCGTCAGTACCTTGGGGAAGCCCCACTCTCGACGCAAAAGGTGATGCCCCATCCCGCTGTAAGGCTGCGCGAGATATTCTGCCTGTTCAGCGGTGAAGCCTTGGGCCGCATAGCGGGCGGCAGTCCCTTCCGCGACAAACGATCGTGCAGCTATGGTCGCCACGCTGTTGACTCCAATTCCGATTCCGGCTCCGCCGACGACATTCCCGACTGCATTTCCGAGCCGTGACGGGTCCATAACTGTCTGGTAGAGACCGTTACCGATGTCACTAGCCAATCCTCCTGTATCATAGATCGAACGACCAACGAAATTGCCGAGACCGTTGGCAACTCCTGTGAACGTATTAATCGGGTGAGCGATTGCAGTCGCCGTGCCCCTTACCGCACCCCACACACCGCTAACCAAACCGGCACCGTAGGATAATCCGCCGCCGATTGCAGCTCCCGCCACCCCGCGCGCGCTGACGTTGGCCACGAAGCTCGACCAGCCGCCTGTTGCCGCTCGCACCCCGCTGCTGAACAAGCTGGCGTTAACCGACCCGTTCGCGTTGATGAAAAAGCTGTCAGTGGCGGCAAACTTCGGAGCCTTGTCCAGGATATGCTGGAGATGCTCCGGTGTCGGGAAGCCACTCGCATTGTAACGCCGTAACTAGCGATCCGAACTGTGACGACGACGCGCCAACCTTGCCGACGGCCTCGACCAAAGCTGGCCCATGGCCAGCGAGCGCACTTCCGAGCACAAGCGTCCAGAATATCGCGATTGCTCCGAAGATCACCGCGCATACCACGAGTTGACTCCGAAGTTTCGGCATGAGATTGGCGGAATCACCTACCTGAGCTATTTTTCGCAGTACGGCGTTTCTGAAACGTAATGCAACGCGGGAAACCTAGGACGGAATGCCCATCGTCGGTGAGTCAACCTGAAGTGATTTCGGCTTCTGCCACTCGTGCGAGGCCACGAAATGCGGGTGCGCACGGAGCCACTTTTCAAGTTCACCGACGTCGGTTTTGCGTCCCCAGAAGGGAGCACCAGCGCGCTTCATGGAGGAGATAAACCACACGGACACGCCCATGGCTTCCGCTGCTTCTTTGCCGAATACGAGTTTCATTGGTTCAACTTCCCCAACTAGCGGGAGCAAAGACAAGACGAGGATAAACTAGGCGGCCGAATGATCTTTCACGTAAACACAGGATTTTGAGGCCCCTAGGAACTGGTACTTCGAGCTAGCGGGGATCCAAGAAACGCCCCCATTCGTAGTCCGACAAAGCGCGCTGTGTGCGCTGTGTGTGCGACCTAAGCGCTCGCTCTTGGATTGGCGCCCCCACGGGGTATTGGCTAGCCCCGCTTCTTAGAGGGAAGAATTGAGTTGCGCTCACTTGTATTGAGAAGAGTGTATGAGGCACAGAGGTATTTGTATGAGATTTCCAAAACTCGTGAGGTCTGGATCGACTGTGGTGAAGGTCTACCGGACGAAGCACAAAAGTACGGCCAGTGGGTACGTCTTTCAAGTCGGCTGGCACGTCGGCGGCGTGCGAAAGATCCAGCAGTTCGCGAACGAAGCCGAGGCCCTCGAGGAAGCACGCCTTCGTGCTGCACAGCTCGCCTCTGGAAGGATCGAGGCCGCTGCGATCGACAAGCCCGACCGCGATGAGCTACAGGCCGCCCGGGCAGTAGTCGCGGGAAAGGGCCAGGTGCTCCCTGCCCTGCGGGAATGGGCAAAGGCGTACCAGCTGACCGGCGGCCAGATCATCGCCGCAGCCGAGGCATGGAAGGCCCGGAACCGGGCCGCGATTCAGCGGGTGACTGTCGACGTCGCACTGACGCGCTTCCTGGCCGAGAAGAAGCGCGCCGGCTACCAGACCGAGGATAACCATGGCTCAATTTTCGAGAGCCTCAGGGAGGCGTTTGGAGAGAACCAGATTGCGCAGGTGTCCGCGGGCATGCTCGACCGCTACCTGGCCAAGATCGCAAATCCCGTCACTCGGAACACTCACCGGAAGCGGATCGTTACTCTCTGGCGATGGGGCCAAGCCAAAAACTACCTGCCCCGGGACACGAAGACCGAGGCTGAGCAGACAACCCGGGCCCGCGAAGCCGCTCCTGTGGTCGGCATCATCTCGAGCGCGACCTTCGCCAGCTGGCTCGAGCTGGTACGCGCCAATCCTCCGGCCGGAGGGCATGACGACCTCCCTGCTATCGTCCTGTCGGGCTTCTGCGGCATGAGAAGGTCTGAGGTCCACGGCCAGACCTGGGAGGACATCGACCTCGCTCGAAAGATCGTCCGCGTCACAAAGGCCAAGCGTGGCACCCCAGCCCGCCGGCTCATCCCGTTGAGCGACGCGGCTGTCGAGTGGCTGATGCTCGCTCGGGACCGCAAGGGCGACGTGTGCACCGGGATGGCCGTCGACCGGGTGCGCAAGCTCGGTATTGAGAAGGAGCTCACCCTGCCGGACAATTGCCTGCGGCACTCGTACATCACGCACCGTGTGGCTGCCACCGGGAACGTTCCGCAGACCGCGCTCGATGCGGGCAACTCGGTTCAGATCATCCATCGGCACTACCGAGAGCTGGTGACCCAGCAGGAAGGCGAAGCATGGTTCAAGATTCGGCCCGGCGAGGCCGCACCTCTGCTCGCATTTCGAAAGAACGCGTCATGAGATCGCCTACCCTGCCCCGAATCGGCCGACCGACCAAGAACGTCCGGTCGCCGCTCGTGTTTCTCCTCTTTGGGGCAGCCTGGGGCCAGGTCGTGCGCAAGCTGCCGGCGACTGCCGGCGGAGCAGAGTTTCAAGCACTGCCCCGTATCCAGAAGATCGCATTCCTGAATGCACTGGTATGGGCAGCGATCTACCCCCAGAGCGAGCAGATGAAGCCTCTGCTCTTCGACTGCTATCGGCGCTTCCCCTCAGTTACCGTTCTGGTCCTCAGTTATTTTCTGAGGCGAGCTGAGCAGCTGAAGCGCCGTGGTCTCGAGCATGTACTTGCGGCAATTGGCTGCATCCCGGAGACGCAGAAGCTATCCACCCAGGCGCGAGCGTTGAGATTCGAGGCCCGCAGGGCTGAGGAGATGATGTTCGCTGGCGTGATGCCGATTGTTCGAAAACCGGTGAACCGCAAACAAACGAAGGCGCGACAAGATCGAGGTTAGTTCTAAATGGCGTGGGTTGTTATGAGCAACCCTACCACTACCTCCGATCAGGCGCCGGCTCTGAAGTCGTCCGCTTGGGCGATGGCGCTCTTTGGATACCGATCCAAGGCCGCCTTCTGGACGTTCGTCCGAACCGCTGGCGTCCCGTGCGTGCGCCTGAATGCGCGCGTGATTCGATTCGATCAGGGCGCCGTTGAGTCCTGGATCGCCTCTCGTTCCACGGCTGCAACCAGTCGGGCCGCATGATCGCCTTCGCCCAGGACGGCCCGAACGAGCTCGACCGCACCCTCGACGAGCCCGCGGCCGAGGATCTCCGGCCAGTGGCACCTCTCGTGCAGCAGTTGGCCGTCCGCATCCTCGCCGGGTTGTACGAGGGCGGCCTCCGGGAGCTGGCGGTCGCTCACGGCGTACCGCCGAGCAGCCTCTCGTGGACGACTCGCAAGTTCGCCGCCCGCCTGGGCTACAAGCTCATGCTGGCGAGCGACCGACAGCGCGACGCGTGGGCCGAAGGGGCGCGACGAAGATGCGAAAAAGCCCGACCTGCTGGGATGGAATCAGCAAGTCGGGCCGGTAAGAAAACCCGTCCCATGGTCGTGGTCGAGGTCCCTCACAAGGACGCCAGCGTGTCCAAGATTGCAGCGCGAGCCACGGCGCGGAGAGGTAAGCCGTGAAGTCAGGCCGCCGCGAATCCCGTATCGCCGATTCGACCAGGCAGAAGGTCGCACGCATCATGGCCCAGCGCCAGCGTGCGCAGGAAGCCCGCGGCCGCAGGCAGCGCTCGCAGTGGGCTGTCTGGGCGGGTTGGGCTGAGGGTTGGGCCCGGGAGCACCCCGAGGCCGAGGAAGGCGCGGCATGAGTACCAAGCCCGGCAAAAGCACGTCCGTGCCGACCCACTCTGATGTGCTCCGGCCGTTCGTGCCGGCATGGCTCGACGAGCTGCAGCTCACCGCGGCGGAGTTCCGAGTCTATGCCCACGTTTGGAGATGGGGCCGGACAAAGACAGGCCTGCAAGACTGCACAAGCGACCTAGCCGCAATCATCCGGACCTGCCGGCTGAGCGAGCCGACCGTCCTGAGGTGCCTGAAATCGCTGGTCGGAAAAGGGCTGATCACACGCCGCCGTCGATACCAGGACACGAGCAGTTGCACGCTGATCTGGCCCCCTACATTCACCCAAAAAGACTGGGTGAATGATTCACCCAAATCCGCTGGGGGAACGACACCCAAATCCGCTGGGTGTGTTACACCCAAATCCGCTGGGTACAATGGTATGAGAGCAGAAAGGGAAGAGAAAGACAGGGAGGAGAGCGCCCCCGCTCCCTTCACATGCCCTGATCGACTCGACCAGACCGAGACCCATGCAGCCTCGAGGGAACTGAAGCTCGACGCTGATGGGGTTGGCCAAGTGTACCGGCGATTCGTTGCCACCAAAGCGCCTTGGCTTTCGAAGGATCACCCCACGCTAGACCGGACGGGCCTGCTGAGCGTGTTCCTGGCCTGGGCCACATCCAGCGCGGCAGGCAGGCAGGCGGTGGCCGCTGTCCGCCCCGAGCCGTCGAAGGACTACAGCAAGCTGTGAGGGCCAGCACATGCGTGCCGAGCTGCGACCATCATCAACCGCGAAGCACTGCCAGCGGGGGGCAGGTGCCCTCGGGCCCGGCGGCCCCGGCCGACCCCCACCCACATGAGGACTCTCTTTGAGAGCTGCGGATCGTTGAGGTGCTGGCAGCAGCCTCGACAGTTTTCGCGGGCAGCGAAAACCAAACTACTCACCAGCAACTAGAGCATCTTTCCCAATGAAAACGCAACGCTTAACCAAGGCGGCGCTGGCCCGGCAGCTGGGTCCTAGCCGCTCCACGATCACCGAAACGCTGGCCCGCCCTGGTGCACCGCTCCCAGACCACACCGGGAGGTACGACCCCGAGGAGGTCCGGCACTGGATCGACCAGACCGCGCCCAGGGCCTCCCTCGCGACGAGGCCGGGCGGGGCCGTCCACTGGATCACATACCACGTGGAGGTCATCGCCCCGGCGCTGCAGCGCGATTTCGCGCGGACGTTGGCCGGCAAGAGCGCGAAGGAGATCGACCGGCTGATCTACGAACGCATCGCGGCATGCC
>CAZUQB010000093.1:5391-7941 GCA_964622405.1 uncultured Opitutaceae bacterium | reverse complement strand
TACCTGGCGGATTGGACGCCGCTGGCGCGGGCGCGGAATTTCCTGCTGGTCGTGCCCGAGTTTTCGAAGGCGGAGTTTCCGGGCGACCCGGGCTACAATTACGGCAACACCGTCTCGGCGACCGGCCAGCCCCTGCCGCGCGAGCAATGGGCCTTCGGCATGATCGAGCCGATCTTCGACGAGGTGCGCCAGCGGACGGGCAACCGGTCCGAGACCTACCGGATCTTCGGCCACTCGGCCGGGGCGCAATTCGTCCAGCGGTTCTTCTATTTTGAGCCGCAGGCCCGCGCCAAGATCGCGGTCGCCGCGAACGCGGGCTGGTACCTCCTGCCGGACTTTGGCGTGGACTTTCCCTACGGCCTCAAGGGCACTCCGGTTAGCGAGGCGGACCTGCGCGTGGTGCTCGCGCGGCCGCTGACCGTGCTGCTGGGCGAGGCGGACATCGATCCCAAGGCCAAGGCCCTCCGGCATACGCCGGAAGCGGAGGCCCAGGGCCCGCATCGGTTCGCGCGCGGGCAGTTTTTCTTCCATCGGGCGCAACTGGCCGCGGCTGCGCTGCACACTGCATTTGGCTGGTCCCTCGCGACGGCGCCCGGGGTTGGCCATTCCGACGAGCACATGGCGCCCGTGGCCGTGCGCTATCTGCTACCCGACCCAGACCCCACCCACCAACCCTGACCTTTTTGACACCATGAGCCCCATGAACCGAACATTCCGCGTCAGCGCCCTCGCGCTTGCCTGCCTCACGGCGAGCCTCCCGGTCGCCCGCGCCCAACTCGCCCCGTCCACCCCGACGCCCGCCGCCGAGGACAAGAAGGACGAGACGGTCGTGCTGCAGGCCTTTACCGTGACCGGCTCGAATATCCGGCGACTCGACCAGGAAAAGACCCTCCCGGTGACCGTGATCGACCGCAGCACGATGGAGCTGCGCGATGCCTCCCAGGCGTCGGACCTGCTCACCGCCATGTCCCAGATCACCGGCATGCCCGGCAACGAGACCGCCACGCTGGGCGCCACCGCCCGCGGCGCGAATGCGACCGTGTCGCTCCGTGGGATTCCCTCGAGCAACACGCTCGTGCTGCTGAATGGCCGGCGGCTGCCCCCGTATCCGATCAGCCAGTCCGAGGCCGGCGTCCCGACGCTTTCCACGAACGTCAACCAGCTCCCGAACCGCGGCCTCGACCGGGTCGACGTGCTGCGGGACGGCGCCTCCTCGATCTACGGCACCGACGCCGTGGCGGGTGTGATCAATTATATCACGCGCCCGAATTTCACCGGCACCGAGCTGAGCCTGCGCTACGGCCGGACCAACTATCATGACGGCGCCGAGTATCGGGCGACCCTCACGCACGGACTCGAGCTCGCGGGTGGCAAAGGGCATGCGCTGCTCATCGCCGACTACTATGACCGGGACGCAATCTACGCTCGGAACCGGGAATTCTCGCGGGAGGCCGACAACTCCTCCCGGGCACCCGCCCCGTGGAACGTGGCGACCGACACCACCTTCAACCTGCGCTCGGCCACGACGGAGTACGGCAATTTCTCGACCGGCACGGTGAATGCCTCCGGGGTCTTCACGGCCAGCCGGCCCAGCGGCGTGCCATCCTCCCTGGTCGCGACGTCCGGCACCTTCTTCCTGGCGCCGACGGCCACGGGCGTGGGTTTCCAGACCACGACGCCCAGCCGCACCGGCGTGACCCATGACTACTACTGGAACAACAACACGTACCGGGTGATCCAGCCCGACTCGAAGCGGGCCAATATTTTCCTCGGCGGCGACTACCGCCTGCGGTCCCGGTTGAGCGTGTTTGCCGAATTCAACTCCTACGATGCGCGGTCCGTGACCTACCGTGAACCCGACGGCATCACCGCCTCGACGGACGGCGACATCATCGTGCCGGCCACCAATCCCTTCAATCCGTTCGGCACGCGATTCTGGTCCACGACCGGCGCGCCGAATGCGGACGGCACGCCGCGCCTGACCGGCACGCCCTCGGCGGTCCGCATCACCAACAAGCGGCTCACCGACCTCATGCAGCGCACCGCGACGGTCGACGAGAGCATGTACCGCGGCGTGGCCGGCCTGCGCGGCCAGTTGTTCGAGACTTGGAACTGGGAGGCGGCGCTCCTGTGGGCCGACTCCCGGGTCACGGACGACGAGGCCGGACCGAGCCGCAAGAGCCAGATCCAGAATGCGATCAACCAGACCGATCCGGCCCTGGCCTTCAACCCGTTCACCCGCACCTTTGCGGTCCAGAACGGCAACCTGGTCGTGGTGGGCCCCTATGTGAACCCCGAGAGTGTCCAGTCGACCTTCCGCTCGCGGTTCATCCGCAATGGCATCGCCAAGCTCGGCAGCGGCGATTTTCGCGCGGGCGGCGACCTCTTCCCAATTTGGGGCGGCAACTCGGTGGGGGCGGCCTTCGGCGGCGAGTACCGCTTTGAGACCTACGACGATTTTCGTCCGCCGTACGCGGGCCTGAATCCGGCGGGGTCGGGACTCGATCCGGCGTCGAACGACTTCCTGGGTTTCTCCCCCAACTCCGACAC
>CAZUQB010000093.1:0-5291 GCA_964622405.1 uncultured Opitutaceae bacterium | reverse complement strand
TTGTTCACCGGCACGCTGATCCGCACGGTCACGGGCAGCACCGACACGTATCGCAGCAGCGTCACGGGCCTCCCGACCGATGGCGCTTCGAACCGGCGCAGCATCGCCTCCGGCAATCCGAACCTCCAGCCCGAGGAGTCCACCGGCAAGTCGGCTGGCTTTGTCATCGAGGTCCCGAAGGTCACTGGATTGTCGGTGGGCCTGGATTACTGGGAAATCGCGCAGAAGAACGTGATCGCCTCGTCGGGTTCGATCGCGGACGACAACCAGGCCCTGCTGGCCGCCACCCAGGCCGCGCTCGCGGCCGGGCAGAGCATCGGGAGCATCGATCTGGGTTCCGGCACGGCCAACTACAAGGGTGACGGCTCGGTGGTCCGGCTCCCGGTGACGCAGGCCGACCGCGACTTCTTCGCCGCCTACAATGCCACCCGGGCGCCGGGCAACCAGCGCGCGGTGGTCGGGGCGATCGACTACCTGCGGACCACCTACTTCAACAAGGCGTCGGAGTTCGTGAACGGCTTCGACCTGGACGTGACCTATCGCCTGCCCAAGCGCGCGGTGGGCACGTTCACGGTCAGCTCGACCTGGACGCTGCTCAACAGCTTCTACGCCTACAACGCCGCCGGCGCCTCGCGCACCGAGCTCCTAGGTACCAATTCGGCCAGTGTGGGCGGCGCCACGCCCAAGTGGCGCGGCAGCCTGGCGGTTGACTGGCGCCGCGACCAGTGGAGTGCCGGCGCTTCGGGCTACTACATCGGCCACTACACCGACAGCGGTGCGACCACGACCCAGGCGACCTACGATTCGCTGGGTCACCCGGGCTACATCGAGCCGGTCTTCACCAACGGCAGCTACAGCTACCGCTACGTCGTGCACGACTCGATGAGCTTCAATGCGTATCTCTCCTATCGCATCAAGGCGGACCGGAGCTGGCTCGGCGACACCTCGATTCGCCTCGGTGTGGTCAATCTCTTCGACGCCCAGCCGCCGCTCTCGAGTGACTCGCGCGGCTACGATCCCGCGCTCTACAATCTGATGGCCCGCGGCCGCTCCTGGTCGCTGCAGGTGACGAAGAAGTTCTAGCTTCCCGGATGGGCCGCGGCCATCGCCGCGGCCCGAGGGGGCGGATGGCCGGACGCAGGCCAGCCGCGTGGCGGATTTTGTGACCCGACCCATTTCAACCAACTCAGACTTCGTGCATTCTTCCGCGCTGCTGCCGACCGCTCCGAGCCGGATGCGGGGATTTGCGCGCCGCCGAGGCAGAGGAATCGGCCTCGCCGTGATTCTGGCGCTCTGGGCGGTGGCGGCGGGCGCGGCCGTTCCGGTCCAGGTCGAAGTGGTGGCCGCGCCCCATGCCATCGTGGTGGCCGGGCACCCGCAGGCGGCCCAGGCGGGCGTCGCGGTGCTGAAGGCCGGGGGCAATGCGGTGGACGCCGCGGTGGCCGTCTCGTTGGCGCTCGGGGTGGCGGAACCCTATGGCTCCGGGCTGGGCGGCAAGCTGATGCTGCTTTATTACGAGGCGCGCTCCGGCCGGACCTATGTGATCGACGCGCTGGACGCGGCCGGATCGGTCGACGTGCCGGCCTATGCGCGCCGGCCCGAAGCCGATCACGACTACGGCTACGGCGCGGTCTGCGTGCCCGGCCTCGCGGCCGGATTGTGGGCGGCCCACCAGCGGTGGGGCGTGCGGCCCTGGCCCGATGACGTCGCTCCCGCCGTGACGCTGGCCCGCGAGGGCTTTGAAATCCTGCCGAAGACCCGCGAGTTTTTCGCGGAGCAGGAGGAGAAGCTGCGCCGCGGCGACCGGGAGATCGCGCGCCTTTATCTCCCCGATGGACAGCTCCCCGTGGTCGGGTCGCACCTTGCCAACCCGGACCTGGCGCAGACGTTGGAGCTGCTCGCCCGGCACGGACGCGACGGATTCTACCGCGGTCCCGTGGCCGAGGCGATCGCGTCCGCGTCGCAACACGGGGGTGGCGCGGTGACCCTCGGCGATCTCGCCCGGTACGAGGCGCGGCTGGCTGAGCCTATCGGCATCGACTTCCGCGGCTATCGCTTGGTGGCGAGCCCGCCGCCCACCAGCGGCGCGTCGCTGTTCCTGACGATCATGAAGGTCCTGGAACAGGACGATTTCTCAGGCGGTCCGCTGCGCACCGCGGCCAATCTCGACCGGATCGGTCGCGTGTGGCACGAGGTGCTGTCGCTGGTGCAGCGAGGCATCGCGGATGTGCCGGAGGCGCGGTCCAATTTCGAGAAGATGGTGGCGCCGGATTCCATCAGCGCGATCGGACGACGTGCCCGGCGCTCCGCGGCCCGGCCCGAGCCCGTCACCCTCGACTGGAGTGGCTCGACGGCCAGCGCGATGGCGGCCACCACGCATTTTCTCGTCGCCGATGCCGACGGAAACGTGGTGTGCGCAACGCAGTCGCAGAGCCTGCATTTTGGGGCGGGGGTGGTTCCGCCTGGGACCGGGGTCGTCATGAATGACTCGATGAGCAACTTTTCCTACACCGATCCGGCTGGCGTGAACTATGTCGCCCCGGGCAAGCGGCCACGCAGCACGATCGCGCCGGTGATCGTCTTTCGGGCGGGCCGGCCAGTGTTTGCGATCGGCATCCCGGGCGCGGCCCGGATTCCGACGGCGATGCTGCAGGCCCTGATCGATCGGCTGACCCTGGCGCGGCCGCTGGCCGACGCGATTGGCGACACCCGGATTCACTTCAACCGGAACTGGCGGCGCAACGACGAGGAGTCCTTCGAGACGGAGGCGTCGCTGCCGGAGGCTGAGGTCGCCGGCCTGCGCCGACTGGGATGGAAGGTTGAACTGGCCGAGCCGGCCGGCACTGGCCGGCTCTTTGGCGGCATCAACGCGATCGAGTTTGTGCCGGGCGGCGGCTACGTGGGCTACGCCGACCCGCGCCGGACCAATCACGCCGTGGGCTACTAGATCCGCTCGATGCCCGCCAGCCGACCACCGCTACTCGAGCTTGCGGGCCAGTTTCCAGCCGGCCCACACGCCGACGAGGCTGCCGATGCTGCTCACGACGAAACACCAGCCGAAGCTGGCGCCGAACCAATCCGGCAGGGCCCAGCCGGCGTAGCCGCCAAGCGTGGTGCCGACGAAGATGCAGAGCCGGGTCACGGGGCGGGTTTGGTCTCGGCGAACTCCGGATCGCGGATCGAGCCCTTGGCGGTCATCCACGGATGAATCTCGACCCGCAGTCTTCCCGTCTGCACCGCCGGGTCGGTGGCCGCCAGCTGGCGGGCCTCCTCGAGCGAGGCGCACTTGAAGATGAAGATGCCCCGCCACTCGCCGCCGTCGGCGAACGGGCCCGCGACGAGGAGCTTACCGAGCCCGGCGAGGCGCTCGATGTTGTCGAGGTGCATCCGCTGGATCTTGGCGCGGTCCTCCTTGTTGTAGGCGTCGAAGTTGGGCCCCTTGGTGATCAGGCCGAAATAGTAGGTCGTGAGGCCCGCGGCCGGATCGGCCTTCGCGGCGGGAGCCTTGGCCGGCGCCGGATCGGCGGCACCCAGCGAGACGGCGACAAGGGCGAACAGCGCGGGCAGCAGGCGGAGTTTCATGGCGGGAGCTTGGCCGGGCGGATGCGGCCCGGCGAGCCGCATCTAATGGCGGCGTCAGCGCGGCTTCATTGCCGGCCGCCGGGACCGGATTGCCGTTTACTCACCCGCGCGCCGCGGACAATTTCCCGCCCATGGAAAAACGCAATCCGACCAAGCCCCTGAGCAAGAATCCGCATCTCCTTCGCTGGGTCGAGAAGATGGTCGCGCTCTGCCAGCCGGCCGCCGTCCACTGGGTGGACGGATCCCAGGAGGAGTATGACGCCCTGTGCGGGCAGCTCGTGGCCAACGGCACTTTCGTCAAACTCAACCAGCACAAGTGGCCCGGCTGCTACTACGCCCGGTCGGACGCGAGCGACGTGGCGCGGGTCGAGGACCGCACCTTCATCTGCAGCCAGTCCCGCGACGGCGCCGGCCCGACCAACAACTGGGTGAACCCGTACGAGATGAAGAAGACCCTGCGCGGCCTCTTCAGCGGCTGCATGCAGGGCCGCACCATGTACGTGCTGGCGTTCAGCATGGGCCCCATCGGCTCGCCCATGTCGCAGATCGGCGTGGAGCTCACCGACTCGGCCTACGTGGTGGTCAACATGCGCATCATGGCGCGCATCGGCCAGCGGGTGTTCAACCTGATTGATGAGGATTTCCGCCGCGTCGTGCCCTGCCTGCACTCGGTCGGGATGCCGCTGGCCCGCGGACAGAAGGACGTGCCGTGGCCGTGCAACCAGGAGAAGTACATCGTGCACTTCCCCGAGACCCGCGAGATCTGGAGCTACGGCTCCGGCTACGGCGGCAACGCGCTGCTGGGCAAGAAGTGCTACTCGCTGCGCATCGCCTCGGTGATGGCCCGCGACGAGGGCTGGCTCGCCGAACACATGCTGATCCTCAAGCTGATCTCCCCGGAGAACAAGGCCTACTACATCGCCGCGGCGTTCCCGTCGGCCTGCGGCAAGACCAACCTCGCCATGCTGCAGCCCACCATCCCCGGCTGGCGCGCCGAGACCCTCGGTGACGACATCGCCTGGATGCGGTTCGGCAAGGACGGCCGGCTCTACGCGGTCAACCCCGAGTTCGGGTTCTTCGGCGTCGCGCCGGGTACCAACTGGAGCTCCAACCCGAACGCGATGAAGACGATCGCCGCCGGCAACACGGTCTTCACCAACGTCGCGCTGACCGACGAGGGCGGCGTCTGGTGGGAGGGCCTCGAGGGTGAGCCCCAGCACCTGATCGACTGGAAGGGCCAGGACTGGACCCCGGATTCCGACGAGCCCGCCGCCCACCCGAACTCGCGGTACTGCACCCCGATGTCGCAGTGCCCCACGCTGGCCCCGGAGTGGGACGACCCGCAGGGTGTGCCGATCTCGGCGATCCTGTTCGGCGGGCGTCGCAAGACCACGGTGCCGTTGGTGACCCAGGCCCGCGACTGGCAGCACGGGGTGTTCATCGGCGCCACCCTGGGCAGCGAGAAGACCGCCGCTGCCGAGGGCAAGGTCGGCACCATCCGCCGCGACCCGATGGCCATGCTGCCGTTCCTCGGCTACAACGCCGGCGACTATTGCCAGCATTGGCTCAATCTCGGGAAGAACGCCGACGAGTCGAAGCTGCCGAAGATCTTCTTCGTCAACTGGTTCCGCCGCGGCGACGACGGCCGCTTCCTGTGGCCGGGCTTCGGTGAGAACAGCCGCGTGCTCAAGTGGATCATCGAGCGCATC
>CAZUQB010000092.1:0-7987 GCA_964622405.1 uncultured Opitutaceae bacterium | reverse complement strand
GCCCTGCGCGATGGCGATGTGCCCGGGGCCGTCGTGGCCCATCAGCACGATGTCGTCCTTGAAGTCCATGGCGTAGTACTCGGTGAACGAGCCGCCCGCGCCGAGCAGGTCCATGATCTTCATCGCCTGGAGGTTTTTCACCTCGTACTCGCCCGCGACCGGCACACCGCGCGCGGTCAGCAGCGAGGTGCCGAGGATGATGGAGGCCATGGTCGCCTCGTTCTCGGCCAGGCCGCTGCCCTTGTGATAGTACGCCAGCCCGCCGAGCCGGTGCTGCGCCACGAGCTGGTCGAGGGCCACGGAGGTGCGGGCGGCGTCAAGCAGGTCGGCCTCGGCGCAGTCGGGCTGGATGTCGAAGGCCGAGCGAAACTCCTTCAGCCGCGCGCCCACCGCCGCCGGGGTCGCGTTCCGGCGCAGCCCGCTCAGCTCCTCGACCTCGATCATCTCGAAATGCGTGCCAAAGGTCGCGCAGTGCCGGGTCAGGTCGGAGTAGATGTCGAGCATCCCGCCGTAGTACTGGCCCATCAGGCCGAGCCGCTGGCCGTGGAGCTGGGCCGCGACGCGGCCCGCGTCGACCCAGGCGTCGATCTCGCGCCAGCATGGGTCGGCGTCGTCGAGGACGCCGGTCACGAGGTGAAAGCGGATGCCGGCGCGCCGGAAGACGTTCGCGATCTCCGGGACCGGGCAGGCCGAGCAGTGCGCCAGCCATTCGCCGGTCATCTTCGTCCGGTCGCCCAGCGCGTTGAAGGCGCCGTAGTCGATCGCCTCGGTGGGCGCGACGTTCAGGATCAGGACCGGCACCTGGGCGCGGCGGACCACCGGCAGCACGGTGGACGAAAGCGCGTAGGTCGTGACGTGCAGGACGATCAGGTCGACGTCCTGCCGGCGAAACTCCCGGCCGGCCGCGAAGGCGCGGTCGGCGGTGTCGACGAGCCCCAGGTTGACGAGCTCCACTCCCGGACGGCCCAGATGGCGCGCGACACGGCCGAGATAGCCTTCAAGCCGTTCCTTCAGCCCGGAAAACTGGGGCCAGTAGGCGTCAAGCCCGACGCCAAACAGGCCGAGACGGAAAGGGGGTAACATGACGCCCCAAAATAGATCATCTCGGAATGGTTGGGAATCTGGGTTATGATCTTTGACATACAGTAAATGCTCAATCGCTGGATATTCAGGGGCGGGCACGCCCTGCGGCAGCCGCCGGTCGTGGCCGGGAGACGGACCATACGGGAAGTGACAGGGATTTTTTCCCCGGGCGGGTGGCGGCTTCCCCAGCAGTTCTCGTATGGTTTTGATCATCGCCGCTATTCCCGCGCGGCCCGTCTTCGGGTACCTTGCCGCGCCCCATCGGTCCGCCCGTGAAGTCCTCCTGCCGCCCCGTTCCCCTGCGTCCCATCATTCGGCGGCTGGCCGCGCTGGCGGCGGCGCTGGTCCTCGGCGTGGCCGCGCCCGCGATGGTGTACCGGCCCGCGCAGGGTTCGATGTGGGACCCGACCATCCTGTGGCACGACGGTCTCTACTACGCGTTCATGATGTACGACACCGAGGGCGACGACGCGTTCTGCCTGCTCGCGACCTCGCCCGACGGCGTGCACTGGACGGAGCAGGGCAAGGTCATCAGCGAGCATGACCGCCCGGACGGGGCCTCGTTCTTCAAGTGCTTCGTCGCGAAGGTGGGCGACCGCTTTGTCATGAACCACGGCGTGGGCCGCTTCGAGCGCAAGCGGCAGCTGCCGCAGGACACGATGCGGTTCTACGAGTCGAAGGACCTGCGGCACTGGACCTATGTCGCGACGACGCATCCCGACCCGCGCTGGTACCTCCGCGACCGCTGGGACCACATGTACATGCTGCCGAAGGTCGAGGGCCGGCCCGAGGCCGGCCTCTGGGGCTATGTCGTGTCGGTGCCCAAGCAGGGCGTCGACCTGCCGGGCATGATGCAGTCGGCCGACGGACTCACCTGGGAGGTGCTGCCGCCCGCCCACACCGAATGGGGCGCCGTGGCGCCGCGGAATCATTTCGAATACGGCGGCTGCGAGCGGCTCGCGGGGAAATACTATCTCCTCGGCGGCGCCAGCGGCTACAACGGGCACAAGGGCTACGCGACCTACACGCTCATCGGCGACGGTCCGCGCGGTCCGTTCCGTCCGGACGCCGCGGCGTTCCGGCTCTGCGGCAACACCGGCGAGTTCCTCACCTGGCTCGCCTCGTGGGTGCGCGCGAAGGACGGGCTGCTGCTCGCGAACTACTCCCTGCTCCAGCACGGGCGTCCCGGGCCCTGCCTGCTGCCGCTCCGCCAGCCGGTCGTCGATTCGGCCGGCCACCTGCGGCTCGGCTGGTGGTCGGGCAATGAGGCGATCAAGGGCCGCCGCCTGCCGCTCGCGGCCGAGGCAGTCGCCACCGCGGCCGGCTCGGCCGACGGCTGGGGGGTGGCGTGGCTCGACGTGCCGAACGACCGGGAGCAGGGCCTCGTCCTCGAGGGCCGGCTCACGGCGCGGGCCCCGGCCGGCGCGACCGCCCCGGCGGCCGGCGTCGCGGTCGAGGAACAGCCCGGCCGGACGATGGCGGTGCTTCTCGGCCTCGGCGCGGCGGACGGTCGCGAGACCCATGTCGGCCCCCTGACGACCGGCGCGGACGGCCGGCGGTCCTTCGTGTCCGAGGACGTGACCGGCCCAGGTTGCGCGACGGTCACCGGCCTGGAGCCGAACCGGGAACACACCTTCCGCCTGCTGTGCCGCTGGGAGCTGTTCGAGCTGTATATCGACGACCTGCTCGTGCAGACGTACACGCGCGAGCCCGGCACGGGCCGCGTCGGCCTCGTGGTGCGCGATGCCCGGCTCGAGGTCAGCGGACTGCGCGCCTGGGCCATGTCCTATTCGCCGTAAGCCGCCGGGTGCGGCCGCCCGCGGTCGCGCGGTGCAGGGGAACCGGGGGCAAAAAAAAGGAGCCCGGGTGAATCACCCGGGCTCCTCGCGATTACAGTAAGCCAGGCTTACTTGAAGCGATACTCGACCGAGAGGCGGACCATGCGGGGATCGCCGATGTCCGCATCCCCCGTGCTCCAGGCACCCGCGACATACTCCTTGTCGAAGATGTTGTTCACGCGGAGCGTGTAGCTCAGGTTCTGATTGTAGCGGTAACCGATGAAGATATTGGTGACCGAGTAGCCGTCGAACGACTGCCCGCCGCGGAAATACCGGCCACCCGAGATGTAGGTGCCGCCGCCGACGCTCCAGTTCTTCAGCGCGCCTTCGGTGAAGTTGTAGCGCGTGAACGCACCCGCGCTCTGGTTCACCGTGTTGCTCGCGCGCTTGCCGTCCGTGTCGAGCGTCTCGCCGGTCCAGAACACCGTGGTCAGCTGCCAGCTCTTGGTGAGCTGGAACTGCAGGTCCGCCTCGTAGCCCGTGTACTTGCGCTCGGGGGAGAGGAGGTAGTAGCCGACGCCGTTGGCGTTGCGCAGGCCGGACGGCACCGGGATGTTGCTCAGCGAGAGCCAGTAGTAGTCCACCGTGGCATTCACCTTGCCGTCGAAGAAGGTGGCCTTCGCGCCCACCTCATTGCCCTCGCCGAGGCGGTTCGGGAGCCGGTTGCCGTTGATGTCGATGGTCGTGGCGGAGGTCGCCTGGAACATCGTCGCGTAGCCGTAGTAGAGCGACAGGTCCTTGATCGGCTTGATGACGATGCCGGCGCGCTTGGCGCTGTCCTGCGTGTCGTTGGCCGGCGCCTGCGGGTTGGTCGCCTTGATCCGCGAGATGCCGCCGTTCACGATCAGGCGGTCGTTGAACATCGAGAGCGTCTCGAGGAAGTAGTACGTCTGGGTCGTGCCGTCCTCGCGGTTGGGCGCGGGCTTGTTCTTGGGCGACGACGGGACGGGAATGTGGCTGAAGTCGATCGGGTTCGAGAGGCTCGTCGTGATGAACGCCGGCGTGTACGTGAACGTCTCGCCCACGCCCTTGCGCGTGTCGTAGAGGTAGCCGAAGTTCGTCTGGAGGTTGACCTGGCCGATCGTGTACTTGCCCAGGTTGTCGGTGCCGTAGACCTTCGACCGGAAGTTCTCGTCGTAGTCGAAGTAGTCGAGCGTGAGCTTGTCGTTGGCCCAGTCCCGCGTGCCAACGTAAAGATAGTCGATCGACGGGCGATCGCCGCGCTCGGTCTGATAGTACACGCGCGACTGCCAGTTGTCGTTCCACTGGTAGGTCGCGTTCAGGCGGAGATCGTTGAAGTACAGGCCGTAGGTGCCCCAGTTCGGCGCGTAGCGGAAGAACCGGCCCTTGGGCGAGCGGTACGGCTTCAGGATCGGGCCGCGGTTGTCGATGACGTTGACCGCGTCAAAGGTGCCGAGGTCGAACTGGTGCCAGTCGTACGAGGCGCGGATGGTGGCCTTGCCGTTGGTCCACTGCACCGTGGAGTTCACGATGCGGCGGTTGTCGCGGTAGGACTCGTTGAAGCCGTCGGACTTCTGGTAGGCTGAAACGATTCGGTAGGAGAAGCCCTTCGCCAGCGGCCCGGTGATGTCGAGGTCCACGCGCTTCCAGCCGTAGTCGCCGATCGAGGCGCCCAGGCTGCCCTGGAACTCGGGGAGGGGCTTCTTGGTGGTCTTGATGACGAGGCCGAAGAGGCTCGGGTTCGAGCCATAGAGGAGCGCCTGCGGGCCCTTGAGGACCTCGTAGGTGTCGATGCCGGCGTTGTCCGCGAAGAAGCTCAGGTCCGGGATGTCGTCGGTCATGGTGAAGCCGACGCGCTGGCCGCGGATCTGCATCTGCTCGCCGCGGACGTACGGGTTCACGCCGCTGGCGACGAACTTCAGCGTGTCGCTGGCGGACTCCGGCACGCCGATGTCGTCGATCAGGTCCCGCGGGATGACCCGGACATTGGCCGACATGTCGGCGAGGTCCTGGCTGGTCTTCATGCCCGACACGGACTGCTTGGCGAAGTAGCCCTGGTCCTTGGAGCTCTTCACCTCGAACGCCGGCAGCTGCACGGCTTCGGCGTCCTTTTCCTTCTTCGTGGCGGTGTCGGCGGCGATGTCGACGCCCGAGGGCGCCGGAGCGACTTGGGCCAGGGCGGCCGTCGTCGCGAGGAGGGCCAGCACGAGCGTCCGGCGCACGGGCCGGGACGGACAGGTGAAGCCGGGAGGACTGTCTGTGTTCATTGGCGGGGGTTGGTTCAGGATTTGGATGGATGGGTATTCAGCCCGGGAGGGTTGAAAGGGAAGGGATTTGCCGCCGCGCGGAACGCCGCCACCACCCGGTAACGACGGCCGCGCGGCGGCCTACCCGCGCACACACCTGCGCGAAAAGGAAGGTCTCGCCCCGGGAGCGGCCCGGGCCGGCATCGTCAGGCCGCGCTTGGCCGCAGCCAACAAAAAGCGGTGCCGGGGTGATCACGCCGTCACGATACCCGAATGCGTCCTTGAATTTGAATCGGAGTAATGATCTTGTTTATATAAAATATGACCAAGGCGGCGCAGAACTACTTTCAGTATTTTCTGCCGACACGCGAGCAGAAGGTATGGGGGCTCGACGTCACCGCCAGCGGCTACACCCATGTCCCCGCCGGCGCGGCCTACCCGCTGACCCGGCACCCGGACGACCACCATTTCGCCTGGGAGCGCGGTCGCGTGCTCGAGGCGCTGCAGATCGTCCTCATCGAGGCGGGGCAGGGCACTTTTGAGATGCGCACCGGCGGCGCGCGTGCCGTCGAGGCCGGCATGGCGTTCGTCGTGCTGCCGGGCACCTGGCACCGCTACCGGCCGGATCCGGCGACCGGCTGGGACGAGAGCTGGGTCGAGGTCCAGGGTCCGCTGGTCGACGCCTGGCGGCAGAGCGGGGTCTTCGCCGCCGACACCGCCGTGCGCGAGGGCGGCTTCGTCGTGGGGCTCGACAAGGCGCTCGACGACCTGCACGCCCTCGCCCGCGGCGGCACCCCGGGCTTCCAGCCCGAGCTCGTCGCCCGGGGCTACGGCGTCGTCGCGGCCTGGGCCATGATGGCCGAGCAGCACGCCGCGCCGTCCCGCCTCACCCAGGCCGTGCAGAAGGCGGAGCGGTACCTGACCGAACACTTCGCGGAGCCCGTCAACGTCGAGCGGCTGGCCCGCAGCTTGGGCGTGGCTTACTCGCACTTCCGCCGGGCCTTCCGTCAGCATACGGGATTTGCCCCCTGGCAGTACATCCTGCGCCTGCGGCTCGCCCGCGCCCGCCGGCAGCTGGCCGCCAACGACGACGCCACGCTCGAGGAAATCGCGGCCCGGCTGGGCTTCAGCTCCGGCTTCCATTTCTCCACGACGTTCAAGCAGGCCTTCGGCGTCGCCCCCGACAAGTGGCGCCGCCAGATCCACGCCCTCGGCGAGGCCAAGTCGCCCGCCCGCGCCCCCCGCCGCCCGGCCCGGACCCCGCGCAAGGATTGGGCCCGCGACCTGACCTAGCGGAGCCCGCCCCGGCGGCAGATATCGTATGCCGCGCAACCACCCCACCGTTGCGCCGCGGATCCGCAGCGCGACGGACGGGAGTCACGGGCCGGGGCCCGGACGCGGGGGCTGACCAGGGTGGGTGGGGCGGGGTAGGGCGGCCGGAGCCGCGGGGTACGCCGGACTATAGCGGGCGGCGGGTTCGGCCGGTATTCAGCCAATGATCTTTGGCATATAGGAAATGCTTTTCGGGCCGACGCAGGATTGCGTGCGCCGGCCGGCCGGGCTTCCCTCGGGCGCACCGCTACCCCCATGCCCCGCAAGGCTTTCACCCTGCACCTCCGGCCGGGCCAGGACGCCGAGTACGTCGCCCGCCACGTTAAGATCTGGCCCGAGCTCGTTGCCGTGCTCCGGGCCCACGGCGCGAGCCGTTACTCCATCTTCCGGGGCCCGGGCGACCTGCTCTTCGCCTATGTCGAGGTCGAGGACGAGGCCCGCTGGGACGCCATTGCCCGCACGGAGGTTTGCCAGCGCTGGTGGCGGCACATGAGCGACATCATGCCGTCGCATCCCGACCACCGCCCGGTCGCGGAGAACCTGCCCGAGCTGTTTCACCTCGACTAGGCGGGAGAGGGAGCGGCCCCTACCGCGGCGCGCCCGGGGTCGCGGGCCGGCCGGGATCAGGCGGCACGAAACCCTGTTCGCCGCCCAGCCGCTGCCATTGGAGCTGCAGCGCGGCCATGGCCACGAACGACAGGGCGCAACACGCGCCGCAGAGCATGAAGGAATACCGGTAATCCGCCAGCCACTCGAGCACCCAGCCCACCAGTGGCGGCGCGAAGATCAGGCCGATCATGCCGAAGATCAGGTTGGCGCTCACAAACTGGCCGTACCGGTCGCGCGGGAGCAGCCGCGGCGACATGGCCGAGGCCGCGCCCAGGAAGATCGCGATCGCCACCTGGTTCAGGCACCACCACAGCAGCAGGGTCCCGCGGTCCTGCACGAGCCAGTAGCAGCCGAAGTAGGTCGCTGCCACGAGGAACATCCCGATGGTCGCTACCCGGACCGGATGGTACCGGTCGACGAAGAAGCCCACGATGAAGAACACCGGGATCTGCACGATGAAGGTCCAGCCCTTCACCTCCCCGAAGTCCTGGAGCGACAGCCCCAGCGTCGCGGCGTAGCCGGCCCGGCCGGCCTGGGTGCCGAAGAAGACCACGTAGTTCAGCGGCACCAGCGAGGCCCACCAGAAGAAGGTCACCGCGAAGAAATTCAGGTAGAAGGGCAGGCGGAAGCTGGTGAGCACGTAGTCCTTCACCGCCCCGAGGCGTCCGCCCTCGGCCGGCGGAGGAGGAGGCGGATACTCGCCCTCCTTCACGTTCCAGATGATCACCGTGAACGCCACCGCGAAGAGCGCGCCGACCACCACGCAGAGCGCGATCGTGTGGGTCTCGGCATAGCCCAGCGCCCACCGGTTGAACGCGAGGCTGCCCACCGCGCCCACCGCCCGGTAGATGCCGGTGAACTTGCCCATCACCTCCTCGGGAATCACGTCCGCGATCAGGCACGCGAAGACCTGCACGA
>CAZUQB010000091.1:0-8003 GCA_964622405.1 uncultured Opitutaceae bacterium | reverse complement strand
CGTGGGCGATCATCGGCGCCCAGCGGGGCCGCAGGTGCGCGATGATCTCGGCGCCATGGCCGCGCTCGGCGAGCGTGGTGTAGAGGTAGGTGATCCAGTATGCGCTCGGCCTGGCCTGGTGGCCGGATTCATCGCGAAGGTAGTCGAGCAGAAACCGCTCCATCGCCGGCGCCGCAGCCGGACTCAGGTTAGTCATGAGCGCGAGGACCTGGGCGTGGGGTGAGGTGCTGGAGAGCACCCGGCCGTTCGCATCGTAGCCGTCGCCCATGAGTCCGCGCCGGTTCACGAGGGCCTTCAGCCGGGTGCGCAGCTGGCGGGCCCGGCGTTCGCAGCGGATCGCGCGGTCCGGGTGCCGGTCGAGCCGATGCAGGGCGGCGAGCCGTTCCAGCGCGATCAGCAGCCAGAAATTGTAGACGCTCGACGCGCCGTCGCGCGGCAGCTCGGTCCAGTCGAGGAACAGCCAGTAGCGCGGATCGTACTGCACGAGGCCGTGCCGGCCGGTGTGCGCCGTGAAATAGGCCAGGGCCCGTTCGACGACGGGGTGGTGGTCGCGGAACGGCTGCAGGTCGCCCGTCTGCCAGTAGTAGTCCCACTGGGTGATGATCCACGTGAGCGTGAAATCGGGCAGCACGCAGTTGTGCGCCATCGTCGGGGCATGCCCGTAGGTGAGGCCGTCGGTCGTCGTCTGTCCGCCGATCTGGTAGATGCCGCGCCGGAAGAGGCGCGCGTCGGCGCTCAGGTGGAACGTGTTCCACGCCTGCACCCGCGCGTCGCCCCACCACTGGGCCTGCTCGCGCCACGGGGTGTCAACGTACGCGTCGAGCATGCAGTTCTGCTGGGACCACGCGCAGGTCTCCCAGATCTGCTCCAGCACGCGGTCAGAGCTTTGGAACCGGGCGGTTCTGGCCAGGGGATAACCCGTCCGGCGCAGAATCGGCGTGACGGTGAGCGGCGCGGAGGAGTCGCGGACCACCAGCATGGCGAAGCGGAAGCCGTACGGATGGTAAAACGTGTGGGAGGTCCGACCGGCCCGGCACGTGAGCCGGCTGCTGAACGAGACACTGCTCCCGTCGGGAAAACGCAGGGCGGGGCGGAGCGTGGCGGGGTCGATCACCTCGGTGTAGACGAGATCGATGACCTCGCCCCCCTTGGCTCCGGCCACTTCGAGCGTGAAGTTGCCGACGACGGGCCGGCCCACGTCGATCAGGTAGCTCCGGAAACGGTTCGCCCCGGTGGCGGGTGCCTCGATCCGGGTGGCGTCTTGTTCCATCGCCTGGTGCGCGTGGTCCTCCGCCTGGCGAAGCACGTAGAGATTGCGCGCGTCGCGCCAGCCGGCACCGCAGTCGCCTTCGCCCGTGCCCACCACCCGGCCCGGGCGCCACGCCTCCTCCAGCATCGGCGGGATGCCGCGCGGCGAGAAGCCCGGCCAGGGCAGGATGCCGGGCTTCTGGACGGCCGGTGCGGACCAGCCGGAATCGTCGAAGTCCGCGTTCATCCAATCGAGCGGCCCGACGCGCGCATCGAAGTGCTCCTGTGCGAACAGCTGCAGGCTGCCGCGGACCATGTCGCGGCGGATGCCGGGTTGGGCCAGGCATTTCCAGGTTCGGTCGGAGTCGAGACGGCTGCGCCCCCAGCGGGCCGCCACGAGCAGGCCGGCGTAGCCCTGGTGCAGGTATTGGAAATTGCTGAAACCCGGGTTGTGGGCGCGCACCGCGAGGACGTTGCGACCGGGCACGAGCCACGGCGACAGGTCGATCTCGTCGTACGGCCAGCGCACCTGGAAGCCGCGAGCGGGACCGCGGCCCACGAAGGCGCCGTTCACGTAGAGGTGGTACGACTGGTCCGCCGTGATGAACAGCGGCGCCCGCCGCGGCACGCGATCGAGCGTGAACTCGCGGCGGAACAGCGCGTAGGCGTTGGTGAGATCCCACCGGTGGTCGTAGGGCCAGATCCACTCGGCCTGGCCGAAAATCCGGTACTCTTCCTTGGTCAGGAGCTGGGCGGTCACGGGGCGGGGCATGGAAGCGAAAGCGTCAGTGCGCGACGGCCGTGTCGCGGATCAGCCGGATCAGCGCGGGATCCGTGGCGATGCCGAGAATGCCATTCACGATGAACTGGATGCCGATGCAAAGAATCAGGAACCCCATCACTTTGGACAGCGCGTTCATCCCGTTCGCGCCGATGACCCGCACGATCCGGTCGGCGAGGCGGAGGGTTACATAGGTGATGATCGCGACCGTGACGATGCCGAGAATGATGGCGACGTAGTCGAGCCAGTGGGTGGCGAGGGAGGTGAACCCGATGGTGACGGCAATCGACCCAGGGCCGCTGAGCATGGGCATCGCGAGCGGTGAGAAGGAAACATCCCGCTTGGCCCGCGCCTCCTGCTGCGCCTGCGCGTCCGCGCTGCTCGCGGCCGGGCCCATCAGCATGGCGGACCCGATGCCGGCGACGAGCAGGCCGCCCGCGATCCGCAGGCCGGGAATCGACAGTCCGAAGAAACCCATGATGAACGTGCCGCCGATCAGGAAGCTGACAAGGATGCCCACCATGTAGAGGCAGGCCATCCGGAGCTGCTGGAGCCGACGCTCGCGGGTGTCGCCTTCCGTGATCGCGAGGAAGGTGGGCGCGGCGGTGAGCGGGTTGATCAGGGGCAGCAGCGCCACGACGGTGCCGAGGATGAGCTCCCAGAAGTGGCTGACGTTGGACATGGGGCGAGCCTCAGCGACCGCCGCGGCGAGGGCAAGCCGGGCTACCAGACGTCGACCGGGCCCTTGGGGACGGGAATCGAGGCCCGCCCGCGATCGTCGCCCTCCTCGGCCATGAACGACGCCACCAACGGCGACGGCCGGAACTTCGGCAGCAACTCGCCGTCGCCGTCGCAGAACGGCGCGCGCCACGCGAGGTACTCCGCCACGGCCGCCTCGAAGTCGGCGCGCGAGCAGATCGTGAGGATCCGCCGCTTGAAGCTCTTGGCGGGGCCAAAGCGTTTCGCGTACCACGGCGCCACCTTGCGAAACAGCTTCGCCCCGCGCTCCTCGCCGTAGAACGCCACGTAGCGTTCGAAATGGATCCGCAGCACCTGCAGCCGCTCCGCGAAGGCCGGTTCGGGCAGCAGTTCGCCGGTGCGGAGAAAATGATCCGTGCGCCGGAAGATCCACGGGTCATAGAAAGCGCCGCGACCGATGCTCACGCCCGCGCAGCCGGTCGCTTCAATCATGTGCCGCGCGGCCTCGGGCGTCGTGACATCGCCGTTGCCGATCACGGGAATCTCCCGGGCGGCCGCGACCACGCTGCGGATGCCGGCAAGGTTGACGGTCCCGCTGAAGCCCTGCGCGCGCGTGCGGCCGTGCACAAAGATCGCCGCGACGCCCACGTCCTCCAGGACCCGCACGAGGTCGGGCGCGGTGAGATTCTGGTCGTCCCAACCCAGCCGCATCTTCGCGGTCACGGGGATCTTCACCGCCTCGACCATGCCGCGCACCAGCGCCGCGGTCCGGACCAGCTCGGTCATCATCGCGGAGCCGCCGCCCACATTGACGACCTTCCGGACCGGGCAGCCCATGTTGATGTCGACCGCCTGGACGCCGAGCTCCTCGCAGCGCACCGCGGCATCGCGCATCTCCTCCGGGACACTGCCAAAGAGCTGGATCGACAGCGGCCGGTCGGCGGCGGAGGTGGCGGTGAGCTTGAGCGCGGTGGGATTGCGCTCGAGCAGCGAGCGGGCGTTGACGAGGTCGGTCGTGGCCCAGCCGAGCCCGCCCAGTTCGCGCACCGTCTCGCGCATGGGCAGGTTGGTGTAGCCCGCCAGCGGCGAGAGACAGAGGTTTGACGAAAGCTCGTACGGCCCGATCCGCATGGCTCGAAAGCTCAGCTGGCCGGACGGCGGCTGAAGCGCCGGACCACGAAGAAGACCGTGCCCAGGATTGCCGCCGTCAGCAGGAGGCCGAGCGGCCAGACCCAGTTGGTGAGGCTGGGTGAGGCCGTGAGGTTGGTCCGGTACACCAGGTGAAAGAGCACGAGGAAGAACCCGACCAGCAGCGATCCGCTGATGAGCAGCAGCGAGCTGAGCCAGTCCTGCGTGGCGGCGCGGCGCTCCGGAGCCAGCCAGTAGTCGCGATGGGGCAGATTCACATACTCCGCCGGCAGGCGCCCCTGCAGCCAGACGAGCCCCTGCATCAACAGGCCGACGAAGGTGAAGGCCACCCATTGCCACACGAGATGCTGGTCGCGGGTCATCCAACCGTTGGGCTGGCCGACGGCGTTGAAGTGGGTCGCCACCCGCTCCGGCAGGCGCGCATGCTGCCACCACGCCTGGTACCAGCCGAGGAGGACCAGGACGGTCAACAGCACTTGGAGGCGACGTCGCACAGGAATCAGCGTGCAGCCAGGGCCGCCTTCATCCGACGCAGGGCCTCGGCCAGCGTGGCCCGCGGGCAGCCGAAATTGATCCGCACATAGTGGCCCCGCGTGGCGCCGAAAGGCACCCCGTCGCTCAGGCCGACACCATGGCGTTCGAAATGGGCGAGCGGATCGTCCAGGCCGAGGGCCGCCACGTTGAGCCACGCGAGGTAGGTGGCCTCGAGCGGGGCCTCGATCTTGATGCCGGGGAGTTCCCGCCGGACGAACTCCACGAGAAGATCGCGGTTGCCCCGCAGGTAGCCCAGCAGCGCCTGCCGCCAGGGCTCGCTGTCCCGGTAGGCCGCCTCGCAGGCCGTGAACCCGAGCGCGGTGACCTCCGCCACGATGCCCGCCGTGGCCCGCACGAAACGCGCGCGCAGGGCGGGGTCGGGGATGATCGCGAGCGACGTGCCGAGGCCCGGCACGTTGTACGTCTTGCTCGGCGCCATCAGCGTGATGGTCCGCGGCGCGAATTCCGGCGCGACCAGCGCCGTCGGATAGTGCCGCAGGGCCGGGTCGAGGATGAGGTCGCAGTGGATCTCGTCCGAGCAGAGGATCAGGTTATGCCGCGCGCAGAAGGCCGCGAGCTGCGCGACCTCGTCACGGCGCCAGACCCGCGCCAGCGGGTTGTGCGGGTTGCACAGGTAGAACAGCCGGGTGCGCGGCGTGACCGCCTGCTCCAAGGCGGCCCAGTTGATCGTCCAGGCGCCGTCGCGGAGCTCGAACGGCACGCGGATCGAGGCCCGGGCGCTGTTCTTGGGCGCGGTCATGAAGGGCGGGTAGACCGGCGAAAGCGTGAGCACCTCGTCGCCGGGCTCGGCGAACGCCTGGGCGGTGACATTCAGGCCGACCACCAGGCCGGGCAGCCAGACCAGCCAGGAGGGGTCGATGGACCAGCCGTAGCGCGCGGCCATCGCCTCCACGACCGCGTCCACCGTCGACTTTACCGGCCGGGCGTAGCCGAACACGCCGTGCGCGATCCGGCGCTGCAGGGCCTCGATGATCGCCGGGGACGACGTGAAATCCATGTCCGCCACCCAGAGCGGCAGGATATCGCGGCCGGCGTACTTCTGCCACTTCTGGGAATCGGTGCCGCGGCGTTCCGGGGTATGGTCAAAGTCGAAGGTCATGCGCAAAGACCCGAAATAGACCATGTCCACGCCGCCGGGGCACGGATTTTCTCCGGCATACCGGCCGGGACGCCCGGCATCAACGAGATGCGCTCAGGCGGAGCGCCGGGTGCCGCGGTAGCGGCGGAAACCAACGAACCCGAGGGCCAGGGCGGTGAAGATCGCGCCGTAGGTGCCCGGCTCCGGGACCGGCGTGACCTGCTTGTCGAAGCTCAGCCAGGCGGTGGAACTGGCTGCGTTGCCGGAAAACGTGACTTGGTTCTCGGGGTTCGTGCCGCGGGCGTCGGGCGTCGCCCCGATGAAGTTCTGGGTATAGAAGTAGTCGGTCGCGTTCACCCAGTTGTTCACCGTCAGGCCCACGCCCGAGTTGGCGAAACTCAGCGAGCTGCTGTTCAGCACCGAGGCGGTGGAGGCGCCGAAATCGAGGACCGAGTTGCCCGTGACGGTGATGCTGCCGAACGTGCTCGTCGTGCCGTTCAGGTTGAGCGTGCCGCCGGCCAGGACGATGTTGATGTTCGAGTTGTTGAAGTTGGCGCCGAGGGTGAGGGTGGCGCCCGCGCCGAGGTAGATCGTGCCGCTGCCCGCCAGCGTGCCGGAGAACAGGCCGCTGCCGCTCGTGAGGTTGAGAGTGCCGCCGGTGCCGAAGTCGAGGGAGCCGCCGCCGGCGAGCGCGCCGATCGTCTCGTTGAGCCCGTTGAGCTGGAGCGAGGCGCCGCTCGCGAGGGTGAGGAGTGAGGCGTTGTTGAAGACGTTGCTGGCCTCCGCGATCACGGTGCCCGCGTTGATGGTCGACGCGCCGCTGAACGTGTTGGCGCCGTTGGCCAGGCGCAGGACGCCGGCGTCGTCCTTGGTGATCCCGCCGGTGCCGGTGATGGCGCCCGTGACCCGGGTCGTGCCAGCGCCGCCGACATTGAGATTGTTCGCCCCGAGGGCGACGGTGCCGCCCAGGGTCAGCGTGCCGGCGTCGGACTGGACGCGGCTGGCGCCGCCGAGCGTGATCCCGCCCGACAGAGTGTTGTTGCCCGCGAAGTTCTCGATCGCGCCGTTGCCGGAGGTGCCGGTGCCGTTGATCGAGACCGCGTTCGCGAGGTTGATGCCGCCCTGGAGCTGGAGATTGCCCGAGCTGCTGATGTTCACCGCGCCGGTGCCGAGCACCTGGTTGGAACCGCTGACGTTCAACGTGCCGTTGGTGACGTTGGTGGTGCCCGCGTAGGACCCGCTGGAACCGGAGAGGTAGACCTTGCCGGTGCCGGTCACGTTGAGCGAGCTGCCGGCGGTGCCGGTGAGGGCGCCGGCGTAGGACGAGTTGATGTTGTTCGTGCCGTTGAGCGTCAGGCTGCCCGCGCCGAGGGCCACGGTGGCGGTGCTACTCGTGCTGGTCAGCTGGCCCAGCGTCTCGGACTGGCCGTTGAGATTGAGAGTGCCGGTGCCGTTGAGCGTGACCGACGCGCTGTCGGCGATCTGGTTCGAGGCCGCCAACTGCACGGTGCCACCGGAGTTCACGACGAGATTGCCGGCGACGGCGTTGACGCCGCTGTTCTTGGCGAGGCTCAGGGTGCCGGAGTTGACGGTCGTGGTCCCGGTGTAGGTGTTGGCCGTGGCGCCGCCGTTGAGGGTGACCGTGCCGGTCGAGTTGACCGTCAGGCCGCCCGTGCCCGTGGTGATGCGGGAGAGAGTGATGTCGCCGGCGCCAGTGAGCTCGAGGTTGCGGTTGGTGCCGGTGACATTGCCGGTGAGGTTTAGCGTGCTGCTGGCGTCGGCCGCGATGCGGGTGTCGCCGCCGAGCGTGATGGTGCCGGACGCCGTATTGGTGCCGCTGACATTGCGAATGGCGCCCGCGCCGCCGAGGCCGGTGCCGGTGACCGCGATCGCATTGGTGGGGCTGATGCCGCCGGAGAGCTCGAGGCCCGCGCCGCTGGTGATGTTGGTGGTGCCGGTGCCAAGCGCGTTGGTGTTCGCGGCCTGGACGACGCCGTTGTTCACGTAAACGCTGCCGGTCAGGCCGGAGTTGTTGCCGGTGAGGATCAGCTTGCCGGTGCCGGTGCCGTCCTTGATGAGGTTGCGGCCGGTGCCGGTGATGGCGGCGCCGATAGTGAGGTTGCCGGAGCCCGTGATGTCGACGACGGTGTTGTTCGAGAGGGCGAGGGTGCTGGGGCTGAGCGTCTGGTCGTTGCTGCTCTGCTGCTGGATGTAGGGCACGGTGCCCGAGAGGGTGAGCGTGTTGGCGCCGGTGATGTTGTAGTTCACGGAGGCGCCGGTGCCAAATTGGATGCCGGCGATGGTGTTGGCGCCGTTGAGGGTGACGTTGGCCCGGCCAATCCCGAGGCTGTTGAACACCGCGATCTGGGTGGTGGTGGGCTTGGCGTTGCCGGTCCAATTGAAGCCGGTGTTCCAGGACGCGCTTGAACTGCCGTCCCACTCGACCGTGCTGGCGGCGACCGGCGTCAGCAGGTAGGCGTTCGTCGTGCCGTA
>CAZUQB010000090.1:0-8058 GCA_964622405.1 uncultured Opitutaceae bacterium | reverse complement strand
AGTCGCGCGCCGCCGCGTTCGCGCCGCTCCTGGAGCTGCCCGCGGCGCAGAACGACGCGCGCGTCGGCGCGGCCCTCGTGCTCCTGCTCAGTCGCGGACGGCGCTGAGCACCAGGGGCTGCAGCCAGTCGGCGATCAGCCGGTGGCCCGCGGCGTTCGGGTGCATGCCGTCGAGGAGCAGCGCATCGATCCCGCGGCCGCCCTCGCCGCCCAGCGACTGGAAGCGCCCGTACACGTCGACGAACGGCACGTGTTCCTCGGCCGCAACCTGTCCGACCAGCGCGGCGTACCGCGCGAGATGCAGGTTGAAGCCGTCGGGCTCCTCCGGATGGTAGGGCGGACGGCCGTAGAGCCGGACGAGTTCCGGCGTCCAGCGGAGCGGATTCGGCGACATCAGGATCGGGCGCGCGCCCTGCGCGCGCAGCGTCCGCACGAAATGCCGCAGGTTCTCGCCGTAGCGCTCGAGGCTCACGCGCGACTTGGTCGGCGGCGGCTTTTCCCAGACCCGCACGACGCCGTCGTTGATGCCAAACTGGATGACCACGACGTCGGGGCGGACCTTGAGCACGTCGGACTCGAACCGGGCCCGGGCCATGTCCGTGGTGTTGCCGCCGACGCCGGCATTGATCACGCGGATCGGCTGGCCGGCGGCCGGCAGTTCCCGCGCGAGCAACTGCGCATAGACCGCCAGCGGACCCCGCGTCGCCGTCGTGGAGTCGCCGAACGCCACCAGCGTCGGCACCCGCGGCGCGGTCGCCGCGAGGGCGGCGGTGCCGCCGGCGAGCAGGAGGAGGATGACGGCGCGACGCAGCATGCGGACCCGGGTTGCGCCCCGAACCTAACGGCGGCGGCGGCCGCGTCCATCCCAGCCCGCGGCCGCCCCGCGCGTTGAACAATCACCGGCGAGCCGCCGGCCGAGGTTTGACTCAACCGCGGGCGCCCCAGATGAAAGACGGCGCGCCGCGCCCATGAACATTCCCGCCCGCACCGCCGCCCTGCATGCCGAGGAGCTCACCGAGAGCGAACACTTCGCCCTCGAGCTGCGCTGGTACGAGGGGAAAATGCTGCCGTACGCGGAATGGGTGACGGAGTTCGTGCTGCGCCATCACGCCGAGATTCGCGCGCTGGCGGGCGGCTCGCTCGACCCGGCGGAACTGCTGGGCGCGGCCAAGGAGCTCATCGCCCAGCGCGGCTCGCTGCACATGGTGGCGGAGCTCCGCGACCAGCAGCAGGAGATCCAGAACGAGCTGTGGTACCGCGGCGAGCAGGGCGAGCACGACCGGCGCGGCATCCAGCAGGCGTGGTGCGAGAAGCACGGCGCCGCGTGGCGCCAGTGGCGCATCAAGGAGTATGTCTTTGTCGCGAACCGCTGCGCCGCCCAGGTGGTTTCCATCCTGCTCGCGCCCGCGGCCGCCTCCCGCACGGGTTGACCCGCGGCGCTTGGGCGTTGACGTGACGGCCCGGGCGGGCGTCTGCTGCCGGGGTCCATGAATCGCGCAGCCCGCGCCCCCCGCGACCTGGCCGACTTCACCCATCGGCCCGGCGATCCCTCCGCCGAAACCGTCCTGCACACCTGGGACACCCGCGCATCGGGGGATTTCTCCGTCGCGATCGACCCGCCCCCGGCGGGCACAAAGGCCTGGTCCTTCAATCTGCCGGTGCGCGCGAACCGGGCGACGATGCTGATCGTCGACGTCTGGCTCGACTGCGACGCCGCGCCGCGCGCGGCCGTGGCGGACGGCTACCGCACCAGCTTCGTGGTCGAGTGGTCCGGCTGGAACACCCTGCCCTTCACGCTCGCCTCCTTCACCCGGGTCGGCGAGCCGCCCGGGTTCCACGCCGTGCGGCGGCTCCGGCTCGCGGCGGTGAGCGCGACCTTCGCCGGGTCCGTCCTCGACCTCGGCCGGATCACCTGGCCGGACGACGCGCCGGTGGTCGCGGTGACGCCGTACGAGGACATGATCGTCAATTTCCTCAGCGAACGCATGTGGGATCCCGCGGACTGGACGCGCGCCGGCCCGGCCGTGCTGCCCCCCGGCGAGGAGTCCCTCGACGTCTCGTGGATGTACGCCAACCTGCGGTACCGCCAGCGCCCCGGACGCCGGCACCGCGCCGCCTACACGCGGCGGATGAACCTCGACCTCACGCCGTACCAGGCGATCACGGTGTTCACCGCCACCGACATCCGGGCGCACTTCAGCGTGGTGCTCGAGATCGACGGCCAGGCCGTCCGCGCGATCGACCGCCGGCGCGGGCTGGGCGGCGGCGACGAGATCCGGGCGCCGATCCGGGGCCGGCGGCTGACGGCGCTGACGTTCGAACTCGAGCAGGCCGACGACACGATCCGCGAGACGCTCGACGTGCAGGTGGCCTCGTCGATCCGGTGGGTCTTGCTGGAGCGCGCCGGCACCGATCCCGCGCTGGTCGGCCAGGTGACCGGCGGCCCGCCGCTGCCGCCGCCGGCGCGGCCCGAGCCGCTGGAGACGGGCCTCCTGCCGGTCGGCATCCTGATCGGCCGCGACGAGTTCCTGCGCCTGCGCGACGCCGCGCGCCAGCCGGGCCCGCTGCGGAAGATGGCCGACGAGATGATCGCCGAGGCCGAGTCGCATCTCGCCTACGAGCCCGAGCGCAACATCGGCCGCTACCTGCCGGTGGACCTCGCGAACCAGGGCTGCGAGCGCCGCGTCTCGCCCGCGAGCGAGATGTACCATTACAACAGCGGCATGGTGTACGGCGCCGTGGCGTACGCGCTGACCGGCGACCTCCGCTACGGGCACGCCGCGCGCCGGTGCCTGGGCGCGGTGCTGCGCTGCGCGACGTGGCAGGCGGGATTTCCGAGCCGGATCCCGAGCGGCCTGCCGGGCTACCGCGCGCCGTTCATCGAGACGGACGCGGCGGAGGCGGTGGCGCTGGCCTATGATTTCCTGCATCCGCTGCTGTCGCCGGCCGAGCGGCGCGACGTCGAGGACACGCTGTACGAGAAGGCGCTGCCGTGGATCGACATGTACCTCCGCCTGAAGGGCGAGGGCTACCTGCTGAGCAGCAACCAGGGCGCGGTCTACACGGCGGGCCTCGTCTACGCGGCGCTGGTCGCGCGCCGGAGCCATCCCGACGTGGACGAGATCCTCGAGCGCGGGATCCGGTGGTTCCCGCGGATGATGTCGAACTACTACAAGGTCAACGGCGCGACCAACGAGGGGCCGGGCTACTGGGAGTTCACCACCAAGTACGCGGTGTCGGCCCTGCTGGCGATCGCGCGGCACAAGGGCTGGGACGTGCGCGACTACGCGCCGGCGCACTTCGGGCGCACCGTCGACTACGTCATGCACATGCGGTCGCTGGCGCGCGACCGGCTCTCGTTCCTCCCGCTCGGCGACAACATCGAGAGCGTCGGCTACCACTTCATGAACAGCTCGCTGCTGTTCTTCGCGCGCCACTACGGCGACCGGAACGCGCTGTGGCTCTGGCACGAGTACTACGCCCGGCGGCCGAATCCGCCCGGGAGCCTCGCCTTCGGGAAGCGGATCGCGGGCACCTACACGACCTCGGCGCTGATGGACTTCCTGCTGTACGTGCCGGACACGCCGAGCCGCCCGGTGCTGCCGCCGGCCAAGACCTTCGAGGTCTGCGACCGCGTCGTCCTGCGCACCGGCTCGGAGCGCGGCGACCTCCTGTTCCTGTTCGAGGGCGGGCCGCAGACCTTCGAGCACACCCACAGCGACAAGGGCCAGTTCATCCTCGAGGCGTTCGGCGAGCGCCTCGCGGCCGACCCGGGCGTGATCCGCTACCAGGACCCGGCCCACCTGTTCTACAAGAGCACGTCCTACCACAACCTCGTCACCCTCCGGGGCGCCGACCAGGAGTACCGCGACCCGGCGCACGCCGTCGTGCTGGAGCGGGTCGAGTTCGGCCCGGCGTGCGACCATGTCCTCGCGGACCTCCGCAACTCGTACCGGAAATTCAGCCGGTACCGGCGCCGGATCGTGTTCGTGCGGCCGCACTATTTCGTGGTGATCGACGACGTCGTCGCCGACGAGCCGGGCCTCGAGTGGAACTTCCACGCGGGCGTGCCGCTCGCGGAGGTCGCGCTGGAGCGCGGGCTGGTCCGGTTCCACGGCGAGCGCGCCGGCCTCGTCGTGGCGGTCGGCAGCCCCACCCCGCTGGCCGCCGGCACCGGGCAGTACGCCGCGGACGGCGCCGTGCTCGCGCACAATCTCGTGCTCACCCCAGCGACGCCGCAGGCGACGCTGCAGCTCGCCGCGATCCTGGTGCCCTACCCGGCCGCGGCGACGAGCCCGGCGGTGACCGTGACGGGCGGCCCGGCCGCGGCCCGGTTCGAGGTCGCGCACGCGGGCGGCACGGACCGCGTCGACTGCGGCTGGTCGCCCGCCGGGGTGAGCGTGCGCGTCGGGCGCGCGGCCGCGGGCCGTGACGAGGAGATCTTCCGCGCCGCGCCGTAGGCGCGGCGAACATTCAGGCGCGGCCGCGCGTGGTCCGGGGTTGCCATCCCGGACCGCGCGCGGTGCGCTTGCTCCACCCCATGCACCTCACCCCGATCAACAGCGCCGAGGCGATCTTTGAGCCCTTCTTCGAGACCAAGCTGCGGGAGACGCGGCAGTGGGATTTCACCACCCCGGGCGCGGCGGGCACCGCGCAGGTCGACGGCTGGGCGTTCGTGACCTTCCACTGGACGAAACCCGCGGCCGACGGCCTGGTGCTCCGGATGCACCGCGCCTACGCCCGGCCGGTGCCCTGCACGAGCTACGACCGGCTCGTCGTGTGCTTCAACCTGCCCGAGGAGAGCGTGATGACCATCCGCGCGGAGACGGACGCGGGCCCGCGCGCGCGGACCACGGCGCCGGCGGGCTCGACGCGACGCGAGGAAGCCGTGGTGCTCGAGGGCGCGCGGGAGATCAGGGCGCTGACCATCGAGGTCCGGAATCCGCACGGCCGGGCCGGCTCCGGCTGGCTGCTGTGGATCGGCCTCCAGCACGCGGAGCGCCTCACGCACCACCTCGCGCAGTGGGCCGGATTCGACGAGCGCTGGGAGGGCTACCTCCAGCCGCCCGAGTTCACGCCGACCTTCGTGCCGAGCTACGGCATCCTCATCAACGCCGAGGAGCTGGCCGCGGTGCGGCGCGAGTTCGCGGGCTCGCCCGTGATGGCCGAGCTGCGCGAGGTGGCGGACCGCGCGCGCGCGGCGCAACCCGAGCCGCAGATCGGCGAGAACCTGAATTTCTGGAGCGCGAACGTCTTCCGGCGCGAGCGGGACATCGGGAAGATGCTGTCGCTCCACGGCGGCAACGCGGCGCAGGCCGGCGTGCTGTGGCAGGACCGGGAGCTGTGCCGGCTGGCGGCCCGCTACGCCCTGAGCATCGCGCACTGCGACCATTGGGAGGACATCTTCTTCGCGCACTTCCGCGGCAGCGCGTGGGACCAGCGCGGCTTCGTGCAGTCGATCGCGGTCTGGGACTGCGCGGTGATCCTCGACCTCTGCGGCGAGTGGTTCACGCCGCTCGGCCGCGAGGTGATCCTCCGCCGGATCGCCGCCGAGGGTCACGGCGCGATGTGCCAGGCGTCGTGGTGGTGGGAGTACATGTACTACACCAACCAGATGGCATGGATCTCACCCGCGCGCATCTACGGGCTGCTGGTGCTGGAGCGGACGATGCCGGCGCACCATGAGAACTACCCGGTGCCGACCGTCTCCCGGGTCGCGCCGCATACCGACCTGGCCTGGGCGAATCTCGCCGAGAACATCGGCCGGGCGCTGCTGCCCGACGGCGGCTACCTCGAGGGCCCCACCTATTTCACCTGGACCGCCCGGCAGGCCATCCTCGGCGCGCAGCTCTACGCGCGCGGGCGCGGGCGCGACCCGCGGGAGTTCGTCGCCCCGGCCCTGCTGCGCACGGGCCGGCTGGCGGAGATGCTCTACTCCACCGACGAGGGCCAGGAGATGATCCTGACGGGCGACGCGGTCATCACGGTCAATGAGGGCGCCGCGTTCCTCGCCTGGCTGCTGCCGCAGTCCCACTGGGTCACCATCTACCGCAAGCAGCTGCGCCGGGCTGGCGCCGCGCCGTTCCTGCTGCCGCTCCAGCTGGCGCGCACGGTGCCGGCGGCCGGGCCGGACTTCACGCCGTTCCTCGAGATGCCCGACACCGGCATGATGGCCTCGGTGCGCCGCCTCGGGCCGGAGCTCGTGAAGCTCTACCTCCAGGGCAACTGCGCGGGCGGCGACCACCAGCACGAGGACAAGGGCAATTTCGTCCTCGAGTGCGCCGGCGACAGTTTCGCGTTCGACTTTGGCGTGGTGGACTACGCCAATCCGGTGACCGAGCTGCTCAAGCACTGCCAGCGGCACAACATGCTGGCGCCGTGGAGCGACGACGTCCGGCCGAAGCCCAAGAACCCGATCTTCGCCGACATCAAGCCGCGCGGCACGGGCGACGCCACCCGCTTCCACGCGACCATGGACCTGCGGGCCGGCTGGGAGGAATGGTACGCGCGCTGGGACCGCACCTGGGACTCGCCCGCGCCGGACATGCTCATCCTCACCGACGAGTGGGAGGTCATCCGCGGCCGCGGCGTGGAGTTCCACTGGACCACGCGGCTGCCGCTCCGGCTCGAGGGCAATCGCGTGCTCATCGAGGGCCGGCGCGCCGTCGCGGAGCTGACCCTGCCCGACGGCGTCGAAGCCCGGATCGAGCAGCTGCCCCTGCAGGACCCTCGGCGCACCGCCGTGGAGCAGGGCCGGCGCGACCTCGTGCAGTATGGCTGGCAGCACGCCGAGACCCAGCCGAGGCTGACCGTGCGCCAGACCGGCCAGCGCGGCACGCTCCGGATCATCGTCCGGCTCCGCCTCAAGGCCGCCCACTAACCATGACCCCGCCTGCGCGCCGGCCGGTGCCGATCAACGAGTCCGAGGCCATCATCGAGGCCTTCTGGGACGAGCACCTGTCGCCGCTTCGGCGGTACACGCTTCGTGCGGCGCGGGGCGAAGCCAGCCCCGCGACCGGCACCGCGCCCCTCGGCCCGGTGGGGCCCGACCAGGTCACCGCGAGCCAGTTCTGGTGCTGGGTGACCCTGGCGTGGAGCCGGCCCGCGGCCCGGCCCCGGCGGCGACCCGCGGCGCTGCTGGCGTTCGAGCGCGAGCTGAACGTCCCGCTGGAGGGCTACGACCGTCTCGTCGTGCGGGCCGCCTGCCCAAAGCACGTGCACCTGACGCTGGTGGCCACGATCGACGGCCGGGAGCGCACCCTGCTCCGCGCGGCGCCGGGCACCGGCAAGGCCCACGAGTTCGAGGCGAGGGTGCGCGGGCAACGGCTCGAGCACCTGCGGCTGGAGGTGGCCTCGGTCCGGGACGGCCCGGACGAGGTCTGGCTCTACTGGATCGGCTGCGCGCAGGCCCGCCGCCGCGCGGCCATGCTGGCGCAGCCGCCCGCCTTCACGCCGGACTGGGAAAACTGGCTGCTGCCCGAGGGCGCTCCCATCGACGCCGTCCCGCGGTTCGGCTTCTACTTTGACGCGGCCGAGCTCGAGGCGCTGCGGCGCAAGGCCCTCTCGCCGCTCTATCGGCCCCTGCTGGACCAGCTCCGGGCGCAGGCGCACGCGGCGATGACCGACCCGCGCCCGCCGGAGGCGCAGATCGGGAAGTTCCTCGCGGCGGGCGACGTGTGGTCGATCCAGTCGCGCGAACGCGACGCCGGCACCCGCTCCTTTCACCTCGACGCGCCGGTCTGCGCCTTCGTCGGCCTGATCGACCGCGACCCCGCCTGCCTGCGCTTTGCCGCGCGGGTGGCGGTGAGCCTGGCGCACACGGAGACCTGGGCGCCGCACTTCATGGAGAGCTTTCCGGGGTCGACGTGGGACACGCGCGGCTTCCCCGAGTCCCACGTCTGCGCCGGCCTGGCGCTGGCGCTGGACTGGGCCGGGGCCTGCTTCACGCCCGCGGGCGAGCATCTGGTCCGGTATGCGATCGCGACGAAGGGCCTGCCCCGGGCGCGCGAGGCGTTCCTCCAGTACGAGTACATGTGGGACTGCAACCAGCACCACATGG
>CAZUQB010000089.1:0-8088 GCA_964622405.1 uncultured Opitutaceae bacterium | reverse complement strand
CCGACCGCCTCGACGGTCAGGTCCTCGGACGGCTCGATGCCGGCGCTGCGGACATTCTCCTCGCCGACGAGCCGCGGGTAGACCGTCAGCTCGAGGCGCCGTCCCTCGCGCTCGACGACGAAGACGGCCTTGCGGCGCCCGTCGCCGGCCCGCTCGCGGCCGAGGAAGATGTTCGTGATGATGTCCTCGAAGTTCTTCACCTCCACGCCGTCGATCGACCGCACGGTGTCGCCCGGCCGGAGGCCGGCCTCGATGGCGGGGTTGGGCGCCGTGGAGCCGTCGGGCAGGCGGATGGTCGGCGCCAGGTGGCCGATCTGGGTCGTGTTCCACTCCGCGATCGTGGGCTGGCCGGCCACCCACACGACGCAGGCGAGGCCGAACGCGAACAGCACGTTGAACAGCGCGCCGGCCACGAAGACGATCATCTTGCTGAGGTAGGCGATGGGCGGGAGGGACTCGACGTCGAGGGTGCTCTTGCCCTCGACCGGCCCGAGGTCGGCGAGCTGCGGCAGGAGCACGTAGCCGCCGAGCGGGATCCAGGAGAGCCGGTACTCCACGCCGTCGCGGCCGAGCCACGAGACGATGGCCGGGCCGAATCCGATCGAGAACCGCTCCACCTTCACGCCGCGCCAGCGGGCGGCCAGGTAGTGGCCGAGCTCGTGGACGAAGATCGAGCCGCCGAAGAACAGCACGACCAGGGCGAGGGACCAGAGGTTGGAGGCGAGGCTGGAGAGGGTGTCGGGAAACATCGGGGGTGGTTCAGGTGTGGCGCCGCAGGCGCGCCGTGGCGGCGCGGCGGGCGGCGGCGTCCGCCTCCAAGACCGCGGCCAGGCTCTCGGGTTCAAAGTGTTTCACGTCCTGGAGAGTCTCATCGATCACCCGCGGAATCGCAAGGAAGGGCAGCTGGCCGTCGAGGAAGGCGGCGACGGCCACCTCGTTGGCCGCGTTGAACACCGCCGGGGCGATCCCGCCGGCGACCATCGCCTGGTGGGCGAGCCGGAAGCAGGGGAAGCGGAGTTCGTCGACCGGCCGGAACTCCAGGCCCAGCAGCCGCGTGAAGTCGAGCGCCGCCTCCACGCCGGGCGCGCGGGCCGGGTGCAGCAGCGCGTGCTGGATCGGGAAGGTCATCGAGGGCGGCGACAGCTGGGCGAGCATCGCGCCGTCGGTGAACTCGACCAGGCAGTGCACGATGCTCTGCGGGTGGATCACCGCGGTGCACTGCTCCGGGCGCAGGTTGAAGAGCCACTGCGCCTCGATCAGCTCGAGGCCCTTATTGGCGAGGGTGGCGGAGTCGACGGTGATCTTCGGTCCCATCGACCAGTTCGGGTGCTTGGTGGCGTCCGCCGGCGTCACGTGCGCCAGCCGCTCATGCGGCCAGTCGCGGAACGCGCCGCCGCTCGCCGTGAGCACGATCCGCCGGACGCCCGCCTGCGGATGGCCCTCGAGGCACTGGAAGACGGCGCTGTGCTCGCTGTCCACCGGCAGGAGCCGGCCGCCGTGGCGTCTCGCCTCGGCCATGATGAACTTGCCGGCGAGGACGAGGATCTCCTTCGAGGCCAGGGCGAGGTCCTTGCCGGCGGCCAGCGCGGCGAGCGCCGGCTCCAGCCCGGTCGTGCCCACCACGGCCACCAGCACGATGTCGGCGGCCGGGAGCCGGGCGAGCGCGACCAGCCCGTCGAGCCCCGTCAGCAGCTCGGTGCCGGCGGGAAACGCCCCGCTGGCGCGGGCCGCGGCGCCGGCCGCCTCCTCGAACACCGCCACGTGCCGCACGCCGAAGTCCCGGGCGATCTGCGCGAGCCGCGCGTGATTGGCGCGGGCCGCGATGCCGACCAGCTCGAGCTTGTCGCGATGCGCGGCGAGGACCCGCAGGGTGCTTTCCCCGATCGAGCCGGTGGCGCCGAGCAGGACAACGCGCTTGCGGGAGTTGGACGAGGAGACAGCCAAGGGGCGGTCAGGTTGGCGGACCCCCCGGCCGGGGCGCAATTTCGGAATTCCGGATTCCGGAGTTCGGATTCCGGTCCAGGTGAGGGGTTCTCGAAAGCCTTGGAGCTGCCCGCCACGGTCCGTCCCGCCCGAAGGCTGCAGGCCGATTCGCCAAGGCTCGTCTTGGGTGGCCGGGTTGAAAGACCACTCCGGAATCCGGACTCCGAAATCCGGAATCCGGAATGGCCGCTTGGCGGCCTACGGCAGTGCCAGCAGGAAATACCCCAGCGGGGCCGTGAGCAGCAGGCTGTCGCTGACGTCGAAGAAGCCGCCGATGCCGGGCACGCCGGCGCCGGAGTCCTTGATGGCGGCGCGGCGCTTGATGATCGACTCCACCAGGTCCGACACGATCGCCACCAGCGCGACCGGGGCCGCGAGCAGGGCGCCGATCGCCGGGGTGAAGTGCGGGGGCAGCACGCCGCGGCCCAGCCAGGCCACGAGGGCGCCGACGCCGACGGACACCAGCACGCCGCCCACCGCGCCCTCCCAGGTCTTCTTCGGCGAGATCTGCGGGGCCATGTGGTGGCGCCCGATCGCCAGGCCGGTCAGCAGCGCGCCGACGTCGCAGAACTTCGCCGTCGCCACCAGCCAGAGGCACAACACCAGCCGGCCGTCCGGGCTGACGGTGTCGCCCGGCAGCGGGGTCAGGATCCGGACGAGGTACTGCAGCATCAGCGCGACGTAAACCAGGCCGAACACGGTGCTGGTGAGCGCCTCGACCCGGGTGGTGGGATCGCGCTCGCTGAGGATGCGGATGGAAAAGACGATGACCGCGAGGGCCAGCGCGTGGGAGCTGCCGGGGATCCCGACCTGGGCGTGCAGCCACGGCGCCAGGGTGATGAGCGCGCCGAACGCCATCCCGAGCTTCTGAAACGGCGCCTGCCCGGCGCCGCCCAGGAGCTGGTAGAACTCGCGGAGCGTCAGCACGCACAGGAGCGCGACCAGGACGACCGCGCCGGTCGTGCGGAAGTACCACATCGTGGCAAACAGCAGGCTCCACATGATGAGGGTGCTGACGATGCGCTTGGCCATGGGAGGATTACTTGGCCGCGCGGGCGGCCGGTGGGCGGACCTGTTCGGCGGTGAGGCCGTAGCGGCGCTCGCGCCGCGCGTAGTCCTCGCACGCCGCGACGAGGTCGGCCTTGGTGAAGTCCGGCCAGAGGACCGGCGTGAAGATCAGCTCGGCGTAGGCGCCCTGCATCAGCAGGAAGTTGCTCAGCCGCGTCTCACCCGAGGTGCGGATGATCAGGTCGGGATCGGGCATGTCCGCCGTCGAGAGGTAGCGGGAGAAGGTGGCCCACGAGCCGTCGTTGAGCTTCTCCTTGCCGGTCGCGACCGCGGCCGCGTAGGCCCGGGCGGCGTCGACCACCTCGGTGCGCGCGCCGTAGTTGAGGGCGAGCACCAGCGTGTACTCGGTGAAGCCCGCCGTTTCCTCGATGGTGTGCCGCAGGTGCTTCTGCACGCCTGCCGGCAGCTCGTCGATGCGGCCGATGGTGCGCAGCCGCACCTTGTCCTTCACGAAGGTCTTCAGCTCCTGCTTCAGGTAGAACTCGAGCAGGCTCATCAGGCCGGTCACCTCGGTCTTGGGCCGGTTCCAGTTCTCGACCGAGAAGGCGTACAGCGTGAGCATCTTGATCCCGAGCTCCCGCGCCGCGTTGGTCACCGTCCGCACCGTCTCCACCCCGCGACGGTGGCCCTCGAGCCGCGGCAGCCCGCGCTGCTGCGCCCAACGGCCGTTGCCGTCCATGATGATGGCGACGTGGCCCGGCACATTGGCCCGGGCGGGTGTCGCGGGTCGGTCGGCGGATGGGGACATGCGATGACCCGGAGGGTGCGGGCCGGAGAGGCGTTTGACAAGCCCGGCGGGGAAGCGGCGGGGCGAACGCCCCGGCATTCCCGAAGCGCCCTTGCCTCCGCCGGCCCCATGACCATGTTCCCGGCCATGGCGAGCCTTCCTCTAACGTCCGCCGAGATCGAAACGGCCCTGGTCCAGTTGCCCGGGTGGAGTTTCCAGCGCGACGCCCTTGAGCGCACGTTCACGCTGGCCGACTTCCGCGCCGCCTTGGCGTTCATGGTCCGGGTCGGGTTTGAGGCCGAGGCGATGGATCACCACCCGGAATGGTCCAACGTCTACAACCGGGTTGTCGTCCGCCTCAACACCCACGACGCCGGCGGCAAGGTCACGGCGAAGGATGTCGAGCTGGCCCGGCGAATTCAGCGGCTGGCGCCGAGCTGAACCTGCACCCGGAAGCGGGTTCCGGCCAGCATCGCGAGCGCCAAGAATGCAAGGCCGGCGATTCCGAGCGCGAAGGAACGCCACGTGGAGCGCCGCGGCCCGTCCGCGGGCCAGCGGTAGGAGGTCAGTTCCGGCGCCACGGCCGGCGGCGGCGTCTTCAGGTCGGCGGGCAACGCGGTCTTGATCACCGGCTGGTCCAGCAGGCCCCGCAGGTACGGGACTTCCGGGTAGGGCCGCACCGGGAACCTCGCGTCCTCGAGCACGGCCGTCCCACCGCCGGCGTAGTACCGCTGGAGCAACTCGATCTGTCCCACGGCGTAGCCCCGCAGCGCCGGCACATCGTGGATCGTGTGGCTGCGCGCGAACGCATAGCCCTTCGCCGCCGCTCCGGCGGTCCAGGCGAGGGTCAGCGCCAACGCCGCCAGCCGCAGGGCGCGCCGGCCGCCTGACGTCGTGAGCAAGCCGTGACACAACAGCGCGTTCGCGATCACGCCGACCGCGAGGAAATCATAGTATCGCGGCGGCAGCGCCGGCACCGGCGCGCTGCGGATCGCCGCGACCCCCGCGATCTGGAGGAGGGTCCAGCCCGCGAGGGCGTACGCCGGCAGCCACGGTCCGGGCCGGCCGCGCACGATCAGGACCGTCGCCGCCAGGGCGGGCAGCCAGAGAAGCAGCGCGAACCATGACGGCTGCATGTCCGGCCAGGACAGCGCGTGCAGGATCGTGTGCAGGATTTGGCCCGCCTCGAAGCCGGTCTGGCCCAGCGACGGGCTCCGGCGCACCACCAGCCAGCCCCCGGCACAAATCGCGAGGTTGGCGACCATGGCCGCCATCAGTGCGCGCCGGGGAGCCTCGGCTTCGCGCAGACGCACCAGGCAGACCAGCGCCGCGATCACCGAGGCGAACACACCGCTGCCGAAGGAGATCACGCCAATCACGCCGGCGACGAACGCGAGGACCCAATGACGGTCAAACCCGCGCAGCGAGGCGGCGGCGATCACCTGCACGACGGCGGTCAGGACGAGAATCTCGATCGAGGACTGGAATCCCCAGAGGGCGTTGCCGTAGAAGAGCGGCGATGCGAGCCACGCCCCGAAGGGCACGGCGGCCCAGCCGACCCAGGCCGACGGGGCGGTGCGACGGAATTGGCAATACAGCCAGCCGAACGCCGCGGCGATCAGGGCGTTGTTCACGAGCATCTCCGCGAGCATGTCCCAGCGGCCGGTCAGGCGGTACAGCCCGTAGGCGATCAGGCGGGTGGACACGTGCAGATGGTCGCTGTGGGGCACGACGAAATTGTGCCAGGTCAGCGTGTGCTGCGCGTGGTGCACCAGGAGCTGTTCCGCCTCCGCGATCCACTGGTCGTGGAACGGCACCGGCGAGCCGGCGTGAAACACCAGCGCGCTCCGGCCGGCGAAGACCAGCAGCGCGAGCCAGCAGCCCGACCACGCCGCCCGGGCGCCGACGCGGGACTCGGACGACGCGCCCATGCCGGTTACTTTCCGAGCGGCACGCTCACGCTCGCCCCCGCCCGGGCGGGACGATCCGAGCCGAGCTGCACCCACGAGTGCACCGCCGAGCAGCCGGCGAGCAGCGCGACGCACAGGCCGGCGAAGAAGAGGCTCTGGAGGCGGGAGGTTCGCATGGGTTGCAGCACCTTATTTTTTACTGTCGCCTCGCACGGCCACGAGCAGGCGATGGGGAAACGCCGGGTCGTGATCGAGCTCGCGCGCGCGCTTGAAATAATTCTCCCGTTCCGCGGGGTAGCGCACTCCGAGGGCCGTGAACATCACGCGCAGCTCACCGGCGAAGTTGGGAGTTTGACGGACCGCCACGTGATCGGCTGGCGTATCGTGCTGCAACCGCTGGACGCACTCGCGGGAGTAGCGATCCTCCTTCGCGAGCTGGGAAAGGGCCTGGTCAAAGTACCGTCCGAAAGCGGCGTGGTCGCCGGCCGACTCCGCGGTCAGGGCGAGCATCCAGTATATGCTGACCGGAAGCGCGGATTCCTTGCTCAGGGCTTTGGCGGCGGCGGCGTGATCGTGGCGACTCACGGCAGCCTGGAACGCGTACCACGAACCTGGCACCTGGGCGGCCTCCTTGGCAAAAACGGGTTCGTCGCTCCACACGTAATCCACATTGGCCTGCAGTCGCTTCGCGAGGGTTGGATCAGTTTCCTGGCCGTACTTGGCCCGATAGGCGCTCACGAACTCGTCAATTTTCCTCGGGGCTTCCATCGGAATGTAGTGGCGGAGCATCTCCAGCTGATTCCGGCGGGAAAAGAGCTCCTCGTTCAGGGGGTCCGCGACCAGCTGCCGCGTGTCGTCGGAGATGCACTGTTCGTAGCGCTCCATGGCGAGGAGCACATCCCGCCGCCGCTGCGACAACGAGCCGCTGTGCAGGCCGAGTCCAGCTGCTCGCTCGATGAGCGCCAGCGCCTCGGGATAACGGCCGGCGGCGAATTCATCCGTCGCCAGCCCATACGCTCCGTAGGCACAGGGACGGGCGGCGGAAAGCGCTCGTTCGTAATAGGGACGGCTCTCCTCCGGCGTCATCAGGAGCCGGCCATAGAGGTAGGCCAGGGCGCCATCGTCCGGGGCTGCCTCCATCCAGGCGCGATAGCGGGCCTTCAGGTCCTCGCCTGGGAAGGACCGGTCGATCAGGAACTGATAGGCCCGGTGCCACTCGATCCGCGCGGGTCGCACGTCCAGCTGGGACTCAAACAGCCGACGGGCGTCGGCGGGTTTGAGCTCGGTGACGATCACACCCTGGAGCTTCTCGTCGTCCGGGTTGTCCTGGGCCAGGAGCTCGAGGTGGGCGATGAACCCGGCCTCGCCGAGGTTCTGATGGAGGAACGGGGCCAGGCGAGTCAGCTCAAGGGCCGGCAGCTTCTGAAAGCTGGTGCGAACCTCATCCGACTGGCCGGTCGGGAGGGAGATCGACCGGGGCGGATCGACAAAGAAGTAATCGGACCGGGCGATGACGTAGAGCGGCTGATTCGCGTACAGGGTGAACGACGTCGGGTGCTCCCGGGGCGCGGCGCTGAAGTGGATGTTGTCCTGATACAGGACCGCGAGACGGTCGGGGTTAAGAACCACGGCTTGGCGTTGGAACGGCCGCTTGAAGAACGCTTCGCCAACCGAGGTGCGCACGATGCCCGCGCCGTTCGAATCGAGGGTGATTTCGCCCTCGGGCACCGTCGTCAGCGTCACGCTGTGCGGCGCCAGCCGATAGTCGACCCCGTTGAGCGTGACACTGTAGGGGCGATCAATTCCCGAGACGAGGGCGACCGGGAGCTCGCGGCCGTAGAAGTAGCAGATCGCGGGGTACGTGATTGCGGCGATGAGCACGAGGACGGCCGCGACGCCGAGGGCCTGGCGGGCTGAAAACTGCCGGGCTGGCCGGGTCACGTGCGGGGGCACGGCCGCCGGGCTCGGCGCGGGCGCGAGACTGGCCAGCACCGCGTCGGTGACGTCCCGGCCGCCGGTGAAATTCGTGTAGAGGGCCTGGATGGTGTAGATGATGCCCCAGGGCAGGCCCCACCAGCCGAGGAGGAATGAGACCAGCGAGAACTGCAGGCCCTTCGTCACCCGGCTCTGGCCGGCCGGGACCAGGTAGATGTCCGAAGGCCGCTTGAAGGTCATCACCAGCACCGAAATGACGTAGCTGTAGATCACGAAGCGCGCGCCGCGGTCGACTTCCGCGCGAATCTGGTCGGGCGAATAGCCGTCGATCCCGACAATTCGCGGGTTGGCCGGCGAGCTCCAGGAGAACATGGGATGCGCTGACTAGAAATCAGGCGCTCCCGCCGGCTTCAACCCCGAACCTGCCCGGTGCCCTCGATCACGAACTTGTGGGTGCAGAGCTCG
>CAZUQB010000088.1:0-8095 GCA_964622405.1 uncultured Opitutaceae bacterium | reverse complement strand
GCGCGTGCGCTCGGTCCGGTTCCTCGGCGCCCCGGTGCGGACAGTGCTGCCCTGAAAGGTGTGGGACAGTGGGCCTCTGCCTGTTTGCGCTGGTTGGGATTTTTAACCGCGGAATTCACGGATCGCGCGGAATCGGGCGAATCCATGCGGCCAATCGTGGCGAGCTGCGCTCCCCACGATTGGCCGCATGGCGTTTTGGAGCTGAAGACCTGAAACCTCGGCAGCTGCACCGGCTGCTAGCTACTTCAGGTCTTCAGCTCCCCAAGGCTTCGCGGACCAGCGTTCTGGCATCCTGCCAGAACGCTGGTCCGCGAAGATTCGTCTGATTCCGCGCGATCCGTGAATTCCGCGGTTAAACCAAACCTCAGCCTGCCACCCGCTTCATCCGCAGAGGCCCGTGCTTGAAGTGGAGAAGCGGGCCCACCCGAAGGCCAATGAAGTTGAGGAACCCGATCAGGTGGGCAAGGTGGGCGTCCGACCCGGCTTTGGTCCGGGAAGCGGGGATGCGGCCCTTCCAGCCTGGGCCCGCATTCCCGGGCCGCCCCATTGAAAGCCCATAGACGTACCGGAGCGCGCAGCCCGTAAGAAAAAGCGGCCTTGGCGACAATCGGCTCGACTGGGCTGGGAGCTGGGAGGAGGAAGGCGTTCCCCGAGTCATGGCTCCGCCCGATCCCGAATCGGCCCGCTGGTATGTGACGGAGGTGCAGCCGCACCGTCCGGCGCTCCGCGCCTGGCTGCTGGCGCGGTTTCCGACCCTGCCCGACGTGGAGGACCTCGTGCAGGAAAGCTGTGCCCGGATGGTCCGGGCGCGCGAGGCGGGGCCGATTGGCTCGGCGCGGGCGCTCCTCTTCACGACGGCCCGCCACCTCGCCCTCGACGCCGTGCGGCGCCAGCGGGTGGTCCGGTTTGAAGTCCTTACGGATGAGGCGACCTCGTCCGTCTTAGCGGATGAAACCGACATCGTCGAAACCATCAGTAGACAGCAGGAACTCGAGCTCTTGACCAAGGCCATCCAGTCGCTGCCCGACCGCGCCCGGCAGGTATTCACCCTGCGGACGGCCTACGGGCTCACCCAGAAGCAGGTGGCCGAGAAGCTGGGCGTGTCCCTCAGCACGGTGGAGAAACAGATGGCGCAGGGCATCCGGCTCTGCGCGGAATACTTTGCCCGCGGGCATCACGGACGAGCATGAGCGCATCATCCTCCCAGCCGCCGGATTCGTTTGGCTCGCTTCCACCTGCCGTGGCAGAGGCGGCCGCGACGTGGCTGGCGCGGCGCGACCGCGGACTCACCCCCCAGGAGCAGGATGAGTACCTGCATTGGCTGCAGGCCGATCCGCGCCACGCGGAGGCGGTCAACCAGCACGCCGCCGCGCTCGAGCGCATGATGCAGCTCTACGAGTGGCAGCCGAGCCATGACACGGAACCCAACCCCGACCTCTTTGCCGCGCCGCGGCGCGGTCGCTGGTGGGCTTGGTCGGCCGGACTTGCGGCCGCCGCGGCCCTGGTGGTCGGCTTCTACCTCGTCTCCCGTCCGGCTGCGCCGCCTGCGGCGGTGGCGCGCTCCTACCTGCGCGTCAATGAGCGGGTCGCCCTGCCCGACGGCTCGCGGGCCGAGCTGAAGGACGGCACCCAGCTGCAGGTCCGGTACTCGGAAGCCGAGCGGCGGGTGAAACTCACCGGCGGGGAAGCGCATTTCACCGTGTGGAAGGACCCGGCCCGCCCATTCGTCGTGGAGGCGGGTGGGGTCGAGGTCCGGGCGGTCGGCACCGCCTTTGACGTGCGCCTCGGCGAGCGCGCGGTCGAGGTGCTCGTGACCGAAGGGCGCGTGCGGGTCGAGGCTCCCGCGCCTGCGGCGGCCGGCCCGGCGCCAGTCGCGCCACCGCTGTTTGTGTCGATGGGCGAACGAACCGTGGTGCCGCTGGCGGCCGAAACCCGCGTGACGGCGCCGGCCGTGGTCGCCGTGACCCCGGAGGAGATCCGGCGCGAGCTCGTGTGGCAGGCGCCGCGGCTGCAGTTTTACGAGACCCCGTTGGTGGAGGCGGTCGCGGAGTTCAACCGGCTCAACCGTCATCAGCTGGTCATCGCCGACCCGGAGATCGCGCAGCTGCGCATTGGCGGCACGTTCCGACCGGACAACGTGGAGGGCTTTGTCCGGCTGCTCGACACCGCGCTGGGCGTCCGCGCGGAGCGGGTGGGCGACGACCGGACGCTGCTGCGCCGGGGGCGCTGACCGCGGAAATCCGGCGGGAAAATTACGGGGTTGGCCCGGTGGCTCGTCTAGTTGACCAGCCACCCCTGGCGACACCACACCATGACGATCCTGCGCTCCCTGATTCGCGCCGCCCTCGTGGGGGCGCTGTTGCTGCTGCCGGCCCGGGCCGCCGAGCCCACCAAGCCCTACGACCTGCCGGCCGGCGATGCGGCGGCGATGCTCAAGCAATTCTCCGAGGTCTCCGGCCGCGAGACACTCTTCGCGGCCAGCACGGTCCGCGGGATCCAGACCCATGCCGTCAAGGGCGAGCTGACCGCCGACGAGGCGCTGGCCCGCATGCTGGATGGCACCGGGCTGACCGCGGTGCCGGACGCCAAGACCGGGGCCTTTGCGGTGAAGGGGGCGGTGCTCCCAAACGGCCAGCGGGCGGCGCCCCGGATCGGCAGCCGCCCGGAAGCGGATAACCGGGTCGAGCCGCAGATGGTGCGGCTGAGCGCGGTGGAGGTCACGGGCACGCGTCTGCGCGGCCTGCTGGCCGGCGCGACGGCCCAGCCGGTGCTGGCCCTCGACAGCAAGGAAATCGAACGGACCGGGGCCCAGTCGCTCGGCGACCTCTTCCGTTACATTCCCCAAGTCTCGAGCTTCACGACCGGCCAATCCATCACCCGGACCGCGGGCAACTTTGTCGCCGCGGTCGGGGGCCCGACCAGCTTCTCCCCGAACTACACCGGCATCAACGCGAGCTCATCGAGCCGCACCTCCGCGACGCTGCGCGGCTCGCCGGGCGACGGGACGCTGCTGCTCGTCGACGGCCGCCGGGTGCCGAAGAACAACCAGTCGAGCGGCGGCGACGGCTACGACCTCAACGGCATCCCGCTGGCGGCCATCGAACGCGTCGAGGTGCTGCTGGACGGGGCCAGCTCGATCTACGGCGCCGATGCGATCGGCGGCGTGATCAACGTGATCCTGAAGAAGAACTACCGGGGCAGCGAACTCCGGGTGGGCTACGAGAACACGTTCGACAAGGACGCCGGGGTGCTGACCACGAGCCTCACCCACGGCTTTGCCCAAGGGCCCCTCCGGGGCCTCGTGGCCCTCTCGTGGGAGAAGGCCAATGCCATGGCGCTCCGCGACCGGTGGTTCACGGCCAGCTACGACCGCCGGCCGTTCGGCGGCGCCGACCTGCGGGGCGCCGTGGTCGGCGGTGCGGGGCGCGTCTCGCGGACGGGCACCGTGGCGCTGCCGGGGCTCACCTCGACCTCGGCCGCGGTCCCGACCGGCAACCTCGGCACCGGGCTGACGGTGGCCGACTACGCCAACGCGGGCGCGATTTCCGACCCCGCGGACTTGGCGGCCTACCAGGACTTCTCGTCCTCGTACCTCCGCCGGAGCGCGGTGGCCAATCTCAGCTACGAACTGCGGAAATCCCTGGAGTTCTACACGGAGCTGCGGGCGGCCCAGAACGAGAATCGCCAGGCCCCGCAGCCGGTGTCGGCGAGCACCCTTTCGATCCCGGCCGGCTATCCCGGCAATCCATTCGGCATCGCGATCCAGCTTTCAAAGTACTTCTACGACGTCATGCCCGTCCGCGTCGCCACCGACGACACCTTGGCCGCGGTCTTAGGGGTGCGGGGCGAACTGCCGCGCGAATGGCACTACGATGCCTCGGTCAACTATGTCCGCGGCCACACCAAGGCGGACTCGCCCGCCGGGCCCTCGATCGTCGCGGCCTCTCTCACGGCGGCGATCGCCAGCGGCCTGACACCGAACCTCTTCTACGACAGCACGCGGGTACGGAACCCCAACGGGGCGGGTGTGATCGAGTCGCTCACCGCGCCGGCCGCCGACGAGGAGATCTCCCAGAGCTACATCTACTCCCTCCAGGTCGACGGGCCGGTCTACACGCTGCCCGCCGGCAAGGTGGCGGTCGCGGCCGGCACCGAGTACCGCGAGGAGTACACGGACTTCCCGCGCCGCCTGGCCACCGACACGAGTTCCGCGCAAGCCGCCAGCCGGGATGTCGCCGCGTTCTTTGGGGAGTTCAACGTCCCCGTCTTCGGGCCGTCGCTGCGCCTCCCACTGGTCGAGCAGCTGAATCTCTCCGGCTCGATCCGCCGCGAGCACTACTCGGACGGCGGCAGCTCGTCCGATCCGCGGGCCGGCGTCGCGTGGCGCCCGGCCTCTTGGCTGCTGCTCCGCGGCAGCTACGGCGAGGGCTTCAAGGTGCCGAACCTCTACCAGACCAAGGCGCCGATCCGGACCGGCACGCAGCGGTTCTCCGGCAGCGTCGATCCCCTGCGCGGCAACGAGGCCCAGACCGCCTTCGTCGCGACCACCAGCGGCGGCAATCCCGACCTGCGGCCGGAGAAGTCCGAGAACACCACCTTCGGCGCGGTGCTCGAGATTCCCCGGATCAAGGGCCTCTCGTTCTCCTTCGATCACTTCGACAACCGGTTTGTCGACCGCATCGGCAGCGTCACCTTCGAGCAGCGCGTGCTGTACTTTCCCGAGCGCATCACGCGCGGGGCCAGCCTGCCCACCGACCAGGCCGGCTGGCCGGGCCCGATCACGGGCGTTGACACCCGCCTCGTGAACGTGGCGTACAGTGACACCACGGGGTATGACGTCAGCGCCCGCTACGACACCCGCACGCCCTACGGCGAGCTGCTGGTGAACGTCACGGGCACGAAATACACCCGCAACAGCTTCGTCCCGGCGCCAAACTCGGCGCCGGCCGCGACCGTGAACACCGACAGCCTGCCGGTGCAGTTCAGCGGTTCGGCCTTCCTGACCCGGGGGGCGTGGGGCACCGGCGCGCTGGTGACCTATCGCGGCGGCAACCGCTCGTCGACGACCGTGATCGCGACCGGCTCGGCGATTCGGTGGGACTGGCAGCTGAACTACGATTTCACCAAGGCCGAGTGGCTCAGGGGCGGGGCGGAGGCCTGGTATGGGAAGGCGTTCCGCGGCCTGAAGGCGTCGCTGACGATCTTCAACGTGTGCAACACCCGGCCGCCGTTCGACAACCTCTACATGCCGGACAACACGGTGCTCGATGCGCGGCTGCGGCGCTACGGGATCTCGGTGAGGAAACAGTTCTAGACCCCAACATGAAGCTCTCATCCCTCCTCTCCGGCGCGCTGGCGGTGCTCCTGCTCGCGCTCCCGGCTCACGCGGGCACCGCGGCGGCCGACTGGCAGGCCATCTCGGACCTGGCCGGCACCCTGGCCCGGAATGCGTCCCCGGCGGCCGCGACCACCGGATCGCAGCGTTTTCACTGGCGCACGGACACGGCGATCCGGCTGAACGACCTCTGCGAGCGGTTCCTGGCCGAGCATCCGGCCGATCCGCTGCGCTGGGAGGTGGCGCTGGTGATGTTCCAGCACCTGCGGCCGTTCGTGAAGTCGACGGACGACGCGAAGCTCGACCAGCAGCGGCCCGGCACGGTGGTGCGGGGGGCGGTCGAGTATGACCGCGAGGCGCGCGAGGCCTACCGGGAGCGGCTGGCGCGGCTCGACGCCGAGGCGGCGGCGGCCACGGACATGCCGCCGGAACTCCGGCAGCGCTACGAGCTCGGCGCGGCGCAGCGGCACCTGGCGAGCGCGAACACCGCCGCGGGACTGCACAAGCCGGTCGACGAGCCCAAGCTGCGCGCCGAGGTGGACGCCCTGATTGCGCGGTATCCCGACGCCCCCGAGGTGCGCCGGGTGTTCGAGTCCTTCGTGACCCTGCATCGGCGTCTCGGCCAGGGCCCGGAGCAGGTCAACGCGCTGCTCGAGGCCTATGTGCACAGCTCGTGCGAGTCGGTCCGCACGGTGGCCGAGACCGGGCTGACGCTGTGGCGGGCGCAGAAGGAGCCGCTGGACTGGAAATTCACCGCCGCCGACGGGCGCGAGGTGGATCTGGCGAAGCTGCGGGGCAAGGTGGTGCTGATCGATTTCTGGGCGACGTGGTGCCACCCCTGCATCGCGGAAATTCCGAACGTCGTGGCGAACTACCAGAAGTACCATGACCGCGGCTTCGAGGTCGTGGGCATGACCCTGGAAAATGCCAACGTGGCGCCGACGGACACCTCGGAGGCGGCGGCGCGCAAGCTGGAGAACGCGCGGCAACGCCTGCAGCGTTTCACCCGCGAGCACGACATGCCGTGGCCGCAATATTTCGACGGCACGGGCTGGAAGAACCCCTACACCGCGCGCTACGGCATCGGCGGCATCCCGCGCATGTTCTTGCTCGATCAGGAGGGGCGGGTGGTGACGATGGACGCGCGGGGACCGAAGCTGGAGACCGAGCTCCGGCGGCTGCTGAAACTTTGAACCATGAAACTCGCTTCCCTCCGTCTGGTTCTGATCCTTTTGGCGCCGCTTGCCGTCCTGCTGACTCCGGTCCGGGGCGAGTCCCAGGCCGACCGTGACTTCGCGGACTTTCAGGCCGCGAAGAAGCTCCAGCCGCCGCGTGAGCTCACCAAGGCGGAATTCATCCAGTGGGCAGACCAGGCCCAGCAGCAGCTGGCGAAACGCGGGCTCGAGCTGTACGCCGCGTACCCGCAGGACCCGCGGCGCTGGGAGATCGTGCAGTTTCTCGGCGCACTCCGCCTCCGGTTCATCCAAAGCGTGCCGCCCGACTTCGACCAGCCGGGCTCCGGCGGAGTCGTGACGGACAAGGCCGCGCTCGCGGAGTGGCAGGCGAAAGTCGCGGCGCTCCGGCAGGCGATGGCCGCGGCCCCGGACGTGCCGCCGGGCCCGCGCGAGGAGATGGACTGGACGGAGTTCGCCCGGGACTTCCGCGCCACCACGGCGGCGCAGAAGGCGGGGCAGGCGGTGGACTGGACCCCGTTTCGCGCGCGCTTTGACGCCCACGCCGCGAAATATGCGGAGCTGGACGCCGTGCTGGTGAAGCGGGCGGACGATTACCTGGGCGCCTTGCAGCGCCAGGCGCCGGAACTGGCCCGGGCCGAGTGGGCTCGCCTGGCGGAGAGCGCCCGGCCGGTGGCGCTGCAACAGCACGCCGCGGAACGGCTGAAGGTGCTCGCGCTGATGGAAAAGCCGCTGGAGCTCGCGTTCACGGCGGTCGACGGGCGCGAGGTGGATCTGGCGAAGCTGCGGGGCAAGGTGGTGCTGGTCGATTTCTGGGCCACCTGGTGCGGCCCGTGCAAGGAAGAGCTGCCCAACGTGGTGGCGAACTATCGGAAGTACCACGACCAGGGCTTCGAGGTGGTCGGCGTGGCGCTGGAAAACGCCCAGCTGGGTCCCAAGGACACGCCGGAGCAGGTGGCGGCGAAGCTCGAGCGAGCGCGCAAGACCCTGACGGAGTTCACGGCGGCGCACGACATGCCGTGGCCGCAGTACTTCGACGGGAAGTTCTGGAAGAATGAACTGGTGGCGCGATACGGCATCGCGGCCATCCCGGCCATGTTCCTGGTGGGTCCGGACGGAAAGGTGGTCAGCACGAATGCCCGTGGCCCCGCGCTGGAGCGGGAGCTGAAACGCCTGCTCCACCGCTAGCATGGAGACCGGGTGCAGGGTCGTCGGTTTCGATCAGCCGCCCGCGGCCACGCTGAGCTGGCCGCAGCTCTCGGCGCGCCTGCCGTCAGGCGCCCCGCACCTGCCGCAGCTCACGCCCGCGGAGCGTGTGGTCGTTCACCTGCTCGCCCAGGGCCTGTCAAATCGCGAGATCGCCTCCGCGCTGGGCAAGGCGGAGGCGACCGTGAAGAACCAGGTCAGCTCCAGCCTGCGCAAGCTGGGCGCCTCCACGCGTCTCAGACTCGTGGCCCAACTGCGCTGATGCCGGGTGACACCGGAACCCCGACCGGCCGCCAGGCGGCCGCGCCTAGACGTAGTGGTCGCGCCGGTCCGGGGAGCGGCGGATGGTTTTGAAGTCGAG